>JAEEPT010000094.1 GCA_016284895.1 Prevotella sp. | reverse complement strand
TGCGCCCCACTGTCCGGCACCTGTTTCGGTGGTCACGTTCGTGGTGCCTTCTTGCTTGGCGTAGTAGCACTGGGGCAGGGCAGAGTTTACCTTGTGTGACCCCAATGGGTTGGTCGATTCGTTCTTGAAGTAGATATGAGCTGGTGTTCCAAGAGCCTTCTCTAATTCGTAGGCACGCACAAGTGGGGTGGAGCGGTAGAACTTATACTTCTCCAGCACATCCTCGGGTATGTCAATCCATGCATGCTCGGTGTCCAGTTCCTGTACGCAGCACTCGCGTGGGAAGATGTGTGCCAGGTCGTCAACCCCAAGTGGCTGTTTTGTTGCCGGATGAATGGGGGGCATGGGCTTGTTCACCATGTCGGCCTGTATGTTATACCACTGTGTGGGAATCTCATTTTCTTGAAGAATGAATTTCTTTTGTTTGCTCATGATTATCCGATTGTTTAGAAATTGTTTTTGAATATGCATGCAAAATTACATGTTAGTTTGCAAATAAACGAATATTTCTTCTGAAATTTTGTCTGAAGTATGCATTTGTGCGTTTTAATATTCATAATAATGTATATAAATGCAAAAGTTTGGTTAAAGTATCATGTTTTTCCCATTAATTTGTTCGATGTCATCTATTGTTTTTCATATCTGTCGTGCTTGTTTTGAAATTTTTTCGTATTTTTGCGCGTTGAATGATTTAAATGTGTCAATATGGATTACAAAAAAGCTTTTGAGACGATGGTGAGCGAGACTGCACGCTATCTGTCTGACAATGGTTTGAAAACAATGGTGTTAGGTCTCTCTGGCGGTCTCGATTCTACGGTGACTGCTGCCATCTGCCACGAGGTGGTGCATCGTCATGCTGAAAAGGGATTCAAGTTTATCGGTGTCAGCCTGCCCTGTTCATCGAACAGCACGGAGGAGAACGACTCTGCTTCGCTGGCTATGCAGGGCTTCTGTGATGAGAGCTGGGTGGAGAATCTGCAGAAAGAATATTTGCTGATGAAGGCCACGTGTGAGCAGCGCTATTCCTCGACCCGCATCTCGCAGGGCAACATCAAGGCGCGCCTGCGCATGATATACCTATATAATATAGCGTCAGTCACGGGTGGTCTGGTGATGGATACCGACAATCTGACTGAGCACAACCTTGGCTTCTGGACCATTCATGGCGACGTGGCTGACTATAATCCCATTGGCGGTTTGTGGAAGCATGAGGTGTATGAGCTGTGCAAGTATCTCTTTACTGAGGTGTTCACCGATCCCGAGAGTGCTGCCCATAAGGCTCTGCGAGCAGGTTATGGCATCACACCTACCGATGGCAACGGTGTGGAGGCAGGCGGCGATATGGCTCAGATTGCACCCGGACACACCTATGAGGAGGTGGACGATATTCTGCTTACCTATCTGAATGCGAAGCATGACCCCACTGCACTACAACAGGCTATGGAGCGACTCAATACGGCATACGGAGCCGAGACAGTAGAGCGCGTATTGAAGCGTCATCGCGGTTCGGAGTTCAAGCGTAAGCGCATGCCGCAGGTTATCGAGCGCAGTTTGTACGAATAGTTATTATTTAAAGTTTCCCACCTTTTCTTTTTAACCACGAATTTCTCGAATGACACGAATATTCTATGATAAAACAGTATTTTTCGATTACATCTAAGATGTAGCGAATTGTACAAATTGACTGCGCTGCCAAAATTCGTTAAATACGTTGGTCGTTACGACCATTTGTGAAATTTATTATCAGCCGCATGGTTATTCGTCATTTTCGTGAAATTCGTGGTTTCAAAAAGTTGGGAAAGTTGAGTTAGTAAGGTGGGAAAACTTCAGTATTTTTTTTCTGACGCGATTAAACTTTAAGGCGTTTCGTTCATCATAATCTCAGTAATAGTGTAAAATTGATAATCATTTGTTCGTTTAAATGAAGCGTTTCCTTACCCTGATGGCCGTGCTTTTCACGGCAGTTCTCTCAGTCTTAGCTCAGCGTACCATTACTGGCACCGTGATTGACTCAGATGAGCAGCAAGGCGTGATACAAGCCACCGTAGCCCTGCTCAAGGCCGACAGCACCATGGTGGCCAACGGCGTGACTAACGATACGGGCAAGTTCTCAGTGACCGCTCCTGCCGACGGGCGCTTTATTGTGCGCGTGACCTATATAGGTTATAAGACGCTCTACCGCGATGTGACCATTGCCGGAGGAAAGCCTCTTGCTTTAGGAACCATCACCATCAGCCCCGACTCGAAAATGCTGAAAGAAGTGGAGGTGGTGAAGAACCTGGCAAAGGTGACGACGAAGGACGACACCATTATATATAATGCAGGCGCGTATCGCACGCCCGAGGGCTCGGTCATCGAAGAGCTGGTGAAGAAGCTGCCTGGTGCCGAAGTGTCGGATGACGGTACCATCAAGATCAACGGTAAGGAAGTGAAGAAAATCATGGTGGATGGCAAGGAGTTTATGACTGGCGACACAAAGACAGCCATCAAGAACCTGCCCACCTCAATCGTTGACCGCATCAAGACCTACGACCAGAAGAGCGACTTGAGCCGCATCACGGGCATTGACGACGGTGAAGACCAGACGGTGCTCGACTTCGGACTGAAGCGCGGCATGAACAAAGGCATGTTTGCCAATGTGGATGGAGGCTTAGGCACCCAGCGCCGCTACAGCGGACGCGCCATGGCAGCCTTGATGAAGGATGAGTGGCGCGCCATGGCTTTCCTGAGTGCCAACAACGTGAATGATATGGGCTTTGGCGGGGGTGGAGGCGGTGGTCGCTTCGGTGGAGGCGGACGCAACGGTCTGCAGGCTTCGAAGATGGGTGCTGTGAACATCAACTATGAGAAGAAGAACCGGCTGAAGTGGGACGGCTCCGTGCGCTGGAATCACGGTGACGGCGATGTGTGGTCGCGCAGCTCGTCGGAGAACTTCGTCAGCAAGACGGGCTCCTTTGCCGAGTCGGTGGGGCAGAGCTTCTCACGCTCTAACTCATGGAACGCTCAGATGCGCATAGAATGGACGCCCGACACGCTCTGGAACATCAACTTCCGCCCCACATGGAGCATGGGCTCGAACGACGGAACCTCGAACAACACTTCGGCTACGTTCAACCAAGACCCCTTTAAGTATATGTCATCGACTGATAATATCACGGGGATGGTGGCTCAGATGCTGGGCATCGACTCCACTTCGGCAGTCAACCAGCGACTGAACGGTGGGCTCAACTACAGTGACAACCATCGGGTAGGGGGCAGTCTGCAACTGAACCGCAAACTGGGCGGTCGAGGCCGCAACATCACCCTGCGCCTGGGAGCCAACTATAGCGACGGTACATCGAAGTCGTTCTCGAAGAGTGTGGTGAGCCTCTATCAGCTGGCTTCGGGCGACTCCACCTATCAGCGCAACCGCTACAACGTCACGCCGCAGAAGAACTACGACTACAGCGCCCGACTCACTTACAGCGAGCCCATCTTCAACGCCACGTTCCTGCAGTTCAGCTACAGCTTCCAATATCGCTACACCAAGAGCTACCGCTCTACCTACGACTTCTGGAGTCAGAAGAGTCTCTATCCACGTTTCGATATGACAGATGTGTGGCCAGACTATAGGGAGTGGGACAAAGTGTTCAACCGACTGGAAGGTCACAGCTACGAGGAGTTCTTCGACAAGAACCTGAGCCGTTTCTCTGAATACCGCAACTATATTCATACGGGTGAGATCATGCTGCGCGTGGTTCGCCAGAAGTTCAACTTCAACGTGGGTGTGCAGGTGGTGCCGCAGTCATCGGAGTTCACTTATCGCTATCTTACTACCGACACCGTCACCAAGCGCACCGTCGTCAACTGGAGCCCCACGGCCAACTTCCGCTGGAAGCTCTCTGATCGCGGCAACATGCGCTTCGAGTATCGCGGCTCAACCAGTCAGCCATCGATGACCGACCTGCTCCCCATCACTGATGACAGCAATCCGCTTAACATCACATCTGGTAACCCCGGATTGAAGCCTTCGTTCACGCAACGCTTTAACTGGCGCTACAACGACTTCTTCGAGCGCCACCAGCAGTTCATCTTTGCCAATGTGAACTTCTCAACCACACGCAATGCAATAGCCAATATGGTGAAGTATAACCCGGAGACGGGTGGTCGCGAGTCGCGTCCGGAGAACATCAACGGCAACTGGAACGTGGGCGGCAACTTCACCTTCAACACCGCACTCGACACGCTCGCCCGATTCAACCTGAACACCAGCACCGATGCTAACTATGCCAACCGCGTAGGCTATATAGACCTGGAGCGAAACGGCAACATCAGCACGATGACCACACAGCAAACGACGGTGGGACAGCGACTGGGTGCCAGTTTCCGCAATGACTGGCTGGAGTTCGAAGTGAACGGACGCGTACAGTACAACTATGCCTACAATGCGTTGCAGCCCAACTCCAACCTCTCTACCTGGGCGTTCAACTACGGCTTCAACACCACCATTCAGGCACCTTGGGGCATGCAGTTCACTACTTCGCTCAATATGTCGAGCCGTCGCGGATTCAGCGATGCAGCTGCCAATACCAACGAGCTCATCTGGAATGCCCAGATCTCACAGAGTTTCCTCAAGGGTCGGCCACTCTCCGTCCGACTGGAGTTCTACGACATTCTGAAGCAGCAGTCGAACTTCTCGCGTGCCATCAGCGCCATGTCGCGCAACGACAACTGGTATAACTCCATCAACAGCTACGTGATGTTGCGCGTGAGCTACCGTCTGAATCTGTTCGGAACGAAGGAGATGCGGCAGGCCATGCGTCGAGGCCCAGAGGGTGACGAGGGCGGACGCGGCAATCGCGAGGGCCGAGGCAATCGCGGTGGCAATCGTGGAGGTGGTCGTGGAGGCTTCGGAGGCGGTGGCTTCGGAGGCGGTGGACGCTTCTGACCTGAGTGTTCATCCTGTTAAATTATATAAAAGAATGGTACTGTTGCTTGCAGTATCGTTCTTTTTTGCTAAATTTGCTTTCGAACTATCCAAAAAACTAACCGCATAAAAACAAATTGTTACAATGAAAGACCTTAAAATGTACATCAATGGCCAGTTCTGCGAGAGCTCGAACGGCAAGTGGATTGACGTGTTGAACCCCTCAACTGAGGAAGTCATCTCCCGTCAGCCTGAAGGAACGATTGAAGACGTGAACCGTGCTCTCGATGCTGCACGTGCTGCTCAGAAGATGTGGGCCAAGAAGCCTGCCATAGAGCGTGCTCAGTATCTGCTGAAGATAGCCGACGGCATCAAGAAGCGTCAGGAAGAGTTTACCGAAATCATCATGCGCGAGCAGGGAAAGACCCGTAACTGGGCATCGATTGAGGTGGGCGCTACCATTGCCTATTTCGAGTATATGGCATCGTTTGCACGTCATATTGAGGGCGAAATCATTCCTTCTGACCGTCCCAATGAGACCATCCTGTTGACTAAGAAGCCCATCGGCGTGGTGGCAGGCATTCTGCCTTGGAACTTCCCCTTCTTCCTCATTGCCCGTAAGGCAGGTGCTGCCCTGATAGCAGGCTGTACCATCGTGATCAAGCCCTCACAGCTCACACCAGAGAACTGCACCGAGTTTGCCAACGTAGTAGCAGAGACAGGTCTGCCCGCAGGTGTCATCAACATTGTGACAGGTAAGGGCTCTGTGATAGGCAACGAGATGGCAGGAAGTCCTAAGATTGACATCGTCTCAGTGACGGGTTCTGTCTCGGCAGGCGAGAGCATCATGGCAGCAGCGTCGAAGAACATTACCAAGGTGTCGCTCGAGCTGGGCGGAAAAGCCCCCGCTATTGTCTGTAAGGATGCCGACCTGGAGCGTGCTGCCCAGTGGATAGTTGACAGTCGCATTGGCAACAACGGACAGATATGCAACAACGCAGAGCGCGTGTATGTGCAGAAAGAGGTGAAGGAGGCCTTTACGAAGATACTGGTGAAGAAGATGGAAGCCGTCAAGGTGGGCGATCCTTGTGCCGACGCATCTGTCGATATGGGACCCCTGGTTGAGCAACGTGCGCTGGAAAGCGTCACCGAGAAGGTGGAGCGTGCCATCAAGCAAGGCGCCAAACTGCTCTGTGGTGGTCACAGGGTAGGGGAGAAGGGCTACTTCTATGCCGCTACTGTGCTCGATGACTGCCGTCAGGACATGGACATCATCCATGAGGAGACCTTCGGTCCTGTGATTCCGCTCGTTGAGTTCGATACCATCGATCAGGTCATTGCATGGGCCAACGACTGTGAATACGGACTGGCCAGCAGCATCTTCACCAAGGACTTGAACATTGCCGTGAAGGCCTGCCGCGAACTTGAGTTTGGCGAGACCTACGTCAATCGCGAGCATTTCGAGGCCATTCAGGGCTTCCATGCAGGTGTGAAGAAGAGTGGCATAGGCGGTGCCGATGGTAAGCATGGCGTTGAGGAGTACCTTGTGACGCATGTGACTTATCTGGATACTTACGAAGATATGTAAACAATGAAGATCGGATTATTCGTTCCCTGCTATGTCGATGCGCTCTACCCCGAGGTGGGCGTATCGACATATAGGTTGCTGAAAAGCCTGGGGCTCGATGTGGACTATCCTGAGCGGCAGACTTGCTGCGGACAGCCCATGGGCAATGCCGGATTTGAGCAGATGGCAGAACCGCTGGTCAAGAAGTTCGACGAGCTCTTTGCGCCCTACGATTATGTCGTGGCACCGTCGGCCAGTTGCGCTGCCTATGTGCGCTTCTTTCATCCCAATATCGTGAAGGGAGCACGGTGCGAGGCAGCTGGCAAGACTGTTGACCTGGTGGAATTTCTGCACGACATCCTGAAGATAGATGCCCTGCCTGCCAAGTTCCCCCACAAGGTGAGTGTTCACAACTCCTGTCACGGTGTGAGAGAGCTGGGCCTGTCATCGCCCTCGGAGCGCAACGTGCCAAAGTTCAATAAAATCATCGACTTGCTGAAACTTGTCGATGGCATTGAGGTTGTAGAGCCTGAACGCCCTGACGAGTGCTGTGGCTTTGGTGGCATGTTTGCCGTAGAGGAAAATGCCGTATCGGCTCGCATGGGGCTGGAGAAGGTACGTCGCCATATCGCTACAGGAGCCGAGTACATCACAGGACCTGACTCGTCGTGCCTGATGCACATGCAAGGCGTGGCCCAGAAACAGGGGCTTGATATCAAGTTCATTCATGTTGCCCAAATATTATCTGCCGGACTATGAGTACAAGACATTCAAAGGCTGCTGAGGCCTATTTGAACAACGATGCCGTGGTGAATCGTCACGACCAGACTTTCTTTGGCGTGCGACAGAAGCGTGACCGTATGGCACAGGGACTGCCTGAATGGGAAAGACTGCGCGAGGCGGCCAGTCAGATTAAGAAGCACACTGCCACCCATCTGGCCGACTATCTGGAGCTGTTCGAGAAGAATGCCAGGAAGAACGGTGTCCATGTGCACTGGGCTCAGGATGCTGAGGAATACAACAGCATTGTAGCCGACATCCTGAAGGAGCACAACGTGACGAAAGTGGTGAAGAGCAAGAGTATGCTCACCGAAGAGTGTCACTTAAATGAACACTTGGAACGGATTGGTATAGAGGTAGTTGAAACAGACTTAGGAGAGCGAATTCTTCAGATGATGAAGCTGGCACCCAGCCACATTGTGATGCCTGCCTTGCATGTGCATCGTGAGGAGATAGCCGAGTGTTTCCGTCAATATGGGCTGCCTGTTGAGAGCGATGATCCCACTCACCTCACCTACGTTGCTCGCATGCATCTGCGCCAGCAGTTTGCCGAGGCACAATGCGGCATGACGGGTGGCAATTTCGGTATTGCCGAGACAGGCGATGTGGTGGTATGCACCAATGAGGGCAATGCCGACATGTCAACCTCGATACCCAAGCTCCACATCGTTTCGATGGGCATTGAGAAGCTCATTCCCAACTATCAGGCTATGGGTGTGTTTCAGCGCTTGCTGGCTCGTTCAGGCACGGGGCAGGAGACCACTGTCTATACCAGTCATTTCCGTGGACCGCGTCCTGGGGGCGAGATGCACATCGTGCTGGTCGATAATGGGCGAAGCAGTATTCTGGGCAATGAGCAACACTGGCAGACGCTGAAGTGCATGCGCTGTGGTGCCTGCATGAACACCTGCCCCGTCTATCGTCGCTCAGCAGGCTATAGCTATACCTATTTCATCCCCGGCCCCATTGGCATCAACCTGGGCATGTTGCGCAGTCCTGAGCGCTACTACGACAACGTGTCGGCCTGTTCGCTCTGCTGCTCGTGCGACAATGTCTGTCCTGTGATGGTCGATTTGTCACAGCAGGTCTATCGCTGGCGTCAGCAGTTAGACGCGCTGGGTCATGCCGACCCCATGAAGAAGATGATGTCGCAGGGCATGAGCTACCTGTTCCGTCACCCATCGGTCTATACTGGCGTGTTGCGCTTGTCGCCCATGGTGAACTGGCTACCAGCTCCGCTTGTCCAGATGAAGCTCAACCCCTGGGCCTACGGGCATCAGATGATGAAGTTCCCCGCTAAGTCGTTCCACCAGCTATGGAAGGAGAAAAAACTATGAGTTCAAGAGAAGAAATACTTTCACGTCTGCGCGACAACACTCGCGAGACTTACGACATGCCCGACCTCAGTCAGCTGCACCCTATCACGTTCGATGATGCTGTGGAGGAATTCAAGCAGAAGACAACTACCATTGCAGGTGCCCGTCTCATTGAACTGAAGGCAGGCTCTTCGCTCAATGATGCTGTGAGGGAAGCCTATCCCGATGCGCAGCTGATAGCCAGTAATCTGCCAGGTGTGACGGCCCAGCTCAACCCCGATACCGTCGGTGAGGCACGTGAGCTGATGAAAGCCGATGTAGGAGTCATCGAGGGCACTATTGGAGTGGCAGAGAATGCCTGCATCTGGATTCCTCAGCAGATGAAGGAGAAAGCCGTATGCTTCGCTTCTGAACAACTGGTGATCGTGCTCAGTCGCAAAGCCATTGTCAACAACATGCACGAAGCCTATGCCCGTCTGTCAGCCTCTGCTCACGACTTCCAGCAGTATCAGTTCGGAACGTTCATCTCTGGTCCCAGCAAGACTGCCGACATCGAGTCAGCCCTTGTCTATGGTGCTCAGGCGGCACGTGGTGTCACCGTCGTTCTGAAGGACTAAGATTACTGAAGTTTCCCTTCCTTTATATTAATTCTTGATAAATAGTTCATATTGGGATGGGAAACTTCAGTAAATTTATCTGTTCTTCTGTTATATATATCTGTTCTTCTGTTATTATGTCTTTAAACCCCACCAAAATCTGTTCTTCTGTCTTTAAACCCCACCGACCTCTGTTCTTATGTCTTTAAGCACTGTGGAGTGCGTCTATTGACTCTTGTTCTCCCACTATCCAGATGATGTCACCTTCCTGGAACTTGCGGTCGGGTTTGAAGGGCGACAGGTTCTCCTTTCCCTCTTCCAGTCCTACCACCATGATGCTGTACAGTCTGCGTATGTCGCTTTCCTGCAGTGTCTTCCCTATGAAGGGGCTATCACTTTCAATGATGAGTTGACTCAGTTTCATCTCTCGTTTCTCCAGTTCCAGGTCTTCTCCCAGCACCTCTTTCTCTATGGCAGCCCTTAACTTGTCCAGTTGTTCGTCGCTACCTATCACCTGCAGGTGATCGAACGGGAAGATGACGTAGTCGCCATCAGGTATGTTCAGTCGGAACCCACCGCGCAAGATGCTGCTCACGTGAACCCCATACTTCTTGCCCAGGCTCAGCTGTCTGAGCGTCTGTCCCATCCATTGTGAGTTGCCCGGAATCTCGAAATCAGCAATGTGTATATCGCGATCGAGCAGTCTGCCCTCGTAGAGCGGACGCTTCCTGCCGTGCACCTGCGCCTCGATGTCGCGTGAGCGCAGGTTGTTTACAAACAAGCGTTCGAGCAGTATGCTGTTGCGCTTGATGCGTTTCGACAGCACCATGATGATCACCACTACAAGCCCCACTGTCAGCATGATGGCAGCCGAGAAGTGGAACAAATATTTGATGATGTTGAAGATGATCCCCACGGCTAACATCACCCTCACGATGAAGGTCAGTATGAGTGGCAGGTGATTGCGCGTGCTCTCTCTCCACAGTGCTTTCCACTCCTCGCTGTGGTTCTTCTTCATGATCATGGCTCGTAGGAAGGGCGCAATGAGCAGCACCGTCAGCAAGCCCGTCACAGCGCTGGCATACCACTTGTCGGCTCCTAAGAACTGCTTGAAGAAGGGCAGTCCGAAGGTGAACATGAGCGCAATGACAGCTACCGACAGAATGGTATAGACCACCGTGTTGGCTGCCATCTGCAGCAGCAGCTTCTTCCACTTGCTCTGCTCGTTGGAGCTCTGCTGACTCATCGACAGACGGTTCATCATCTGCACGAGGTGGGAGGGCAGCCTATGTTCCAGCGCGTTATAGGCAGGTGTGGCAGCACGTATCATGTAAGGGGTGAGGAACGTTGTGATGACCGATACTGCCACCACAACGGGGTAGAGAAAGTCGCTGATCACGCCCAGCGACAGACCCAGTGAAGCAATGATGAACGAGAACTCACCTATCTGAGCCATCGAGAAACCACAGCGCATGGCCGACTTCAGCGACTCACCGCTCAGCATGAACGAGAACGAGCCGAAGACGCTCTGTCCCACCAGGATGGTCATCACCAGCAGGAAGATGGGCAGGGCGTAGCTCACAAGAATCTGCGGGTCAACCAGCATGCCCACCGACACGAAGAAGATGGCTCCGAAGAGGTTCTTCACGGGCTCCACCAGCTTCTCTATGCGTTCAGCCTCGATGGTCTCGGCCAGGATGCTGCCCATGATGAAGGCACCGAATGCCGACGAGAAGCCCACCTTGGTAGAGAACACAGCCATGGCGCAGCACAGGCCCAGCGACATGATGAGCAGCACTTCGGCATTGACCAGCTTGCGCACCGACCTTAGGAACAGCGGCACGGCAAAGATGCCCACCACCAGCCATAGCACCAGGAAGAAGGCTATCTTCAGAATGCTGCCCAGCATCTGTCCACCGTCAGGGTTCGAGCCGCTGGCTATGGCACTCAGCATCACCATCATCACAATGGCCAGAATGTCTTCCAGGATGAGCACCGACATCACCAGCCCTGCAAACTGCTGTTGTCGCAGCCCCAGGTCGTCGAATGCCTTATAGATAATAGTGGTGGAGCTCATGGCCAGCATGCCGCCCAGGAAGATGCAGTCCATCTTGGTCCATCCGAAGATATTGCCTACACAGACACCCAGCATGGACATGAAGAAAATGATGCTGATGGTCGAGATGATGGGCGATGCCCCCATCTTCAGAATCTTCTTGAACGAGAAGTCCAGTCCAAGCGAGAACAGGAGGAACATCACACCGATGTCGGCCCATAGATGAATGCCCGACATATCGACCACTGAGGCGGTGTAGGGCATGTGGGGCGACACCAGGAAGCCCGCCATGATGTAGCCCAGCACCAGTGGCTGCTTCAGTTTCTTGAAAATGATGGTTACGATGCCTGCCACCATCAGCATGAGGGCCAGGTCTTGAATCAATGGAGGTAAAGCTGCCATTTCTTCGTATTGTAAATGATGATTAGAATGCTATGTGCCGATCTGAAAGCGGCAGATGGGTTAATTGTTGTATTCTGCTGTCAACTCACATATCTTCACCACTACCTGCATGGCTTTCTCCATCGACTGTATGGGTACAAACTCATACGGTCCGTGGAAGTTGATGCCGCCGGCAAAGATGTTGGGACAGGGCAGACCCTTGAACGACAGTTGTGCACCGTCGGTGCCGCCACGGATAGGCTTCACCTTCGGAGCCACCCCCACCTGCTGCATGGCGTGTAGCACCAGGTCGATGACGTGCATAGCATCGGGCTCTATCTTCTCCTTCATGTTGTAGTACTGGTCGCTCACCTCGGCGCTCACCGTTCCCTCACCATACTTCTCGTTCATGCGGTCGGCACATTGCTTCACCAGTCGCTTGCGGTCCTCAAACTTCTCGCGGTCGTGGTCGCGAATGATGTAGCTCAGCTTGGCCAGCTCCGTGTTGGTCTGCATGCCTATCAGGTGATAGAACCCCTGGTAGCCCTCCGTTGCCTCTGGCGTCTCGTCGGCAGGAAGCATGGCAGCAAACTCGGCAGCCAGTCGGTTGGCATTCACCATCTTGCCCTTGGCATAGCCAGGATGCACGCTCACGCCCTTGATAGTGATCTTGG
>JAEEPT010000318.1 GCA_016284895.1 Prevotella sp. | reverse complement strand
ATTATCGCGGTAGGGATATTGGTATTGATTCTCTTTTTCTTCTATTGGTATGGGGAGACTCATTGAAGCAGACGAGAGACTATGGATGGACAGCCATGGTTTTGTTTACTCTGGTGATGGCAAACGCTTGCTGAAGGGAGCGAATGTAAAGGGTACTTATTGGATTCCTGAAGGAGTAGAGGAAATTGAGCCAGGCGCATTGTTGGGATGCAGGATTGATACGCTGCATATCCCTTGGACCGCTCATGTGCATGATTATGACCAGTTGGTGTTTAGTGAGGATGAAGAGGAAAATGAGAATCTAATGCCTTGTGTATATTTCTGGCAGAAAGACTATTCATGTCGCGATGAGCAGACGGATGCCTTTGAGGATGATGGAGAGTATCGCATGGATGAGCATGATATAGCTTATAACCTTGATGGGCACCGATTATTGTTTGCAAGGGCAGGATTCAAAGATAACGAATACCATGTGCCGGAAGGTGTAGTGACGATATGTTCTATGGCATTCGCTACATGCCGCCAATTTGTTACGCTGTATATCCCTCGATCAGTCCGTCTGATTAGCGACTATATTTTTGGTCCAGGTGGAGGAAAGATAATTATAAGAGATTAATGCTTTCGAGACAATGAGAGAAGAATTTATAAGATAGATGTGATGGACTGACGATCGTGATGTCGTAATGAATAAAGCTAAGGTGCTTGTAGCATGTTACAATAGAGGGAAGATGTCTACCCCAAATTGCTTGCAAAGCCACAAATAGATTCCATAGAAGGGTGTAGCCTAATACGCACTTTTCTGTGGAATGCCACATAAAGATGCTTGTCTGCTTTCTGATGAGCAAGCTTGGCAGACATTAGGTTTTTGTTTCCCTGAATTGTTATTTCACAATAGGGAATTTTCAAAATGAGTCTATCTGGAAAACATGATGTACCTTTGTGCTCAGATTTTAAAACTAAACAGACATGGAAGTAATATCAATTGAGCGCAGTACCTACGAGGAGCTGCTGACGAGCTTTAACAGTTTCGTCACAAAGATGAAGGAGATGGCCAGTAGAGACACTGACAAAGGGGTGGGCGACTGGCTTGACAATCAAGATGTTTGCCAAATGCTGAACATCAGCCCGAGAACATTACAGACGCTTCGTGACAACGGGACGTTGGCCTATTCTCAAATCAACCACAAGGTGTACTATAAGCCTGAGGATGTGGAGAGCATTCTTCATGTTGTGGCTGATAGGGGTAAGGAAAGCAAAATGTGTAACCTCAAAACGAGCCGCCTATGAACAATCTGATAATGCCGCATAACGTTGGGGTGAAGAACGCTTTGGAGAACATGAAGGAATTGCTTGACCTCTATAAGAAGGTAATAGGAAATTATCGTCCATTGCTTGATGGTGAACGTTATCTGACAGACCAAGAGGTGGCACAGATTCTGAAGGTCAGCAGACGAACGCTACAGGAATACCGCAATGATGGCGTGCTACCATATATATTATTAGGTGGCAAGGTGCTTTATCGTGAGAGTGATTTGGAGAGTGTTCTGGAAAGTTGCTATCATCAGGCTTATAAACGATAGGGAAAAGAAAGAGCTGTTAGCGGTTCGTGTGCTGAGGGAATATAACGCAAAAAGACGGATGACAGACTTCGCTAATCATTCGTCTTTCTACTTTGAAGGCTTTGGGGCGATGTGATCTATGCCATCTTGCCTTCGGCGAGTTCCGTCACGACTCGGCCATCCAAGCAAGTTTGGCGGCTCTCGCTGCTCCGTCCCTTGATGTCTTTGAATGAAGCGTTGAGCTTATTGCCAAGCATCGTCAGGTCGTTGTCGAGTTTCTGGCTTGTTATCTTGGCGTAGATCTGTGTCGTGACGATGTTCGTATGGCCCAATACTCGGCTTACACTCTCGATGGGCATACCCTTTGAAAGCGCCAACGTTGCGAACGAGTGCCGCCCACAGTGGTAGCTTATCTGTTTATCTATCCCACAGGCTTCCATGACCTTCTTCAGTTTCTTGCACATCGACCAGTAGTTCATTTTGCCGAATACCAGTTTGTCTTCCTGTAGGTGCTTGTAGCGGTCGATAATCTGCAAGGGTACGTCCATCAGCTTCACTTGGAAGGGGATGCCCGGACGATTGGTGCTCACCATCGTCTTGTGCGATGACCGATTATCCATTTGTCGCCATTGATGTCCACGATGTTGTCCGCAGTCAGTTCCTTCACGTCAATGAACGAGAGGGCAGTGAAGCAGACAAAGACGAAGAT
>JAEEPT010000317.1 GCA_016284895.1 Prevotella sp. | reverse complement strand
TCAGATGTTCTGCGAATAACGCCACTCCCTTCCCGCTTCCATCCGAGCGGGATTTTCGTTTCTGTATGTCTTGTCGTTGCATCATTTCTTCGGACTTCTATTCCTTTTCCAGCGGCATGTACACGTGCGCCTTTTCAGGTATATATAATCCTCCCACGAATTGATAGTCTGCACTTTTTCCGTAAGTATGTAAGATTGTTTTTGGACCTGTCATATAAAACATAGGATTGGTCAGGTATAAGCGATTGCCAAACACGTTCTTCTTCTGTTTCAGCATCTGCTCTCTCGTCGCCTTCTCGTATGGTGTCACAGTCGTTATCAAACGACGCTCTTGCATGGAGAACTTTGAAACCACAGAACCAGCAGAATAGGTGATGGGTGCCGTTTCCTGATAAATGCCAATAAGCCTGAACGTATGGATGCCCTCATCGTCTGCCGCGTAGGTTATCAAGCCTGGCAGTCCCTGTAGTTTCCAAGGGCCGGCTGCGGTAGGAATGTCCTCGGCATAAAGTACATTCCATGTCTTGCCACGGAACTTTCCGTTTGCTTTCTGGCACAGATAGCCGCAAACAGAGTCGCATCCTTCCACCATCGTCCACGCCGGCGCTTCTGTGTCTTCAGTCACCTCGTACTGAAGTGGCGGAATCAATTCGAGCGCAACGGTCTTACCTTCTGGATAACCAACCGTAGTTGTGGCGATATGCATCAGTGCCTCATTATGCATGAACCAGTAGTGGTCTTCGCCTATCTCCTCGTCTCTCTGCTGTTGAAACAGATAGCGTTCGTAAGTCCATGTCTTCCACACGCCATCGCCCACCTGCAAGGCCAGGCGGATGGAGTCGGTGACAGGCTTTCCGTCTGCGTCCGCTGTGTTGATGGAATACTGATATACTGCCGTAAACTTTGTCTGGCACAAAGTATCAAGCTTTTCATTGTCTCGTGTAAGCATCTGTGCCTGTGCCCCTATCGTAAGCACAAAGGCCATCATTGTTATATAAAATTTTTTCATTGATTTATTCTATTTTTAGCGGTTGACTTTGTCTTCCACTGTCGCGATTCGGCATAGTTCAAACAAGTTTGACTCTGCCCTCACTGCTCCAGTGGTTGGTACACGTGTGCCTTTGGCAGTACTGGACGCCAATCGAGAAAGACAGCATTGAATTTCGTTAAGACCGTCAACTGTGAATCAGGGAAAGTGCGCATCAGGTCATTGAATTCCGGTAGATAGTACATAGGTTTCTTGGCGTATTGCTTATTGCCATATATCTCATGACGATACTTCAGCAGTTTCTTGTAGGAGAGTTTCCTTGCTTCGGGATCGGATTGATAGGTGATGGGTGAAGTTTCCTGACGCACTTGGGTGAGCGTGAAGGTGTGTGCCTCGCTTTCAGCTACTACAATCAGACCTGGCAGTCCGCGCAGTCGCCAAGGCCCTGCCGATGAAGGAATCTCCTCGGTATAACATACATGCCATTCGATGCCGCGGAATACAGTGGTCGCTTTATGGCAAAGATATCCGTTCATCGTGACCGTATCGTCGCTCAATGTCCACAGCATTTCAGGTGTGGCTTCTTTGCCCTCGAAATTGTAAGGGAAGATGAGTTCACGTGTGGTTGTCTGTCCTTCAGGCCATCCTGTCCATACCGTTTGCATGTGGAGGTAAGCCTCATTATAGACTTTTCCTTGTTCTTCAAAAGTATGTTGATACAAAGATGATTGCGACCAAGGCATGGA
Source organism: Prevotella sp. (assembly GCA_016284895.1). GTDB lineage: Bacteria > Bacteroidota > Bacteroidia > Bacteroidales > Bacteroidaceae > Prevotella. The sequence goes on along the minus strand of JAEEPT010000317.1, from coordinate 535 downwards.
TTTGGTGATGGTGCGTCCCACCTGTACCACAATCTCCATGCTATCCACTACGGGTTCTCCCTCGTCGTCCATGGTCCGGCACAAGTAGTCATAGACGGCCAAGAACTGTGCCTGGTCGATGCTGTCGTTCTGTGCCTGCGCTCCGATAGTTGATGCGAGGGCAATTATGATAGTGATGATACTCTTATTCATACCGTTATCAAGTTTGATGTGTTTCTGTTGTATTCTGATAGATGCTGGAGGGCGCATCCCTGCGGCCTCCAGCAGACCCGGGTACGTTTAACTTACTTAACTTACTAATGTTTTCTTTATTGTTATCACTTATGTCGATGTAATCGTATAGAATGATGATCAGTTTATTCTAATTCCAACGGTTGATACACATGGCTTTTCTGAAGGACAAGCATGTGGTTGGCAGAATAGTAGACGACACCATTGACTCTCATTTCGCCAAAATCGTCTGGTTCTTCCGCCACATAGTATGTTGGCTCCTTGGGGTAGCGGGCATTGCCCAGCGTCTTTTTCTTGAACTCCA
>JAEEPT010000316.1 GCA_016284895.1 Prevotella sp. | reverse complement strand
GTCCAAGTTGAAATGCACACTGCTCAGATAGGTAGGGTTGTGACCCAAGCGACTGAAGTCGGCTATTTGGTCGTCGCGTCGCATGTACCACCCTATGTGATGCGTGTGTTGCACCACAATCTTGGCAATGGCCGTTGCCCAGGAACCTCCTCCTATGATTGCTATCTTACCGCAGTTGTACATACTCTTTGGGGCTTGTGAGTCTAATGGGTCTGATGAGTTTTATGGGACTTTATTGTGCTTTGTCAATCCATCCCTGAACTTCGTCCACTGAAGGCTTTTGCAGTTCGAGCTTGAATTTCTTCACGATCTCGCCTATCTTCTGCTGCAATCCTTGTGCTTTCTCGTTCTTGATGTCCTGGATGAGGTAGAATCCGGCTTTGCGCAGCACATAGACCCAGTCTTCAGCCACACCGATGGCTGCCCATTCCTGTATGCTGCTTTGCGGAGCCTTCTTCTCTGGCTTCATTTGGGGGAACAACATTACCTCACCGATGGCGAACTTGCCAGTGAGCAGCATCACCAGACGGTCTATGCCGATGCCGATGCCGAAAGTGGGAGGCATGCCATATTGCAGGGCGCGCAGGAAGTCGTGGTCGATGATCATCGCCTCGTCGTCACCCTTCTCGCTGAGTCGCATCTGCTCCTTGAAGCGCTCCTCCTGGTCAATGGGGTCGTTGAGCTCTGAGTAGGCATTGGCCAGCTCCTTACCGTTCACCATCAGCTCAAAGCGCTCAGTGAGTCCTGGCTTAGAGCGGTGCATCTTGGTCAGAGGCGACATCTCTACGGGATAGTCGGTGATGAAGGTGGGCTGGATGAAAGTACCCTCGCAGAACTCACCGAAGAGCTCATCGATCAGCTTGCCCTTGCCCATGGTCTCGTCAACCTCCATGCCTTTCGACTGGCAGAAGGCGCGAATCTCTTCTTCGCTCTTGCCGTCGCAGTCAAAGCCCGTATTCTCCTTGATGGCATCGAGGATAGGCAGACGGCGGAAGGGAGCCTTGAATGAGATGACCTTTCCGTCAATCTCTACCTCGGGCTTTCCGTTGACGGCAGTACAGATCTGCTCCAGCATATTCTCTGTGAAGGTCATGCCCCAAAGCAGGTCTTTATAGCTCACGTAGAGCTCCATGCAGGTGAACTCGGGATTGTGGGTCTTGTCCATGCCCTCATTGCGGAAGTTCTTGCCCATCTCATACACGCCCTCAAATCCTCCTACGATGAGGCGCTTCAGGTAGAGCTCGGTGGCAATGCGCATGTACATGTCTTGGTTCAGCGCATTGAAATGAGTGATGAACGGACGTGCCGAAGCACCGCCTGCAATGTTCTGCAGGATAGGTGTGTCCACCTCCGTATATCCTGCTTCGTCGAGGATGCGGCGCATGGTGCGTATGATGGTGGCACGCTTCAGGAACGTGTCCTTCACGCCGGCATTCACCACCAGGTCAACGTAGCGCTGGCGATAGCGCAGTTCGGGGTCGTCAAAAGCATCGTACACCTTGCCATCGGCATCGGTTTTCACCACGGGCAGCGGCTTTAGGCTCTTACTGAGCACTGTCATTTCCAGTACGTGAACGCTGATCTCGCCCGTCTTCGTGCGGAATGCATAGCCTTTTACACCGATAAAGTCGCCCAGGTCGAGCAATTTCTTGAATACTATATTATATAGGTCTTTGTTCTCACCCGGACAGATGGCATCGCGCTGTACGTAAATCTGAATGCGGCCCTTCGAATCCTGCAGCTTGGCAAAGGCGGCCTTTCCCATGATGCTCTTGCTCATAATGCGTCCGGCAATGCTCACCACGCGGCTGTTTTCTGGTGTAGCCGTCTCTCTCACATCGTTGCCTTCTTCATCTTTGCCGATGACGGGCAAGTCTACGAAGTTGTTGACGATGTCGTCACTCCATGCCGTAACTGGATATTCCGCAGCGGGGTAGGGGTCTATGCCCATTTTGCGGAGCTCGTCAAGCGACTGCCGACGAAGAATCTCTTGCTCACTAAGTTCTAAAACGTTCATGTCTATTTTGTAATATATTCTATGTCAGTTTGCAATTGTCGTTGCAAAAGTACAAAAAAAATGTGATGGCGAAAAGAATGATTCCTTAAATAATCTATAATATGCTCGAAAAGTTGTAACTTTGCATGCTGTTATGAGTTACTTAGGCGAAATTATCTCACTATTTGTAGCCTTTTCGTGGACGCTTGCTGCTCTCTCCAGCGAGATAGGCAGCCGCAGGTTGGGCGTGTTCGTGATGAATGTTTGGCGCATGGCGCTCACCCTGCTCTTGTCAGCTCT
>JAEEPT010000093.1 GCA_016284895.1 Prevotella sp. | reverse complement strand
TTTTATTCCTGGCTCAATCTCAAAACGCGAGTTGAGGTCAATACCGATGCACTTGGGGTGATGGAAGGCTTTTAAGCGTTCTGCATCGTCAGGACCTATACCGCCACTTAACAGAAATGGAGTATCGCCATTGTAGTAAGAGAGTACAGCCCAGTCGAACTTCTCGCCATTGCCACCCACGGAGGGTCCTTTCGTGTCGAAGAGGAAATAATCAACGAGGCCTGCGTAGGGCTTGGCTTGAAAGAAATCGTCCCTGGTGGCTATGTTGAAGGCCTTTATAACTTGTAACCTGAAGTCTGAGACCTGAGATCTAAGCTCGCGTATCAACTCAGGACTTTCGTGACCGTGAAGCTGAATGACATCAAGACCATAGTCGGCGATGTGCTGACGGATGTCATCGATGGTGGCATCGACGAAAACACCAACGCGCTTGCATTTCTGTGGCAGATAGGCGGGGCGCTCACTGACATAGCGTCTTGACTTAGGATAGAAGATAAGGCCCATCATGTCAATGCCTAATGCCTCGACCTCGCGGATATTCTCCGCGTCTCGCATACCGCAAACCTTTATTAATTCACCATTCATCATTCACAATTGATTTATGAAATCATGGAGTGCTTGACCAGGATCGGCAGTTTTCATAAATGTCTCACCGATGAGGAATCCGCGAAAGCCTGCCTGACGGAGGGCACGGACGGTAGCAGGGGAGCTGATGCCGCTTTCGCTGACCTTGACGGCATCCTTCGGCAGGCGCTCAGCGAGACGGAAGGAATTATCGACGTCGGTGACGAACGAGCCGAGGTTGCGGTTATTGATGCCACAGAGGTCGGGACCGAGGTCAGCATATTCAAGTTCTGCTTCGGAGTGCATTTCGAGAAGGACTTCGAGGCCGATGCTGTGAGCCTTTGCGATTAAATCGCGACATAAGGGACGAGACAGGCAGGCAGCAATGAGCAGCACAGCAGAAGCGCCACAGAGGGCGGCAGCATAGAGCTGGGTCTCATCGATGACGAAGTTCTTGTAGAGGATGGGGAGGGTAACACCTGATCGACGAGCAGCGCGGATGAAGTCGTCGTGTCCGCCGAAGAAGTGTTCGTCGGTGAGGATGCTCAGGGCGGCGGCACCATTCTGCTGGTATGAGAGCGGAATGATGTCGGCACGTCCCTCTTCCTTGATCCACCCTTTCGAGGGCGAACGGCGTTTAAACTCGGCTATGATGCCGGTGTCGGATGCCAACAGGGCTTCGCGGAGGGAGGGCTTTGGAGCGGCGACACTGTCGTTGCATACGGAACAGGCGGTGCGGATGGCTGCCAGTTCCTCTCGTTTGTGAGCAATGATCTGCTCTAAAATATCTTTTGCCATATTCTAATTCATGAAATTCATGTTCGAAGAAATCAGCTGTTTAGTTCCACGAACTTCTTGAATGTCCTTAATGCAGCACCGCTGTCGATGCTCTCGCGTGCAATCTCAATGCACTCCTCAATGCTTTTCTGTCCGCGTTCCAGCACCTGAATGCCAAAGGCGGCGTTGGCCAGCACAATGTTCTTCTGGGCGGGCAGAGCACGATTCTCGAGTACGGAGTCGAATATCTGGGCGGCCTCTTCCTCAGTGGCACCACCCACAAGTTCCTCCGGCTTGGCAATATCGAAGCCCAAATCCTGCGGACGGAAGATGCGCTCGTAGCCTGACGGAGAACCGCCAGGCACTGTGGTCTGTGTGCCGAGGGTCACCTTGAAGTCGCCTGTCAGCGAAATCTCGTCATAACCGTCAATGGAGTTCACGATGCCATAGTCGATGCCTAACTTCTGATAGACGCTGTTGTAAAGACGCATCTGGTCGAGATTAGCCACGCCGAGGAGCTGACATTTGGGCTGCGAGGGGTTGACGATGGGGCCGAGGAGATTGAAGATGGTGGGGAACTGCAGCGCCTTGCGGATAGGGCCTACAAACTTCATCGCCTTAGCGAAGAGTTGGGCATGGAGATACACGATGCCTGCCTCATTGAGCGAGCGGTTCAGCCGGTCGATGTCGTCGGTGAACTTGATACCGTGGTGCTGGATGACATTCGATGCGCCGCTGACAGACGTGGCTGCATAGTTGCCATGCTTGGCCACCTTGTAGCCTGCACCTGCGATAACAAAGCAGGCGGTGGTGGAGATGTTGAACGTGTTCTTGCGGTCGCCGCCCGTACCAACGACGTCAATATAACGGTCGGCCTGAAGGATGGCTGGCACGCCAGTCTCGAGAATGCCGTCACGGAAGCCGAGCAACTCGTCAACAGTGACACCGCGCATCTGAAGACACGTCAGCAGTGCTGTAATCTGTTCGTTGGGATATTCACTATGTGTGATTCCTATCAGGATTGATTTCATCTCCTCGCGAGAGAGCTCTTCGTGGTTCAGCAGGCGGAAGAGATAGTCTTTCATTGTTTGTTCCATAACTTATATTGAATTTTGATCATTAAAGAAAGAGCCAGTTCTGGAGCATCTTTTTGCCCTCTGGGGTCAGCACGCTCTCAGGATGGAATTGTATGCCGCGAACGTTCAGTTCACGATGGCGGAGGGCCATGATTTGCCCCTCATCGCTCTCGGCTGTCACTTCAAGACAGTTGGGCAGCCCCTCGCGAGAGACCACCCACGAGTGGTAGCGTCCGACAGTGATTTCTGCGGGCAGACCGCTGAACATAGGGTCATCGGCGATGATATGGCAAGGGGTAGCCACACCGTGAAACACGCCGTTGAGATTTTCGAGCCGAGCACCAAACACTTCGCCGATGGCCTGATGACCCAGACACACGCCGAGAATTGGTTTGCGACCGGCATAGGTTCGGATGACGTCGAGCAGCAGGCCCGCCTCAGAGGGGATGCCAGGCCCGGGCGAGAGTATAATCTTGCTGTACGGCTCCAGTTCTTCGAGACGGAACTGGTCGTTGCGCACGACGGCAACATCGACGCCCAGTTCCTTTGCCAGATGACTCAAGTTGTAGGTAAACGAGTCGTAATTGTCGATAATCACTATTTTCATAACGTTTCTGCTTTTTCGATAGCCTTGCGAAGGGCACCGAGTTTGTTGTTCACTTCCTGCAATTCATATTCCTCGTCACTCTTAGCCACGATACCGCCGCCTGCCTGGAACCACAGTTCACCGTTGCGCGAGACGAAGGTACGGATGGTGATGGCCTGATTCAGCGAACCATCCAAGCCAATGTAGCCGATGCAGCCACCGTAGGCACCGCGGTTGTGGGGCTCGTACTCCGAAATGAGCTGCATGGCCCGAACCTTCGGCGCACCACTGAGCGTACCAGCGGGGAAGGTATCGATAAATGCCTTGATGGGATCTTTGTCGGCATCGAGCTCGCCGCTGACTCGCGACACGAGGTGGATGACGTGCGAATAATACTGTAGGTCCTTGTAGAAATCGACCTTCACGCCGTGACAGTTACGCGAGAGATCGTTGCGGGCCAGGTCCACCAACATCACGTGCTCAGCGTTCTCCTTGGGGTCGTTGCGCAGGTATTCGGCTCCCTTACGGTCGGCCTCGGCATCACCCGTACGTTTCGTTGTTCCGGCGATGGGGTCGATGTAGGCACGGAACTTGGGTGCTGAGTCCGATGGTTCTTCGCTGGGTCTCCGCTCAATCCTGCAATGCGTCTCGGGGCTGCTTCCGAAGATCCTGAACCCACCGAAGTCGAAGTAGAACAGGTACGGACTCGGATTGATGCTCCTTAAAGCGCGATAGAGCTTGAAGTCGTCGCCCTCGTACTGCTGAATGAACCTGCGGCTGAGCACAATCTGAAACACGTCGCCACGCAGACAGTGCTTGATGCCGCGACGGATGTTCGTCTTATGCTCCTCGTCGGTCAGCGTCGAGCGCACATCACCTACAGGATGGAAATCGTAGGCCTGCACATTGGCCTTGTTCATCGCCTTCAGCACGGCCTCCACGGTCTCCGCGCCGGTTCCGTTTGTTGTGATTTTGCCGCAGCTCTCTCCGGCTTCTCCCAGCGTGACAATCTTCAGCTGACTGTTATGATGGTCAAACACAATCACCACCTTATATAATATATACAGCACGTCGGGCGCATCGTTTTTCTCCTGCGTCTCGTCCTTTACAGCGATGTCCTCGAAGTAGCGCACGGCGTTGAAACTGGTGTAGCCATAGAGTCCGCATACGGCGGCATCGTCGCCCACGACCTCAATGCGGTCGATGAGGGTGTGAATGGCATCAGCCGTGCCGTATTCCTTGTTGATCTCACGACGCTCGGTGGTTCCGTCGGGAAAGTTGATACTGGCAACCCCGTGTCCGATAGCCACGCTGGCCATGGGATTGATGCCGATAAACGACCGCGAGTTGCTCTGGTCGTGATAGTCAGAGCTCTCCATCAGCGCACTCTGCGGATAGAGGTCGCGCAGTCGCATATACACGCCAACTGGGGTATAAAGATCCGCCAGAATGGTCTTGCTTGTTGTTTGATACTTATAGCTATTCATGATTTTTTCAATTAAAACTCCCCGTATTCTTTTGCCATCGCCTTGTTTTTGAGATACGTCTCTACATCCTTGTCGCCTCTGCCGCTGACCGTCAGCACTACCACATCGTCCTTTTTGAAACTTAGTTTGGAAAGCGCTGCTATGGCATGGGCACTCTCGATGGCAGGGATGATACCTTCCATGCGTGTCAGTTCGTAGCCGCCGTAGATGGCCTCATCGTCGTTGATGCTCAGCACCTGCGTCCTACCTTTCTTCGCCATGTTGCAATGCATCGGGCCTACCCCCGGATAGTCAAGGCCTGCTGAAATGGTGAAAGCCTCCTGAATCTGTCCGTCCCCGTCCTGCATCACCAGCATCTTCGCTCCGTGCAGGATTCCGGTCGTGCCCCTATGGATGGTGGCGGCGGTGTAGTCGGTATCCCAACCGTGTCCGCCAGCCTCGGCCAGCACTATTCTCACGCGCTCATCGTCCATATAGTGATAGATGGTGCCGGCAGCGTTGCTTCCCCCTCCGATGCAGGCAATCAAGTAGTCGGGATAGTCGCGGCCCGTCTGCTCTGCCAACTGCCACTTGATTTCCTCGCTGATGACGCTCTGCATCCGAGCCACGAGGTCGGGATAGGGATGGGGTCCCATCGTCGAACCTACGATATAGAAGGTGTCGGCAGGATGACAGCACCAGTCGCGGATGGCCTCCGAGCAAGCATCGCTCAGCGTCATATTGCCTGTGCGGACGGGATGCACTTCGGCACCCAACATCTTCATCCTCTCCACATTGGTGTGCTGACGTTCCACATCCGTTGCACCCATAAACACCTCGCACTTCATGTTCATCAGCGCACACACCGTTGCTGTCGCCACGCCGTGCTGTCCGGCTCCTGTCTCGGCAATGATGCGCGTCTTGCCCATCCGCTTGGCCAGCAGTATCTGCCCGATGGTGTTGTTAATCTTGTGCGCACCCGTGTGGTTCAGGTCTTCACGTTTCAGATACAACTGACAGCCGTACTTCTCGCTCATCCTCCGGGCATAATAGAGCGGTGAAGGTCTTCCCACGTAATCCTTCAACAATGCATGATACTCGGCCTTGAACTCCGCACTCTCGATAATCGGCAGATAAGCCTCCTGCAAGTCATGAACACACTTGTAGAGTATCTCTGGCACATACGCGCCCCCGAACTCTCCGTAGAAACCGTTTTTGTCAACTTGAAATTTTTCCATATCTCTTGATTTTTTAAACTCTTAATTCTTAACTAAAAAATCGGAGGCCCATCGCAAGAACGACAGGCCTCCGGAGTATCTCTCATACAAACTTAATAGGTACGCGGCTATCTTCTCACGATATTTTGAATCTTGAGTTGCGCCACCACCAATTGTTTGCTATTCTAATCATATCTATGATCTGTTTTGATGTTTATTCGGGTGCAAAAATAGTGCGTTTTGCTGAAACGCACAAATTATTGCGTACTTTTTTATCAAAAATAATCGTTGTTTGACACTTTGTGTTCAAATCGTCACTATTCCGCGAAAAGTGTAAGCATTCAGTTAGCCTTACCACTGAATTCTTTACAATTTGACACTTCGCCAATACAAACTTACTGTAAGACAAGAAAAAACTGTCATCCCAATCAGCTATACATCAAAAAGGAGGTGGCAAGCACACAATAATCCGAGAATAAGTTGTATTTTTTCGATTTTCAAGACAAATGAAAAAGTCAATCTAGAAAAAAAATGGGGCTTTTCGGCACTTTTTCGTCAGATGAGCAATGTTCGTTTTGCGAAATAGCTGTTCAGAATAACGCTTTTTTAACAATTATTTTCAGCTATTTTACGCTTTTCGTCACTATTTCACAACCTCGTAGCGACAAGAATAAGCCAGGTTTCAGCCTAAATCACGACTCGAATTAGGAAACTTCACGTCACGATTTAGGCTAAATCGCTTCGCAATCTAACCTAAATGGTCAGACCATCTATCCACCATGACAACGTGAAATAACCTAAATCACCGAAAACACCTGTTACAAAAGGCATTTCAAGACAGTAGGTTTTACAATACACTGATAATCAGGCAGTTGAAAAACATCCAAAACTCGCAAATTTCAGAACGAGTTAGAGGTTGCTGAATTTTTTGCGAGTATTGAGGTCACTTAATCTGCTTAAAAGCCACCTATTTTAGTACAATTCATCGAACCCACATTGATTGAGCATAGATTGTGGACAAGGCTTCTGTCACTTTGTAACAAAATGACAGGTTTTGGGCGCAAAGTGATAACAAAACGAAGAGGAAATCAGTCAAAAAGCTTACAAAATGTTAGTCGTTGAAGATTTTAACAAACAAAAAGTAGGAAAATCTAATACTTTCGCAACACAAAGCAGTAATTTTGCACCCAAAAACTTACAAAAAGTTAGAGCCATAACATATTTATATATAGGTAAGAGAAGGTATGAAGATTAAGAAGCGCTGGATAATCCTGATGACGGCAATGACATTGATTGCCGTCACAGGGCTTAGCGCAGGAGAGCAAGAGAATGCAAACTACAAAACGACATAGAATGAATACAAAGTACATATTCGTGACTGGCGGTGTGGTCTCCTCGCTTGGCAAGGGAATCATCTCCGCCAGCATCGGTAAACTGCTGCAGGCACGTGGCTTTAAGGTCACGATTCAGAAATTCGACCCTTACATCAACATCGACCCTGGGACGCTGAACCCCTACGAGCACGGCGAATGCTACGTGACGGAAGATGGATTCGAGACCGACCTCGACTTAGGACATTACGAACGTTTTACGGGCATCCACACCACGCGCAACAACTCGATTACGACGGGACGCATCTACAAGACGGTGATAGACCGCGAACGCCAAGGTGACTATCTGGGCAAGACAATCCAGGTGGTGCCGCATATTACTGACGAGATTAAGAGGAGGATGCTCCGGTTAAGTGAAAAGGGAAAAGTGAACAGTGAAAAATTTGCTACCGCATCAGACGAGCAGCTCGACTTCGTCATTACCGAAGTGGGTGGCACCATCGGCGACATAGAGAGCGCACCATTTATGGAGGCCATCCGACAGTTGCGATGGCAATTAGGCCGCGACGCGGTTTGCGTACACCTGACCTACGTGCCTTATCTGAAAGCAGCAGACGAGCTGAAGACGAAACCGACGCAACACTCTGTGAAAGAACTGCAAGGGATGGGCATCCAGCCGGACATCCTCGTCCTCAGGACAGAACGCCACCTCGACGACGCAATGCGCATGAAGGTGGCGTCGTTTTGTAATGTGGACTTGGAGTGCGTGGTGCAGAGCGAGGACATGCCAAGCATCTACGAGGTGCCAGTGAGTATGCAGAAGCAGGGCTTAGATGCTGCCATCATGCGAAAGATTGGCATTCCCGTTGGCGAGACACCAGCCATGAAGCCCTGGCACGACTTTCTGGACAAGCAGCGCAATGCCAAACGCGAGGTGCATATCGGACTGGTGGGCAAATACGACCTACAGGATGCCTATAAGAGCATCCGCGAGAGTCTGAACCTTGCCGGAATCTACAACGACGTGAAGGCACAGTTGCACTTTATCAACAGCGAGGACATCAGCCGCGACAACGTAGCAGAGAAACTCGACGGCATGGCGGGAATCATCATCTGTCCAGGATTCGGACAGCGTGGCATCGAGGGCAAGATTATCGCAGCAGAATTTACGCGCACCAACGACATTCCCACCTTCGGCATCTGTCTGGGTATGCAGATGATGGTGATTGAGTTTGCCCGCAATGTGCTGGGCTACGATGATGCCAACAGCCGCGAGATGGACGAACAGACACCGCACAACGTCATCGACATCATGGAGGAACAGAAGAGCATCACGCAGATGGGCGGCACCATGCGACTGGGTGCCTACGAGTGCGAACTGCAGAAAGGCAGCCGCGCTGCTGATGCCTATTTCAACTCCCAGTTGTCAATCACCAACTCTCAACTGTCCATATCCGAACGCCACCGTCACCGCTATGAGTTCAACAACGCCTATAAAGAGGAATACGAGGCGAAGGGCATGAAGTGCGTGGGCATCAACCCTGCTGCAGACCTCGTGGAGATTGTTGAAATACCAGAAAAGCGGTGGTACATCGGCACGCAGTTCCACCCAGAATACTCGTCAACGGTACTGCATCCGCATCCATTGTTCATGAGTTTCGTCAAGGAGTGCGCGCTATAATTGACAATTGATCATTAATGGAACAGCTAAAACATGAATGTGGCGTGGCGATGATTCGCCTGCTGAAGCCGCTGCACTACTACGAACAGAAATACGGCACCTGGGCCTACGGATTCAACAAACTCTATCTGATGATGGAGAAACAGCACAATCGCGGTCAGGAGGGTGCAGGCATTGCGTCGGTCAGTATGACGGGCGAACCTGGCACGGAGTACATGTTCCGCGAGAAGGCCGAGGGCAAGGATGCTATCACGGAGATATTCTCACGAGTGACACAAGACATGGCAGGAGAACTGCTCATGGGGCATCTGCGCTATTCGACCACAGGAAAGAGCGGACTGACGTTTGTGCACCCATTCCTCCGTCGCAACAACTGGCGCGCCAAGAACCTCTGTCTGTGTGGCAACTTCAACATGACCAACATCGACGAGGTGTTTCAGTTCCTGACATCGCAAGGCCAGTCGCCGCGCATCTACGGCGATGCCTACATCACACTCGAACTGATGGGCCACCGACTGGACCGGGAGGTGGAACGGCTGTTTGAGGAGGCTAAGGCGAAGGGACTTGAAGGGCTCGACATCACGCGATACATCGACGACAACGTGGAGATGGCCAACGTGTTACGGAAGACGATGGAACACTACGACGGTGGCTACGTGATGTGCGGACTGACGGGCAGCGGCGAGATGTTTGCTGTGCGTGACCCTTGGGGAATTCGTCCGGCATTCTACTATCGCGACGACGAAATCATCGCCCTTGCCAGCGAACGACCCGTGCTGCAGACCACCTTTGACTTGCAATGCGAGGATATCCACGAGCTGAAGCCTGGCGAGGCGCTCATTGTGCGTCGCAACGGAGACTTCAAACTGGAACAGATTCTGGGTGAAGGGACAGCGGCTGCAAACTATAGTGCCTGCTCGTTTGAGCGCATCTATTTCAGCCGAGGTTCCGACCGCGACATCTATCAGGAGCGTAAACACCTGGGGGAACAGTTGACACCTGCCATTCTGAAAGCCATCGATGGCGATGTGGAGAACACCGTTTTCTCATATATCCCCAATACCGCCGAGGTGGCCTACTACGGCATGACCGACGGTTTCCGTCAGCAAGGCTACAACGTGCGCACAGAGAAGGTGGTGTGGAAAGACATCAAGCTACGCACGTTTATCTCTTCCAACACAGAGCGCAACGATCTGGCAGCCCACGTCTATGACGTCAGCTATGGCTCGTTGCGCCCCTACGAGGACAATCTTGTGATTATCGACGACTCGATAGTTCGCGGCACAACGCTGCGGGAGAGCATCTTCAAGATTCTTGACCGCCTGCATCCCAAAAAGATTGTCATGGTGTCGAGCTCACCTCAGATTCGCTACCCTGATTATTACGGCATCGACATGGCCCGTCTGGAGGAGTTTTGCGCCTTCCGCGCTGTGATTAGTAGCCTCACCCCCGGCCCCTCTCCAAAGGGCGAGGGGAGTAGATACTCTCAAGGGCAGCAATTGATAGACGAGGTATACCGTTTATGCAAGGAGCGTCCGTTGGAGGCTAATCACGTCATGCGAATCTACGAGCCGTTCACCGTCGAGGAAATCAATCAGAAGATCGTTGAGATGTTGCGCCCGAAGAACATGCAGGCACCCATCGAACTGGTGTTCCAAAGCATCGAAGGACTGCACGAGGCTTGTCCCAACCATCCCGGCGACTGGTATTTCACCGGACACTATCCCACGCCTGGCGGCACACGCCTCGTCAACCAGGCATTCGTCAGTTGGTACGAAGGCAACTACCACGCACAGCCCGCTGAGCCTTAATATATTCAAAAAGATTGGGGCGAGTGCAACTTAATTTCATAAAGTTTCGTATATTTGCACCCGTAATCCATAAAATGACAGCATTATGAGCGAGAAACAGAAACAAGTGGAAAAGGAGCGCAAGGCCGTGCTGCAACTGCTCCTCGAAAAGACGGGACTGAAATACAAGGAACTCGTGGATGCACAGGTAGGCATGTGGATGGCGGGCAACCTCGACCTGCTCACCGCCGAAGAGAAGAAGCAATTCCCGCATCTGGTTTTCTAATCTACGGCTATGACACGACAGGTCAAGACATACAACCCCAACCACGTATTCGTGGACACCAACGTGCTTATCGGTGCCTACAGCGGCGACGAGCGCTTCAAGACCGACAGCGATTGCCTGCACTACCTCTACTCCATCGTGGGCAAGCGGCTCTACATCTCGACGCTCAGTGTGGCGCAGCTCATCTCGGTCTATCAGAAGCGCAAGACGAACGACGAGATACGCACCATCGTTCGCGAGTTGCAGCACCGCTTCACCATCATCAACTTCACGGTGAAGGACATCGATGCTGCGCTCGACCAGACGGGTGCCGACATCGAGGACAACGTGCAGTTCATGCTGGCCCGCAAGCAGAAGTGCCGCGTCATCATCACCAACAACTACAAGGACTACCGCCTCCTGCTGGGCGCACAGATTATCAAGCCCTCGAAGGTGAGGACGATAGCCCGATAGACAACCGAAAAATGAGCGGATAGACCGACAGACATAGAACGACATAAGGAAACGTTCTTGTTTTGGCAAACGACTAATGAGCCAAGCTGACTTCCAAGGCGGGCGAGGATGGGAAAAGCGCATCCTCGCCCGCTTCCGATAGATAGAAGTAACATTCGTTTCAACTAAAAAAATAGGTTAAAACATTGCGGCAACATTTGGAGGTTCATAGGAAAAGGCATATCTTTGCACCGTCGAACTAAAAAAATCGTCGAAAGATATGCGGAAACTTACAGGCAAGGAAGAAGAAGTTCTGGAATTCATGTGGCAACTGGGTGAGTGTGCTCCAAAGGATATTGTGGCGCAGTACCCTGAGCCGCAGCCCCACGTGAACACCATCGCCACGATGGTACAGTCTTTGGAGCGTAAAGGCTATGTGAGCCACCGTCTGCAGGGACGCGGCTTTATCTATTTCCCGTTAGTGGAGCAGGAGGACTATGGCCGATCGAAACTTGGAGGATTCGTTGACCGCTACTTCAAGCACTCGTACATGGAACTCGTGTCATCGCTTGTGGCTGAAGAAAAGGTAAGCGAGCAGGAGCTGTTAGACTTCCTGAACGAACTAAAGAAGCAATCGTAGCGTATGGCATCATTCATCATCTATATCATCCGCTGGGCGGTCTGTCTGACGCTGCTCTACTCACTCTTCGGATTGTTTCTGAAGCGCGAGACGCTGCACGGCATCAACCGCATCGTTTTGCTGCTCGTGCTCATCGACAGTATGGTACTGCCCTTTGTTCAGGTCAGCACCAAAGAGGCAAACATCGTGACGCAAGGGCGCGAGATGATTGAGTATCACATAGCGCACGCCCAGAATCCTCTCAGCGAGAATGTCGAACACATACCACCAGAGAATCCGGACAATGGCATAACCTATCATGCGTTACCCATCAGCGAAGAAGCCAATGCCTACATACTCATTGCCATGGCCATCTATCTGGCAGGTCTCTTTATCTGTTGGCTGCGCTATTTCTGGCAGATGGCTGCATTGCTGATGATGATTAACAGGAGCAAAAGAATAAAGATAGATGGTGTACCAAGCCACGTTCACGTTGTAACCAATCCCAGCGTGAAGGCTCCATGCAGTTGGATGCGATGGATTATTCTCAACCCCGCAGACGTAAATACCCGTGCCATCATCAAGCACGAACTGGCACACATCCGCTTGGGTCACTCCTGGGACATGCTGCTCTGCGAACTGACCTGCCGCATGCTCTGGTT
>JAEEPT010000092.1 GCA_016284895.1 Prevotella sp. | reverse complement strand
GTAGAGGTTACTGACGGCACTGTTGAAATAGGTATGTTCAGCGAGAAGAAGTACACCAACTGGCATGTGGTGCAAATAAAAGGTGTGACGGCTCTCGTGGATGCTGAAGAAAGGCATGCCGACGTGTTGAAAACAGCACGACGACTTCTTACTGTAGATGACTATTCTTGTGTCATTGGAGAGGAGCGCACAGTACTTGAGCAGACCGTCAGTCAGTATGGAACGGTGTCGGAACACTCGGTAGAGGCCTACAAGACAGCCATTGATGCCATTGTGACAGCCTCAAACATATTTGAAGCCGCCCGTCCTAGCTACGAAATGTGGGCAAATATGACAAGGCGAAGCTACCCTTACGCCTCGGCAGAGAAGAAAGCTTCAGCGGAAAGCGCTGCATCGCTGCTTCCTACAACGGCGGCTGACGCTCAGAGCAAGGCGGAGGCTATATTACCGCTCTATCGTACTTATGCCGAGTCAAGTGCCATGTTGGAAGGCTTAGATGGTGCAACAGATATGACATCGTACATCAAAAACCCCAATGCGGAAGAAAGCATTGACGCAACTGTTTGGCAGACTATTCTTGGTAATGGCTCAAACGGTGCTCTAAGTATTAGGGCCGATCAGCCTTGGACTGACAGCAAGGGCGGTACAGAGCACAAATACTTCGACGGCGGCAACTGGGGGGCATCAGCATGGGATGTTGCGTTACAACAGAACATCACACTGCCGACCGGTCGTTATCAACTGACTGCACTGGGCCGTTCTGCTGCCGATGTAGCTCTAACATTGTTTGCTAATAACGAGACGGCTGAGATGGCACATATCGGTAGTACTGGCGGTCTCTTCAACAACGGTTGGGAGCAGACCTCGGTAGAGTTTGAACTTACTAAGGAGCAAACGGTAACTATCGGTGTGAGAGGCATCACCTCCGTTCTCCATAACTGGATGTCGTTCTCCAACTTCCGTCTGATGAAGTTCCCTGCTGAAGCCGAAATTACTATTACTGCCGACAACCAGACGATGACCTATGGCGACGACCTGCCCGAGTTGACTTATAAAGTAACTGGCGGTGAACTGAACGGAAGACCGAAGCTCAGCACCACGGCCACTAAGACCTCGCCCGTGGGAACCTATCCCATCACGGTGGAGAAGGGTACGGTGACGAATGGTAATGTGAAATTCGCAAATGGCACACTGACCATCACAAAAGCTCCACTCACCGTGGGTGTTCAAAACGAAAGCATCCAAGAGGGTGACGACATCCCCGCATTCAACCTGACCTACGACGGTTTCCGCAACGGTGATACAGAGGCAACCGCCTTCACTACTCGTCCCGTCGCCTCTACGACGGCTACGAAAGCCTCGCCTGTCGGCACCTATCCTATCACAGTCAGCGGTGGAGCAGCAGGCAACTACGCACTGACCTATACAAGTGGCACACTGACTATTACGGAAAAGCCTGACGTTACGCCTCTGATTACCAAGTATATCGACAATCCCACTTTCGAAGGAGCAACCATTACTGAAGGTGTCACTACCTATGCTAAGGACATACAGGACGGACAGGTCAGCGGCATGCAGCCAGTCAGTGGCTGGGAGTTCGGCGTAGAGAACGGCGATGCAAAGGCTTCCGGCCTGTATGAAATCGGCGGCAGCGCATTCCTGGGAGGAACCGGTTATCTTGCACCGACCGCAGGCCCGAACGGCGAGGCAGAAGGTAATCTGCTGGGTATGGTCGCCGTATGGGGTGCTACCGTTCAGTACATCAACAAAACGGTCACACTGCCAGCCGGCACCTATACGCTGACAGTGCCCATCTACAATTCAAAGGGCGGAACCAATGTTCCTACGAAGAGCCTGATCGGCTTCATCGCCGACAACGGAACGGAATATCTTGCCCCCGCCAAGACATACGCAGTGGATAAGTGGACCATCGAAAGAGTCACATTCACCATCGGTGAAGAGACCACGGGTCATTTCTCATTGGGCTACACCATGACTGGTGTGGGCTCTGCCAACGCCCCTCACTTCTTCATCAGTAGCCTCGGCCTCGAAGCAACGACGGAACTGGATGCTGCACTGAAGGTTCTCCGAGAAGAGATTGCCGCAGCAGAGGCTTTGAAGACCGAAGCACGTACCGAGGGCCTGACCGTATTTAACAATGCAATAAATGCTGCCAAGGCTATGCTCGCCTCAAAGGATGTTGCTGCCATTGAAACTGCTGTTGAGACACTGAAGGCTGCCGAAGAAGCATTCCTCACGGCTAACCTGCCAGTGGCAGAAGGCACCTACTACGTCTATAACCCGCAGACGAAGAAGTTCCTGAGCCGTGGCGCTTCATGGGGCACTCGCGCCGTGGTCGATGACTATGGTGTCGCCATCAGGCTGGATGTGGCCGACCTGCCCAATGCAGCATATACGCTGACTGGATTCGACAACAATCTCTCTTACGGAGAGGACGGTGGCATGTATTGCGACAAATCCGGTGGGAAAGTCTGCAAATACATTATTACCAATGTAAAAGGCAGTTTCACCATGACAGAAACGAACAATGGCCATCAGGTCTATATCAATGAAGAGAATCTGACCGTCAATCATAATGATGCAGGAGGTACAGGGACTTACAATATCTGGCAGTTCCTGACCAAAGAACAACGCGACCAGATTGTAGCCGACCGCGAGGCTGCTGCAAAGGCTGCTGCCTTTGAAAAGGCCGGCATCAATATTGACGATGAACTGGTTGTTGCTCAACCAACAGAGGTGAGTTTCACCACTGGAAACAACTGGACAGAGACAGTCGTCCGCACTGACAAACGCCCCGTCTGCAATGAGTATGGCACGGAAATGTGGCAGACCGTAGGTAACTATACCCAGACCATTGAGAACGTGAAGAGCGGACTCTATACTGTAACCATTCAGGCTTTCTACCGCAACGGAGATGGAATACAGGATGTGGAGCGCGTGTCAACTGGCTACAATACAGTCCTGGCTTACCTTGAGGCAAACGGCAACAAGGTGCAGGTGAAGAGCTGGGCATCTGACAAGGACGAGGAAAATGAACCGTCAACAATGGAGATTGCCAAGGCAAAATTTGACGAGGGCAAGTATCTCAGTGCTGTTTATACTTTCGTTGACGGGGACGGTCTGCTCAGCCTGAAGGTTGATAATCCTGCCTATATTAGCAACGGATGGCTGATGATAGGCAACGTGAAATACGCTTTAGTCGAAAAATCAGCGGACAGTGGCATCAATGACATCAGCACAGATGTCAGCTCTACCCGATTCTATGACTTGCAGGGCCGTCGTGTGAATCCTTCGTCATTAAGGAAGGGGCTCTACATCGTGGACGGCAAGAAAGTGGTGAGAAAGTAAGGCATTACCACAAAAGCGTTATGGAAAGCAGCGAAAGATTTTCGCTGCTTTCTTTCGTTCGGGGTCAGCAAACGCAGAATCCTGTCGTTATTCGCATTATATTTCGCCGAATACAACCTTTTTAGTATCCTTGCGGCAAAATATAACGCTTATGAGTATATGGTTCGCAATAAAAAGGTTATCTTTGCACCCATGAAAAAGGCATTCTTCATCTTCATTGCTTGTTGGGTGGTGCTCTCTGCCGCTGCGCAGGAGCAGAAGCCGTCCTGGCAACAGTTGTGGCAGGAGAACATGAACATGGAGGACGAAGAAGCTGACGAACTCTCAACCGAGAACCTTGAACTGCTGCAGGAACTGGCAGAGCATCCTATAGACCTGAACAGGGCAACACGCGACGATTTGGAGCGGTTGCCCTTTCTTTCTGCCCAACAGGTCATGGACTTCATAGAGTACCGTGACCGCTACGGCCCCCTGCACTCGATGGGTGAGATACGCATGATCCGGTCGATGGACTACCAGCAGGTGAAACTGCTGCCCTGCTTCACCTTCGTGGGCGAAGTGACCGACACACTGCGCTTTCCCCGCCTGCGCAGCATCGTTCGCCATGGGCGCCACGAACTCATAGGGTCACTCCACTACCCTCTCCATACCCGCAAAGGAGACCGCAACGGCTATCTTGGTTATAAGACAAGCCACTGGCTGCGCTACGACTTCAGCTACGGCAAATACATCCGACTGGGTCTGCTCGGTGCACAGGATAGCGGCGAGCCGTTCTTCTCGAACCGCAACCGATGGGGGTACGATGTTTACACCTACTACTTTCAGATACAGCAGTTAGGATGGCTTGACCACCTCATCGTAGGCAAATACAAGCTCTCTACCGGCATGGGGTTGGTGCTCAACAACAGTTTCTCATTAGGCAAACTCACCATCCTACAGAGCTTAGGCCGACAGAGCAATGTGATCCGTCCGCACGCATCGCGTTCTGAAGCTGACTACTTCCAGGGGGCGGCGGCCACGGTGCGATTGGCACGGCGACTGCAACTGACACTCTTCGGTTCATACCGCCCCATCGACGGCACGCTGAACGCTGACAGCAGCGTAGCCACGCTGATCACCAGCGGTTATCACCGTACACCAAAGGAGATGGAGAAGAAGTACAATACCCACCAGACGGCAGCAGGAGCACACGTAGCATTCAGATACAAGGCAATGCACCTGGGTCTTACCGGTACCTACACTCATCTGGACCGCACACTCAGCCCTGACACAAAAACACTCTACCGTCGGCACTATGCTCAGGGGAACAACTTCGTGAATGGCAGTTTGGACTATCGCTTCACGTACCGCAGCCTCTCGTTCAGCGGAGAGACAGCCATCAACGGGAGCGGTGCCATCGCCACCCTCAATGCACTCAGTCTGCAACCCTCATCCACATGGAGCGTCGTGGCCCTGCAGCGCTTCTATAGCTTTCGCTACACCACCCTTCACGGCCATGCGTTCAGTGAGGGCGGTCATGTGCAGAACGAGAGCGGCATCTATATAGGCGGCACGTGGCAACCGTTCAACGTACTGCGACTGAAGGCTTACGCCGACTTTGCCTACTTCCCCTGGCCCCGCTATCGCGTGTCGCAATCATCATCAGCTCAGGACTATCTCATTGAGGCCGCCTACCAGCCGGCCAGCAGATGGACGGTGAAAGGGCGCTACCGCTTGCAACTGAGACAGACAGACCGCACGGGATCGAACCCCAAAGTGCTGCGACGCAACAACAGCCACCGCATGCTCCTTGCCGTGAGCTATGCCGACAGAGCATGGAACAGTACTACGCAAGCCGACTATGTACGGGCCATAGGCGACAGCATCAGCAACGGATGGATGGTGAGTGAACGACTGTCATGGCAGCACAAGTGGTGGCAACTGCATCTCACGGCAGCCTACTTCAACACACAGAGCTACGACAGCCGCATCTATTCCTCCGAACGACAACTGCCACATAACTTCGCCTTCCCCATGTACTACGGACAGGGGCTGCACTTTGCCCTGGTGACCCGTGCCAACGTGGGCCGCTGGCTACAGATTGACGCGAAGGGTTCCTTCACCCGCTACTTCGACCGCAATAGCATTGGAAGCGGTTTGCAACAAGTCAATGGGCCGTCGCTCACCGATCTCAGTTTGCAGGTGCGATGGCGTTTCTGAGTTACTTTTTCCCATAGAAACAGCCCAACTCACTACAATTTAATATCTCTTAAATAAAAAAATGTGCCAGTTTACGCTAAAATGCGTATATTTGCCAAAACTTAAAATGCTACGACTATGGGAAAAAGAGGAGGAAAACGACTTTCAAAGCGTGAAGTGGCTGAGGCCATACAAGGACTTTTTCAAGCACATCCAAACGAGACTTTCACATTAAAACAGGTATTCAAGGCACTCCGTTTAGACACGCATCCGGCCAAGATGCTGGCCGTTGACGTGCTGGAGGAAATGGCATGGGACGACTATCTGAGCCAGCCTGAGAGCAATTCCTACCGTCTGAACTTGAAGACTCAGGTGCAAGAAGGCACCTTCATCCGCAAAGCCAACGGCAAGAACTCGTTCCTGCCCGATGACGGTGGCAAGCCCATCTTCGTGTCGGAGCGCAACTCCATGTTTGCGATGGGTGGCGACCGTGTGCGCATTGCCATGATGGCTCGCCGACAGAACCACATCAAGGAAGCCATCGTGACCCAAATCCTGGAGCGCAAACACGACCAGGCCGTGGGCATCCTGCAAGTAGAAAAGGACTTTGCTTTCTTAAACACCGAAGGCAACATCTTCAATCACGACATCCTCATCCCCAAAAAGAAACTCAAGGGCGGAAAGACCGGACAGAAGGCAGTAGTGAAAATCACACAGTGGCCATCAGAAGAATCGAAGAACCTGATGGGCGAAGTGATTGACGTGCTCGGCGAACAGGGCGACAACACAGTAGAAATGCATGCCATCCTGGCCCAATACGGCCTGCCCTACAAGTATCCGAAGCGCGTGGAAGAGGCCGCCAATAAGATTTCGGCTGAGATCACACCCGAGGAGATAGCCCGCCGAGAGGATTTCCGCGACGTGACAACCTTCACCATTGACCCTAAGGATGCCAAGGACTTCGACGATGCGTTGAGCATAAGACCCAACCCCTCAGGAGGGACTGGAGGTGGATTGTGGGAGGTTGGTGTACACATTGCCGACGTGTCCCACTACGTCACTGAGGGAAGCATCATCGACCGTGAGGCAGAACAGCGTGCCACCAGCGTCTATCTCGTTGACCGCACCATCCCCATGCTTCCCGAACGGCTCTGTAATTTCATCTGCTCGCTCCGTCCTGACGAGGAGAAGCTCTGCTACAGCGTCATCTTTATCTTAGACGAAGACGCCAACATCAAGGACTGGCATCTGGCACACACCGTCATCAAGAGCAACCGCCGCTTCGCCTACGAGGAGGTGCAGGACATCCTGGAGAAAAACGGAGTGGTAGATGGTACCGGACAGCCGGCTCCCCCTGCCACTAAGGCTAAGCCCTATCAGGGAGAGTTTGCAGCCGAGCTCATCATGCTCGACCGCATGGCAAAACGGCTGCGCGAACGACGCTTCAAGAACGGGGCAGTGCAGTTTGACCGCGAAGAGCTGCACTTCGACATCGATGAAAACGGCAAGCCCACACGCTGCTACTACAAGAAGTCGAAGGATGCCAATAAACTCATCGAGGAATTCATGCTCCTGGCCAACCGCACCGTGGCAGAGAGCATAGGGAAAAGAGGAGAGAAGAAAGAGGAGAGAGGAGAGAAGAAAGGCAAGACTTTCGTTTACCGCATCCACGACCAACCCGATCCACAGAAACTGGAGTCGCTACGCGCTGCCGTGGCACCGTTTGGATATAAGGTGAAGACCAGCGGTACGAAAGGGGCTATCTCGAAGAACCTGAACAAACTGATGGAAGAAGCACAAGGTCAGCGCGAACAGAAACTCGTAGAGACACTCGCCCTGCGATCTATGATGAAAGCCAAATACTCCACCCATAACATTGGTCACTACGGACTGGCATTCGACTACTACACTCACTTCACCTCCCCCATCCGCCGTTATCCCGACACGATGGTCCACCGTCTCCTCACCCGCTATCAGGACGGAGGCCGTTCAGCCAATCAGGACCATTACGAGGAACAGTGTGAGCACGCCAGTGAGATGGAACAGACGGCACAGAACGCTGAGCGCGACAGCATCAAGTACAAGATGGTGGAATTCATGGCCGACAAGATTGGAATGGAGTTCGATGCCCATATCTCAGGCATACAATCATACGGCATCTATTGCGAGATTGACGAGAACCACTGCGAAGGACTCGTAGGCATGCACGACCTTGACGGTGACTACTACGACTTCGACGAGCGCAACTATCAGCTGGTGGGCCGTCGCCACCACAAGAAGTATCAGTTGGGCGATGCCGTGCGCATCAAAGTGGCACGCGCCAACATTGAGAAACGACAACTCGACTTTGTGTTGGCCGACTGATTCCGCTTACTTTTATACCCTACCCTTCTAAACTGTTCAGATATATGATGTCAACAAATGAATACCAACGCCGACGCTCAAGCGTGTGCCATGTAGGCCATACAGCCATTGGCGGCGACAACCCCATCCGAATACAGTCCATGAACACCACCGACACCAACGACACGGAGGCTTCGGTGGCACAGGCTAAACGCATCATCGATGCAGGTGGTGAACTGGTGCGCCTCACCACACAAGGCACCCGCGAGGCTGAGAACATGCGTAACATCTCAGCACGGCTAAAGCAAGACGGCTACACGCAGCCCCTCGTGGCCGACGTTCATTTCAACGCACATGTGGCAGATGTGGCTGCACAGTACTGCGAGAAAGTGCGCATCAATCCCGGCAACTACGTTGATCCCGCACGTACCTTTAAGAAACTCGAATACACCGACGAGGAATATCAAGCTGAGCTGAAACGCATCGAAGAGCGCCTGCTACCGTTCCTGCAGATATGCCGCGAACACAAGACGGCCGTCCGAATCGGTGTGAACCACGGTTCACTCTCTGACCGCATTATGTCGCGCTATGGCGATACACCTGCCGGCATCGTAGAGAGCTGCATGGAGTTCCTGCGCATCTTCAAGCGCGAGCAGTTCAACGATGTGGTTATCTCTATCAAGGCCTCTAACACGGTGGTCATGGTGCAGAGCGTGCGCCTGCTTGTTCAGGCGATGGATCGCGAAGACATGCACTATCCGTTGCATCTCGGTGTGACTGAGGCTGGCGAGGGTGAAGACGGTCGCATCAAGAGTGCCGTAGGCATTGGCGCTCTGCTCACCGAGGGCATTGGCGACACCATTCGCGTGAGCCTCAGTGAAGACCCGGAGCTCGAGATTCCAGTGGCTCGCAAAATCGTCGATTCCATCGAGGAGTGTGCGCACCTACGTGCTGAGGCAGAGGCCAGCATCAAGGATGACACCATCACGCTTACCCTCGACGAGCCAGACTGGGAGACCTTCCAGCTAAAGGCTGCTATGGCCGTGGGAGGACTGCTCATAGACCGAAAGGCTACGAACCTGGTGATAAAAGAGAGCTCAGAGCTCTCAGAGAACTCAGAGAACTCGGAGCTCTCCCAAAAACTTTCCGCTCTCTCCGACAGCATTCTTCAGGCTGCACGCATCAAGTTCACCAAGACCGAGTACATCTCATGTCCCGGCTGCGGTCGCACGCTCTATAACCTGCAAGACACCATCCGCCGCATCAAGGCTGCCACAAGCCACCTGGTAGGGCTGAAGATTGGCATCATGGGATGCATCGTCAACGGTCCTGGTGAAATGGCCGATGCCGACTACGGCTACGTGGGAGCCGGTCGTGGCAAGATTTCACTCTACCGCCAGAAGGAGTGCATCGAGAAAAACATTCCCGAGGAAGAGGCAGTAGAACGCCTGCTTGCCTTCATTGAGGAGGATCTGAACAAGAAACAGTAATGTTTTGGCTGTTTGGTCCAAAAAGTGTATATTTGCAAAAAACATAATCTATAAGGCCTATGCAGAAGTTTGCAGACTATATCAAGAGAATCGAGATTGACTCGCTCTGGAGTGGCAAAAAGCACATCGTGTGGGAACTGAACCCGAAAGTGAACATCCTGAGCGGCATCAACGGTGTGGGCAAGAGCACTATATTAAATAAGGTGGTGAAAGGTCTGTCGGCTGGAGGCGAGTTTCCCAGTCACATGCTGAAAGGTGTGAAACTGGACGTAGAACCCGAAGATGCCCGATGGATTCGCTACGACCTGATTCGCTCGCTCGACAACAACATCGCGGCTACGCTTTCCGAAGGCGACAGCACACTGCGACAGACGCTCACAGCACTGAGCAACAACATGGGCGGATCACTGCTAGACTTACAGCTCTACCAGCTACAGCGTAAGTACCTGGATTATCAGGTGAACATAGGCAACCGCATCATTGAACAGCTGCAGGCTGGCAACATGGATGCCGCACAGCAACTGTCTGAAAAGAAGAAACGGTTCCAGGACATCGTCGATGAGCTGTTTGTCGAAACGGGCAAGCGCATCATCCGCACAGAAAACGAGATACGCTTCACACAGATAGGCGAACAACTCATGCCGTATCAACTCTCGAGCGGAGAGAAACAGATGCTCATCATCCTGCTCACAGTGCTCGTGGAGGACAATCTGCCCTACGTACTCTTCATGGACGAACCGGAGGTGAGCCTACACATTGAGTGGCAGAAACGACTCATCGACTTATGCCTTGAACTGAATCCAAACATACAAATTATTCTCACCACCCACTCACCGGCAGTAATCATGAACGGATGGATGGACAGCGTGACGGAAGTGACAGATATAACAGTATAAGGGAGCTGTGGGAAACCGACTACGCGATAATATTAACAGCCAGTATTTCCGCGCGGCCAATTCGCTGAAGCCGAAACAGTCGCGAAGGAGAATCGTAGCTTATGTGGAGAGCTATGATGACATCTACTTCTGGCGCACAGTGCTGGGACCATTTGAGAATGAGCAACGCTACTTCGAAGTGATGCTACCTTCGAAACAGAACCTGACACGCGGCAAGAAATCGGTACTCATGAACTTTATTGAGGGGCAGACTGGACCCGACATGATAGCCTGTGTAGATGCCGACTACGACTATCTGCTGCAAGGCATCACCCCTTGTTCGGATAAGATTCTGAACAGTCCCTACGTGTTTCACACCTATGTCTATGCCATTGAGAACTATCAGTGCTATGCATCATCGCTACACGATGTGTGTGTGGCGGTGACACTGAACGACCATCGCATCTTCGACTTCCAGGAGTATTTCAATCAGTTCAGCGAAGCTATCTTCCCACTGTTCGTATGGTCGGTGTGGGCCTATCGCACAGGCAACTACACACGCTTCTCACTGACCGACTTCAATCGTGTGTGCGACCCAGGAGGCTTCACGGTGCAACACCCCGAACTCTCGCTGCAGAACGTCAGAAGGAAAGCATTCCAGAGGGTACGCACCCTGCAACGCATGTTCCCCGACAACAAAGAGGCCTATCTGAAGCTGAAGGATGAACTGATAAAGCTGGGCGTAACACCACAAACCACCTATTTATATATACAAGGGCACCACCTATTCGATGCCGTTGTGGCTCCCATCATGACTAAGGTGTGCAACCTGCTACGACAGGAACGGCAAAACGAGATTGCACGTGCAAAGGCTCACCACACGCAGAAGCGCAATGAGATGTCGTGCTACCAAAATTCAAGACAGGACATCAAGAGCATGCTGAAGAAGAACACGGGCTATACCTTCTGTGAACAGTTCAGAAAGTTGCAGGACGATGTGAGAGAATACCTGGCTCACGAAGAAAGAGAAGAGGCGAGAAACGAGGAATGAGAGGAGGCGCGGTTTCGCTTATTATAGCTGGCATGCTCCTGCTATCTGGATGCAACGAGGAGCGCGAAGCGTTTACCATTGAGGTGATCAACGGCTACACACCCGTGAAACATCAAGGGAAATCGGAGACATGCTGGGTCTATGCTATGCTGGCCGCTATTGAGACCGAACACATCATGCGCGGCGATTCGGTACATCTGTCAGCAGCATGGGTGGAGCACATGATGGAACAAGACACGCTTGTACCACAATCGAAACGCGGCATGGGCGCAACGCTCCTCAACCTCATCAACCGCTATGGGCTGGTTCCTTACGATGCCATGCCCCATCGCGACGATCCCCCACCACACTTTGCCTTCATGCTCGGTGCCCGATACACGCCCTTAGAGTTTGCCCACAGTGTTTACGCACCCGACGAATACATCGGACTGGGCTGTAGTAACGACCATCCTACTGGTCAACTCTACGAACCTCTCCTACCCGACAACTGGGAGCACCACCAACTACTGAACCTTTCAGCCGACTCACTGCTCACCATTACAGAACTGGCCGTAAGACAGCATCACGGTGTGTGCTGGGAGGGCGACATCTCAGAACATGGTTTCGACTGGAAGCGCGGCACAGCCCGGTTGAGCCTTATCAGCGGAAGTACCAGTGACGACCACTGCATGGCCATCGTCGGACTGGCCAGAGACAGTGAAGGCAGTCCTTTCTTCATCATGAAAAACTCATGGGGTAAGAAAAATCCGTACGACGGACTCATGTTCATGTCGTACGGATATTTCAAGGAAAAGACGATTGCTGTCTTCCTGCCGTATCAGTTGGTCTTGAACTGATACTTCACTTCAGCCAACTCCCGATTGGCTTTTTCTATTTTCTCCTTCAGGCCACTCTTGTAATCAGACAGCCGCTGAGCTAATGCTTCATCGCCAAGAGCCAGCATCTCAACGGCCAGTATAGCCGCATTTTGCGCACCATTCACACCCACCGTGGCCACGGGTATGCCCGGTGGCATCTGTATGATGCTGAGCATGGCATCGAGCCCATCGAGCATGCCCTTGATGGGCACTCCGATAACAGGCAATGTGGTGGACGCGGCAATCACTCCTGGCAATGCTGCCGCCATGCCGGCACCAGCGATAATCACTTTCAAGCCACGCTCCTTTGCAGTGCGGGCAAATGTTTCAACAGCCTCAGGCGTACGATGAGCCGAGAGGGCATTTACTTCGAATGGCACCTGCAGCTCATCGAGCAGCTT
>JAEEPT010000091.1 GCA_016284895.1 Prevotella sp. | reverse complement strand
GACGGCTCCTATGGAAAGTGGTACCGCGAAGTAGTGGCAGAAACGGGAGTGGAGTTCGTCGACCTGCACAACATCAGTGCCGACTTCCTCGACAAGAAGTTTGCAGTGAAAAGTCTGCCTGCCGACAAAGAGAAGGCTAAGGAGAAGGTTGCCCAGCTGAAGGAGAAAGCAGGCAAATACTTCAAGAAAGACCACACTCATGCCTCGAAGATGGGCGCACAGATGAACGCGCAGTCGGTGGCAAAGGGACTAAGGGCCAACAACTCACCTCTGGCCAAGTATCTGAAGAAGTAGATGCATAAAAAGAAACGGGATGGAACTCACAAAAAGTTCCATCCCGTTGTCTTTTGTTTAGGCCTGAATGCCTCTCGGCAATCATTTACTTACCATGATGCTCGTCACTGACGGTGAGCTTCTTACGACCCTTTGCGCGGCGAGAAGCCAGCACGCGGCGACCGTTCTTGGTGGCCATACGCTCACGGAAACCATGCTTGTTCACGCGGCGGCGATTGTGTGGTTGAAATGTTCTTTTCATTGCAATGAATCTTTATATTATTAGTACTAATCTCTCGGATTTGGGGTGCAAAATTAGCAATTAATATTGAATTGTGCAAGAAAACCATGAAAATTAGCAGATTATTTACGGTTTTTTCCAAAAAATGCGTACCTTTGCAGCCGAAAGCGCAATATTTTATACTGTATATATACATTTTTTTTCTATGATTAATTCACAAGACATTAAGAAAGGCGTCGCTGTACGCATGGACGGCGCTATTTGGGTTTGCATCGATTTCCAGCATCGCAAGCCGGGTAAGGGCAACACCATCATGATTATCAAGCTGAAGAACGTAAGTGACGGCCGCGTGCTCGAGCGTCGTTTCAACATTGGTGAGAAGCTCGAGGATGTAGTCATTGAGCGTCGCCCCTATCAGTATCTCTACGAGGACCAGTCGGGCCGTATCTTCATGAACCAGGAGACCTTCGAGCAGATTCCCATCGACAACGATCTCGTCATCGGTCACGAGTACATGAAGGAGAGCGACATCGTGGAGGTCGTCTCTGATACCACCGACGGCACCATCCTCTATGCTGAGATGCCTGTGAAGACCATCCTGCGCGTCACCCACTCTGAGCCCGGCATTAAGGGCGACACCGCTACCAACACCCTGAAGCCAGCTACGCTGGAGACTGGCGTTGAGGTGCGCGTTCCTCTGTTCATCAACGAGGGCGACCTGATTCAGGTTGACACACGCGACGGCAGCTATCTGGCTCGTGCAAAGGAGTAATCTGTGAACATAACGCAAAGCAAGGCGACTGTCTTTTTCAAACGGGCAGTCGCCTTTTTTTCCTTAATTGTTTAGGTTAAACGCTCGGAGCGATTCATATCAACACTCGGAGCAATCATTATAAACGCTCTAACCATCCACCTATTTTATATATATGAAGAAAGTGCTGATTTGGATCATCGCCTTGATACTGGGCATAACCATCGTTGGAATGGGATGGGGCAGCAGTTATCTGCTCGACTATGCCCTGGCTCCCGACCCTAACCGGACTGACACGGATTCGTGTTTTCAACAGCAGTTCAGCCTCTACCCTGAGACCAGGGAGTGGGTGGACAGTTTGAGAGCCGTCAATGCACTGCGTGACACGTTTCTTGTGATGACATCGGGAGAGCGCCACCATGCATATTTTGTGAGCAACGGCAGTCAGAAAACGGCACTTGTCGTACACGGTTGGCGCGACAGTGCAGCAAAGTTCCTCTGGCTGGCCCGTATCTATGAAAAAGAGCTGGGCTACAATGTCGTCATTCCAGATCTTCATGCCAGTGGTCTTAGCGAGGGCGAATATATCAGAATGGGTTGGCTCGACCGGCTCGACCTGATGGAGTGGATGCAGGCTTTCATGACCGACACCATGACGGTTCACGGCGTTTCGATGGGGGCTGCCACTACCATGATGTTCTCTGGCGAGACGATGCCCTCTGCTATCCGGTCGCTCCACTTTGTGGAAGACTGTGGCTATACCAGCGTTTGGGACGAGTTCGCTATGCAGTTGAAAGGTGAATTTGGCCTGCCGGAGTTCCCGTTGCTCTACGCCTCAAGTCTCTTGTGCAAGCTCCGCTTCGGATGGAGTTTCGGCGAGGCTTCGGCACTTGAGCAAGTGAAGAAGTGCCATTACCCCATGCTGTTCATTCATGGCAGCGATGACAGTTTTGTGCCTACCGAGATGGTGTTCCGTCTCTTCGAAGCTAAGCCTGATGCCAAAGCCCTTTGGGTGGCTGCGGATGCTGGTCATGCTCGTTCCTATCTTCAACATAAGGCAGAGTATGTAAGTCGTCTCAAGGAGTTTCTTCAAGCGCATAGATATGCTTCGGGTTCCTTCATTGGGGAGAAAAGTGAATGAATTGTTGGGCGTTTCGAATCTTTTGCGTAATTTTGTCCCAAAAAGTAAAAGAAGAGCCTTACACCCATGAAATATTCTATCATCGTTCCAGTCTTCAACCGTCCTGACGAGGTTGATGAGCTACTGAAGAGTCTGACCGAGCAGACCTTGAAGGATTTCGAGGTGATTATCGTTGAAGACGGATCGAAAATACCCTGCAAGGATGTCTGCGACAAGTACGCAGGCATCCTTGATTTGCATTATTACTATAAGGACAACAGCGGCCCCGGACAAAGCCGCAACTATGGCGCCGAGCGCGCACAGGGCGAGTGGCTCATCGTGCTGGATAGCGATGTGGTTGTTCCAAAGGAGTATTTGAGCAATGTAAATAAAAGCCTCACCCCCAACCCCTCTCCGATTGGAGAGGGGAGTATATACACTCAGAACGATGATTCTGAGAATGAACTAACTACTCCCCTCTCCAATCGGAGAGGGGTTGGGGGTGAGGCTTTCGGTGGTCCCGATGCTGCCCATCCTGACTTCACCCCTGTGCAAAAAGCCATCTCCTATAGCATGACTTCGTTCTTCACCACAGGCGGCATTCGTGGTGGTAAGGGAAAGAAGCTCGACAAGTTCTTCCCCCGTTCCTATAACATGGGCATCCGCCGTGATGTCTATCTTGAACTGGGCGGCTTCTCGAAGATGCGCTTCGGCGAGGACATCGACTTCTCATACCGCATTGTTGAGGCTGGCTACAAGACGGCACTCATACCTGAGGCATGGGTGTGGCATAAGCGCCGCACCGACTTCCGCAAGTTCTTCCGACAAGTATATAATAGTGGTATCGCGCGTATCAATCTGGAGAAACGTCACCCGGGTACGCTGAAACTGGTTCACCTGCTGCCCACCGTGTTTACGCTGGGAGTGATTCTGCTCAGCATGCTGGCTCTTGTCGGAGTGGCCTTGGCGCTGCTCGGCTTATTCTCAGCCAGCGAGCCGGGTTGCAATATGTCGCCCGTTGTCATTGGCTTTGGACTTTGTATGACACTTATAGCCCTGTCGCCACTGCTGCTCTATTCGCTCCTTATCTGTATCGACTCCAGCATCAAGAACCGAAGCCTCTGGGTGGGACTGCTCAGTATCCCTGCTGCCTTCACCCAACTGATGGGCTACGGTCTGGGCTTCATCGAGTCGTGGTGGAAGCGCTGTGTGCTGAAGAAGGACGAATTTCAGGCTTTTGAGAAGAATTTCTATAAATAGCTGTGGAAACGAAACTGAACATTAACCAATGGGCAGAGGAGGACCGTCCGCGCGAGAAGATGGAACGGTTGGGAGCCGAAGCACTCAGCGATGCCGAGCTATTGGCAATCCTGGTGGGGTCGGGCTCTACGAAAGAGGACGCGGTATCGTTGATGAAGCGCATCCTTAGCGACTGCAACAACAACCTGAACACACTGGGCAAGCTCTCTATACGCGACCTTTGCCAGTATAACGGCATCGGTCCTGCCAAGGCCATCACCATCATGGCTGCCTGTGAACTGGGTAAGCGCCGGCAGTTAGAGAAGGCCGAGGAACGGCCCGAACTGTCAACGGCCACACGCATCTATAACCACATGCACCCCGTGATGCAGGACATGGACGTGGAAGAGTTCTGGGTGCTCTACCTGAACCAGGCCCATCGGCTCATCAAGAAGGCGCGCATATCACATGGAGGCATCTCAGAAGTGAGTGTCGATGTGCGCATCATCATGCGTGAGGCTGTGCTTTGCAATGCCACTATCATCGTGGCCTGTCATAATCATCCCAGTGGCAGCATCAGGCCCAGCAGGCAGGATGATGCCCTCACCCAGCAACTGAAACGAGCTTGCGACGTGATGCGTCTCTACCTGATGGACCACGTCATCGTAGCCGACGGCCAATACTTCAGCTATCGCGAGGAGGGGAAACTGTAGGGGGTATATTGAAACAGTTCAGCCTCATGATGTAGAAGAAACAATCCACCTCAGCAGACATTTTTATATATGCGACTGCGAGAGGTGGATTGCCATTAATTGATAACTGTTTCTTCTATTGTATCATTTATTTCTTAATGAAACGGGCAGTTATCACGCCTCCATCGTGCTTGAACGACAACACGTAGGCACCTGTAGGCAGGTCGTAGATACCAATCTGGTTGCCAGCTACGCCTAATTGCTTCATCTGCTTGCCATCGAGGGTGTAGATGGTGGCCACACCGGTCATTTCATTTGGCAGATTGATATAGCGGTCGTTGAAGTCGAGAGGCTGACTGTCTTGAACACCCTGAATCCTACTTGTTTCGGAGTCGCCAAATATGGCAGTCGCCGTATTATCCTGTTCTGTAATCTTGAAGTCAATAACAGGAGTATCATAGTCATTACCGTTAATAGTCCATTTCGCAAATTTGTCATCGCTCACAGGAATTGCCGTCAGGCGGGCAGTGCTACCTACAATCACTCCATACTCGCTCACGGCTTCCCAATTCTCCATGGGGAAGGCCAAGCCCATGCCCTCGCTACTGATACGCAGTTTGCCGAGTGTGACGGTGCATCCATTGGTAATCTTTGTTGTGCCGTGATAACCACTTATGGTATATTCAGCTGCAGGGTCGAGTCGCATAGAGTTCTCGCCCTTGTAAACAGTGCCTGCATAGTTTTCACCAAACATATAAATAGAGGCATAACTTGAATTTAATCCTACAACATTGAAACTTACAAGTGCAGGAATGGTCAATGAGGTCTGCATGTCGCCCTCAACGACAATCGTTTCCGAAACGGCATTATTATTCCACGATAATTTATAGCTTCCTAGAACACAGTGGAACACAGCTGTGCCTAAATTATCGGTACGGGCGCTGTTATTGCCTAAAATCACAGAAATATCTGGTGCCGCTTTGCCATCGGTATCAACTACATTGACAGTCACCGTAGCAAAGTTAAAGTCGATTGTTTTATCCTCAGTCAGATTGATTGCAATATATTCTGATGTTGCAGGGTCTTGATAGGCGTAAGCACCTTCTATCAGATAATACTTTTTATTCCACGATAATCCAGAATTAAATCCAGATAGCGTTTTTTCACCTCTTACAATAATTCCTGACGAATTGGTATTGTTTGACGTAAACTGTAGTGTATGCAGTTTCACGTCTACCGTCTTACTGGCATCAGCAGTAACAGTGATACCTGTACTAAAAACAAGATAAGCACTTGCACCTGAAACATTCTGCGCCTCCAGTTTTACCTCGCTACCTGGCATACAACCATAGTTTATCACACCATCGACAGGTGTCAGGGTCTCATTGTTCACGACGAACTTAACGGCACTCATATCACTGCACTGAACCTTAAATGTTAGCAGAACGGTTTCAATGTCGATAGCCAAATCTTCCTTGGCTACCGTAAATTCAGTGGTGCCACCAGCTGCCCTATACTGATAGTTGCCTGAAAGGAGATAGAATTCTGCCGAGCCATTTGCATCTGTCAATTTGTTGAAAAAACCAACATTAGTACTATAAGAAGAGCTTCCTCCTGGACGGTCAACTCTAATGCCTTGATTTACATTAGGATTTGAACCACACTTTGAGGTAAACGTCACTTTCTGGTAGTCGAGATAGATAGTAGTGTCGCTCTCAATCGTCACTTCGCCACTGGTTCCTCCCATTTGGTCACGTATCTCGTAAGTTCCGGCTGTGACTGAGGTACCCCAGTATGTTCTACCTGACATATAGTCTGTGTTACGGTAGATTGAGCTCAACTGATTCCCGCTTTTAAATAAGTAATAATAATCATTATAATCTACGGGATAGTTTCCATAGCGGGGCTGTATCCTCAAGCTATAGGTCTTTTCTTCCTCTATTTTTTCCACCTTCGCCGTCAATGAGAGGGCGTTGTCTGTCGTGAGGTCTATCGTGCCGTTGCCGTATGTCCATGAATAGACGTAGAGACCTGGCACGACATAGGCTACTCCCATTCCGCTTTCATTGGTAGATACCGTGGCGCTTGTCTTTCCGCTGAGAGATATGCTTGAACTAATAGCATTGCCCTCTTCGTCCTTTGCCGTCACCGTGAGTTTCGAGCAATTCAGTTCAATCGTTGATTCATTGGCCTGCACTGTGAACTCTGCTTTGTGACCAAGAGAAGACACATAGGCCAGTGTCGTTCCCACAAGGGCATCATCGAGCACCGCTGAGCCATCACCTTGCACAGTATAACCAAGACTGTAATCATAATAGCTGTCCCACGAAGCCTTAGTCAAGTAAGCACCATTCTTGTAGATGCTCACACTCTTGGACGACAACTGCGACGTGATGTCTTCGCCCCCCGACACATACTTGAATTTCACTGTAACTGCCTGCATGCAGGTTGGCATGCACAGCAATGTCAGCAACACAATCCATAAAGATAATTGTCTTTTCATCTCTAATTATCATTTTGCGCCTATAGAAATCCCCGAGATTCAGCAGTTAATAATTGCGTTAAAGAAATGGAAAAGACGTGGGAAATCTGTACTTCTCGCTTATCCCGAGTCTCAGGCTCTCGCATTGCCCCTACCTTTAGGATAAGCAATGCCAGTCAGCCCACGCCCAAGACATATTATACAGTAACAGCTTCGCTCATACAACGAGTGAAGACAGGGCATAATACACCCAACGTGGACGCTTCGTCATCGCTCTCTTTAAAGGTAGATTCAAATTTGCGAGATTTGAGAACTCTAAAGATAACGTTTCGTAAACGTCCTTCTAACCCAAAAGATTGGCCATCGTTCCCATAAGGGCCGACTGAGCCAAGTGCAAAGATAGATACTTTTTGCGTTTATTTTAGCAAAAATCCGTTTATTTACGATATTTTAACTTTGTTCGAGCGTCCTATGCTATTCTGCAGCTTATTACTATAAGTTTTCATTTTATCTGCTTCATCTGTTTCTATCTGCATCTTTGTGATTATCAGTGACTTGTGGGCGAAACAGATGGTAACAGATGATTTAGACAGATTCACTAAGTGGTTTTGGGCTATATCACGCTGAGTTTTAGGTTACATCAGAAAATGATCTATCCTAAATCATGCGATGATGTAGCCTAAAACGCTGTGTGATCTAACCTAAAACGCTGCGTGAAACTTCCTGCAAGGCGGTGTGAGATAGCCTAAATCGTGAGGTGGAATCATCTGTCACCATCTGCTTCCGTCTGTTTCTTCTGCAAGCAGTTGAAAAACAGTGACTTGTGATGATGAAACAGATGAAACAGATGTTTTGCAAACTTCCTGATAATAAATATTTTTATCTGTAGTAGATCATAATCTGAAAAATTTTGTCTATATTTGCCCAATGAAACAATAATCTTTAAATATGACACAAGAGGAAAAGACACAAATAGAAGAACGTATCGTGGACGTGCTGAAGACGGTCTATGATCCGGAGATACCTGTTGACATTTATGAATTGGGCATGATCTATAAAATCGATGTGAAGGAAGATGCCTCCGTCGATATCGACATGACTTTCACTGCCCCCAACTGTCCTGCCGCCGACTTCATCCTTGAGGATGTGCGCACTAAGGTTGAAGGCGTAGAAGGCGTGGCCTCTGCCAACATCAACCTCGTGTTTGAGCCAGCATGGGATCAGAGCATGATGAGCGAAGAAGCAAGGATGGAACTTGGGTTCTAATTTCGAGTTTAGAGTGTAAAGTTTAAAGTGTAGAGTTTGCTACCGCTGTTCTGTATTATGCCACGGAAAGAAAGTATATTACGTCTTAAATCTGATTTGTTTGCCGATCGAATTGTAAAATTGTACCGATATGTTTACAATCAGCAAGAATCGGTCATGTCAAAACAGATATATAGGAGTGGGACGAGTATTGGGGCAAATATAGCAGAGAGCACTAATGCGCAAAGTGAGGCAGACTTTATCAGCAAATTAAGCATCGCACTAAAGGAGGCCAATGAGACTGAATACTGGCTTGAACGATTATTCAATTCTGGTTATATCAATCAAAATGGTTACCAGTCTATGAAACATGATAATACTGAGATCATTAAGATGTTGGTTAGTTCAATTAAAACAGTAAAGAATAGAACAGAAACAAAAGAAATATAAGAGCGGTAGCAAACTCTACACTCTACACTTTTAACTCTACACTAATATGAAACCAATATTTTTCCTTAGCGATGCTCACCTCGGTTCTCTCGCAGTGCAGCACCGGCGCATGCAGGAGCGACGACTGGTGCGTTTTCTCGATAGTATCAAGGAGAAGGCGGGAGCCGTATATCTGTTGGGCGACATGTTCGATTTCTGGTACGAATATAAATATGTGGTGCCGAAAGGCTTCACGCGATTCTTGGGCAAACTGAGCGAACTGACAGACATGGGGGTCGAGGTGCACTACTTCACGGGCAACCACGACATCTGGGCTTACAGCTATCTGGCGGAGGAGTGTGGCGTGATTCTGCACACTAAGCCCGAGACGACTGAGATATATGGCAAGGTGTTCTACCTGGCTCATGGCGACGGCCTGGGCGACCCGGACAAGAGCTTCAAACTCATCAAGAGCATCTTCCATAACCGCACCTGTCAGGTGCTGTTCTCTGCCCTGCATCCCCGATGGGGCATGTGGTTCGGACTGAACTGGGCCAAGCATTCGCGGCTGAAGCGACCAGGAGGGGAGGAACCACCCTACATGGGAGAGAACAAGGAGCATCTGGTGCTCTATACGAAGAAATACATTCAGTATCATTCCAATGTGGACTATTTCATTTACGGACATCGCCACATCGAACTGGACCTGCAGCTCACTAAGAAAGCACGTATGATGATACTGGGCGACTGGATTACGCACTTCAGCTATGTGGTATGGGACGGGCAACACCTGTTCATGTCGCAGTATATAGAGGGCGAGAGCCAATTGTAAGAATGAACTAAAAGCCAAGACACTTACCTATGAAGAAGATTCTTCTCCTGAGTTTGAAGATAGTGGGCGGTCTGCTTGCTACCGTTGTCGTTCTGTTATTGGTGCTGGGCGTATTGCTCAATACCGATGCCTTCCAGAACAAGGTGCTGAGACATGCCACGCAGATGCTGTCTGAAAAGTTGAATACTGAAGTGAAGATAGACAGCGTAAGTATCGGGTTCTTCTCTAACGATGTGAGACTGAAAGGGGTGTCAATTGATGATCTTGAGCACCGAAAGATGCTGCAAATGGATCGGCTGACCGTGAGCATGGAGATGTTTGCTCTGCTGAACAAAGAGGTGAAAATTACTTCGGCTCATGTTGTAGGACTGAGCGCTGAACTCTACAAACCTAAGGAAGGTCCTGCCAATTATCAGTTCGTGATTGATGCTTTCAAGAAAGACAAACAGCCGAAGGACTCAGTAGAAAAGAAGAAAGCAGGTAGCAAGTTGGCGCTGAGTGTCAGCAAGGTAGTGCTTGAGCGCATTAGCCTGAAGTACAATGAGAGCAGCGCGAGCCTGTCTAAGTTAGAGTATAAAGAGACAATAGGTGGCAAAAGAACGGCAAGGCTTGAGGGACTGCATGCCCAGTGGGTGGCTCATCTGAAGAAAGGACCACAGGACTGCAAGGCCGGCATCGGTGTGCTGGAACTTCAGGAGAAAGACAAGAAAGGGCAGGCTGCTATCGGTAACCTGTATTTCTGGAACGACAATCATCTGCCTCGCAAGAACAAAGGTAAGCCAAAGCGCGGAGCCTTCGACAATGGACACATGGACTGGAAGGCCAACCTGAAACTTTCGTTCACCATACCTGCTAACGACAGGGTCGTTGCCAAGATAGAACGTTGCCAGGTGGACGATGACGTGGCGGGCATTCATGTGAAGAACCTGACGCTGGGCGTGACGGCAACAAAGGAGAAGCTCGCAATGGAGAATATCGTGGTGAGCCTGGAGAATACTACCGTCAATATCGCAGATGCCGAACTACAGCTACCCAGCAAGAAACGAGGGGTGAAGCTTGGTTACAAGACCTCACTCATTACCGGACAGACGCTGCTGAAAGATATATCGCAACCCTTTGCACCTGTACTGAAAAAGTTCTCTCTCCCAGTCAAGTTCAGTACCTACATGAGCGGTGATGACTATGAGATGAAGTTCGACAAGATTCAGGTAGCCACGCTCGATAATAAGTTGTACGTGGAAGCCGTGGGAGACATCAAGGAACTGAAAGACAAGTATAAGCTGAAAGTAAACTTCCATGTGAGTAAGATGCATGCGAAGGGCGATGTCAAGACGCGCATTATCAACCAGTTCCCTGTGAAAAAGTTCATGATGAAGCAGGTCGATGCCTTGGGCAACATCAGTTGTGTGGGTGACATCAAGGTACTGTGGAAGCGCGAATTCTTCCAAGGTGTGCTCAATACGGCGGTGGGCAAGCTCGACTTCTCGTTCGGCATTAATGAGGAAACGAAATATCTGAGCGGTACAGTCAAGTCGAAAGGAGTCGACTTAGACAGGGCTTTCGATCTTAATGGCTTCGGCAAGATATCCTGTACGGCAGACTTCACCTTCGACATTTCGAAGCCCCGTACGGCTCTGATGCGTCAGAAGAAAGGCGGTAAACTCCCCATAGGCAATGTGTCGGCCCATGTTGATGAGGCCAGTTATAAGAAAGTGAAGTTCCGTAATATTGTTGCTGATATCGTGAGTGATGGAGCCGTGGCTGAAGGTAAACTGGCAGTAAAAGGCAAGCGTAGAGATCTTCTTTGCTCCTTCAGTTTTACAAATACCGAAACTTTGAAAAATAAACTGAAGGTGAAGCCTGGTATACGTTTCCACGGTCTCTCTGAGGAAGATAAGCAGGCCAAGGCGGAACGAAAGCAGAAAAAGGCGGAGGAAAAGGAAGCCCGTCGTCAGCAGCGTGCTAAGGAAAAGGCACAGGAAGCTGAGGAAAAAGCAGCCAAAAAGGCAGCGAAGAAAGCACAGCGGGAGGCGGAAAAAGCCCAGAAGAATGCTGAAAAGGCACGCAAGGCTGAGGCAGAGGCAGCTGAAAAAGCTGCCAAGAAGGCCAGAAAAGCAGAGGAAAAAGCCCGCAGAGCTGCTGAGAAGGCCGCTAAGTCAGAGTAGTTTAATTCGACTCGAAAAGCACCTGAACAAGTGTCTGTCCTACGGCCTTTAAGGTATTACGGTCAATGTGTTGCATATTGTCATTGACGGTATGCCATGTAGGACCAAACGAGCTGGCTTCGCAGTCGGGATAGTAAGGAACGATGTCGATGCAGGGAATGCCGGCTAAACGGTTGACGGGTACATGATCGTCAGTAATGGCACCACCGTCTTTCATGGGGAAATAACTGCTGTAGCCTACTGTCTCTGCTGCTTTCCATACAAGGTTCACCACGTGACTGGCAAAATGTGTGGAGTATTGCTCACGATAGAAACGTGCCCCTTCGCCACCCACCATGTCAAGCAGAATACCGAACCGAGCCTTATAGCCTGTACGGTGTGGATGCGCGGCCCAATACTGTGCTCCGAGCGCCCAAGTGTCGCTGTCACTATTGTCTTCACTCCATTGTGGGGTGCCCC
This sequence comes from Prevotella sp., assembly GCA_016284895.1. Classification (GTDB taxonomy): domain Bacteria; phylum Bacteroidota; class Bacteroidia; order Bacteroidales; family Bacteroidaceae; genus Prevotella. Next base: position 715 of record JAEEPT010000091.1, on the reverse strand, counting down.
AGTCTTCGGCGTCGAAACAGATAAAATCAACACCTATCTTCAATGAGTCATTTTGCTGTAGCAGGCGCGCTATCTCCAGCATCACCGCTACTCCGCTGGCACCATCGTTGGCAGCCATGACAGGCTTGTGCCAGTTGGCTTCATCTGGATCGTTGTCTGCCCACGGACGACTGTCCCAGTGAGCGCAGAGAAGGATGCGGTCGGCCAGTTCGGGACGATGACTGGCTATGATGTTTGTGCTTTTGAGTGTCGTACCGTCATAGCCCGTGAGGTCGGCTTTCTGTTCCGTCACTTCCATGCCATACTGGCTGAACCGCTCTGCAATCCATTGTCCGCACAGGTCGTGTGCTTCGCTGTTCATGGTGCGTGGCCCGAAGTCGCATTGCAGTTGGCAGAACGCAAATGCCGAATCGGCAGAGAAGTCAGGCCCCACGGGCACACTTTCAGTTGTCGCGGTCTGTTTGTGTCCGCAAGCTGCCTGTAGAATCAGTGAGGTGGTGATGATCAGTGAAGCAAATATCTTTTTCATTTCAGAATTATTGTTTTCTTGTTCAGTTGTTCAGGCTGTCTCTGGTTTCTCTTCACAGGTACAGTCTCTTATAGATATAGGTAGTCGAGTAGTACGTCCCACACAGCAATGATGTGGCAAATGCTTCCTGCCAGGACGAAGAAGTGGAACACTGAGTGCATGTAGCGTTTCTTGTTGAGCGAGTAG
>JAEEPT010000090.1 GCA_016284895.1 Prevotella sp. | reverse complement strand
GTAGATGTGGCTAAGGGCGAACGCGGTGCCGTTGACTTGTTCGACGAAGGTGGCAAGCCCCATGACGAGCACCAGTGCTACGTAGATGAGGGCGATGAGAGTCTTCAGCCGTTTTAGCATAGCAGATGATCAGAAGGGTGCGTAGTCTTTGTTGACAATGCTTTTCACTGCCATACATTCCATCTCGACGAGCCATCCCGGACGGCACACAGGTGCATGCACGATAATGACTGGCTTGTGAGGGAAGCGCTCGTGATAGAGCTGGCTCACCAAGGCATAGTCGGAGGAGTCGCGCAGATAGACGATCATCACACCTACGTCATCATAACTACATTCGGCTTCATGGAGCAGCGCCTCTACGTTTTCCCACATGCGCTTCGTCTGCCGCACCACATCTTTCGGATGCACAATCATGCCCTTGAAGTCTATGCTTGCCGTGCCTGAGATGAACACCTGTCGGCGGTCGGCATAATCCACGTAGGTACCGCGCTCGAAGCTCACACCGTAGTCGCTGGTGCGGTTCAGGTGGGTGGGGGCATAGAGGTAGTGAATCTGCTCCTGCTGCAGTCCTGCCACGGCGTAGTTGTCCATCTGTGAGAGCACGTTCGGATCCTGCTGTCTCCCTCCGATGCCTGTCGAGGCAATGAAGTGGGTGGAGTTGGTCAGTCCCTGCGTGAAGAACACCTGATTGCGGGCTCTCACCACGCCTCCATAGTTCAGGTCGATGTCGTTGACGAAGAACCATGTCCTGATGCAGTTGTCCTTGAGCGTGCATCCCTCCTGTGTGAGCTGCATGATGTATTCGTTGAAGAGCAGTCGGGTCTGGTATTCGGAGTTGGCGGCAAGGTTGTGTGCAGAGGCGTTCCACAGGTGGCGGTACTGCCCGTGAGCCACTTCGTAGAGTCCGCTCTCGGTAAGGCGTGCTGCTACGTTGGTCAGGAGATAGACCCATAGGGCCACCTTGGTGCCGTCGAGCGGTGCCTGCTGAATGATGCTTTTGGCACAGTCGCTGCTGTCGTAGGCAATGATGTCGTCGGCCTGATTGGCTGCATCGCTCAGGAAATAGCGTTTGAGCACTGCAACTGCCCCTATGAGATGTTCGCCCAATAGCTGTTGATAGGCATTGTCGATGGCTTCAAACTGCTGCTGGAAGGTGAGTAGGGAATCGGTCACGTGGATCATTACGTGATATTCTTTTACGCTGTTGTCAGCTGTAGTGCTGTTCACTTCGTCGCTTGCAAAGCTGAATACTTCAGCCTGCACGTTGTTGAAGTGAAGGGTGTGTGGCATGTCGTTGTTCATTCTATCTTTTAGTTCTCTTTGGCTCCGTTGTTGATCCAACTGTCAATCAGCGGAAGGATGTATTGTTCGTTTTGTTCCGACACCAGGTCGTGATGGATCATACTAGTAGCTGAGCTGTATGGCCTCAGGTCGGAGAGGGTCACGTTCACATTGCCCTGATTGTCGGCCTGCACCGTCTTGGCAATGATGGCATATTCGCCTTTCTCGTCGAATCCTGCGAGGGCCACGTTGTAGCGTTCCGACCAGTTCTGAAGGCCCTGCAACTGCCCTGTGAGTTTCACGATGTGGCCAGTTGTGAAGACCGTTCGCTGCTCTTCAATCTGTCCATCGTCGCATGCCGTCAGGGTGATGAGTGCCAAAAGTGCTGCAAAGATAATGTTTTTCATTGAACGAGCGAAAAAAACTGTTATTAAAATCCGTATTGCAGCATCACCTGTGCCGTGTGGGTAGAGACACTTTCGGAGTGCAAAAGTACGTCGTTTGTCTAAAACGGACAATACCTAAAACTGATGAAAATGAAGTGACAGTCTTGCATGTTTCATTGAAAATGTATAATTTTGCATGATGAAACCTATATAATATAATAAGGTATGAAGAATCAGAAAATGTATGAGGCCGACGATAAGATGATCTCTCTTATCCGTGATAATTACGACCTGCTGCAAATGCTGGGCTCGTTTGGCATCAGCCTCGGCTTTGGTGATAAGACCGTTCAGGAGACGTGTGAAGATAACCAGGTAGATACATATACCTTTCTGGCCGTTGTCAACTTTACTATCAACGGAAGTGGCGAATACGATGATGACGAACGTCTCTCGGTGCCAACGCTGATGCTCTACCTTGAGGCCAGCCATGCCTACTATCTGGACTTCCAGTTGCCCTTTATCCGGCGGGAGCTGAGCGATAGCCTGAACCCTGACGACTCGCTGGGGCAGCTCATACTCAGATTCTATGATGAGTACTCGCACGAGATTCGCCGACACATGCAGTATGAGCAGAAAACGTTGTTCCCCTATGTGCGTGCCTTGCTGAACGGCAGTCAGCCTTCAGAATACAGCATTGAGACCTTCTCGCGCCATCATGGAACTGCCGACAAGAAGCTGCGCGAACTGAAGCTGCTCATTATCAAGTATCTGCCCAGCGACGGACTCCACAACAATATGCTCACCGCCACGCTGCACGACATCTACGACAATGAGGAGTGGCTGCGACAGCACTCTATGGTGGAGGACCACATCTTCGTACCTGCCATCCGCCGACTGGAACGGCTGACTAAGCAGAGCGACGTGACCAAGAACATCACCGAAATGGTGTTCAAGGGTGCTGGGCAGAATACAGAGGCGCTGAGCGACCGTGAGAAAGACGTGATTGTGGCGCTTGTGCAGGGGATGGCCAACAAGGAGATTGCCGACCATCTGTGCATCTCAATCAATACCGTCATCACCCACCGTCGCAACATTGCCCGCAAGCTACAGATTCACTCACCGGCAGGTCTCACCATCTATGCCATCATCAACGGGCTGGTTGACATCTCAACCGTGAAGATATAGCGTGATGCTGTAATTCGTTCGGTCGTTTTTGTGTTTTCTCATGATTTTTGCTTACTTTTGCATCGTTTTTCTATAAATATCAGCATGCAAAGAGGACAGAAACGTCGTTGGCATTGCCTGTCGGGACAGGAACCAACGGAAATGGATAAGCAGATAATGTACTGGGAGAACAAGGGCAAACTTGTTCCCACACGCGACTTGATTAAGACGCCAGAGCAGATTGAGGGCATACGCCGTGCTGGTGTGGTGAACACGGGCGTGCTCGACGAAGTGGCGAAGCAGATTCATGCTGGCATGTCAACACTGGAGATCGACCAGATATGCAGGAAATACTGTGAGGAGCACAATGCCATACCTGCCTGTCTGAACTATGGTGGCGACGAAGACACGCCTCCCTTCCCCATGAGTGTTTGCACCAGCATCAACGAGGTGGTGTGTCACGGCATTCCGAAGGAAGAGGATGTGCTGGAGGAAGGCGACATCATCAATGTGGACTTCACCACGATTCTTGACGGATACTATGCCGATGCTTCACGTATGTTCATCATTGGTAAGACCACGCCCGAGAAAGAACAGCTGGTGCGAGTGGCTAAGGAGTGTCTGGAGATAGGTATGGAGGCTGCCCAACCCTATGGATTTGTGGGCGACATAGGTCATGCTATCGAGAAGCACTGCAAGAAGTATGGCTACGGCATTGTGCGCGACTTGGCTGGTCACGGCGTAGGACTGAAGTTCCACGAAGAGCCCGATGTGGATCATTACGGACATCGCGGTACTGGCATGTTGCTTGTGCCGGGTATGGTGTTCACGATTGAGCCAATGATCAATATGGGTACTTGGAAGGTGTTTATCGATGCCGACGATCCCTACGGATGGGAGGTGATCTCTGCCGACGAGAAACCCAGTGCCCAGTGGGAGCACACGCTGCTCATGACAGAGCACGGTGTGGAAGTGCTCACGTATTAAGGAACATTCTCATACTTAATAAGGGAAAATAAGAGGGGGTCGAACAATCATCGTTCAGCCCCCTCTGTTTTTTCCACCTTGAGAAAAGACTATTCTTCCTCAGGAGTGATGAGCTTGTAGCCCTTTCCGTGGATGTTGATAATCTCAATCTGCTGGTCGTCCTTGAGGTGCTTGCGCAGCTTAGTGATATATACGTCCATTGAACGGGCGTTGAAGTAGTTGTCATCAATCCAGATGGTCTTCAGGGCAAAGTCGCGCTGCAGAATCTCATTGGCATGTGAGCAGAGCAGAGCCAGCAGCTCATTCTCCTTCGTTGTCAGCTTGGTCTGCTTCTCACCGATGCTCAGCAGTTGCTTCTGGGTGTCGAAGGTGAACTTACCGATGTGGTAGAGTGTTGACTCCTTGGTCTTCTTGCCACGAACACGGCGCAGAATGGCTTCAATACGGAACACCAGTTCCTCCATAGAGAATGGCTTGGTGATGTAATCGTCGGCACCGAGCTTAAAGCCTTCGAGGATGTCTTCCTTCAACGTCTTTGCGGTCAGGAAGATAATGGGAATCTCTGCATTAGCGGTTCTGATCTCTTGGGCGAGTGTGAAGCCATCTTTCTTTGGCATCATCACATCCAGTACGCAGATGTCGAACTTGGTCTTCAGAAAAGCCTTGAAGCCAGCTTCTCCATCAGGGCATAACTCTGCTTCGTAGCCTTTGGCTGCCAGGTATTCACGGAGCAACATGCCGAGGTTCTCGTCGTCCTCGCAAAGTAAAATCTTCAGTTTGTCTTCCATAATCGTGTTGTTTTTTTTGTCCCCTGAGTGAAGGGGTTGGAGGTCTGAACCATTGTTCTTTCCCCACGTTAATACTATTATTATTTAAATTATTAATTCTTATTCTTCCTTCAGAATGGGTAGGGTGATGGTAAACTTTGTTCCCTTGCCCAGTTCGCTATCGCATCTGATTTCACCGTCGTGAAGGTTGATAATCTTCTTGACGTAGGCCAGTCCAAGTCCGAAGCCTTTCACGTCGTGAACGTTGCCGGTGTGTACGCGGTAGAACTTGTCGAATATCTTCTTCGCATCTTCCTTCTTGATGCCCAGTCCGTTGTCGGCAATCGAGAAGCACAACTTCTCACCTTCGTTCCACGTGCGGATGTGGATGTTTATCGGTTCTTCGGGCTTACGATACTTCACGGCATTGTCCATCAGATTGGTGATGGCATTCTGGAAATGCACCTCATCGACAAAGAGAGCGGAGTCAACGGCTTCTATCTCAAGGTCAATCTTGCCTCCCGTATGGCTCACGCGCAGATTGAAGGAGCTTGCCACTTGTTCGAGCAGTTCGTTCAGGTCGAGTTCCTTTTTCTTGAACGAGGCCGTCTTGCGGTCGAACATCGACATCTGGAGCACTTTCTCAACCAGGAAGCGCAGTCGCTTGGCTTCATCGTTGATGACACCGCCCAGGTGGGTCATCATGGCGGGACTCTTCGTGACTGACTCGTCGCTCAGCATCTGAGCAGCCAGTGAGATGCTCGAGATGGGGGTCTTCAGCTCGTGGGTCATGTTGTTGATGAAGTCGTTCTTGATTTCGGTGTAGCGCTTCTGTCTGAAGATGACGACGATGGTGAAGATGAACGTGATGAGCAGCACCACGGTGAAGATGACAGCCGGAATCATGAAGCGGATGCTGGAGAAGATGTAAGAGCTCATGTCAGGGAAGTGTATCTTCACAACACCCATCTTCGAAGAAGGGTCGTTGCGGAACAGCGTCTGTGTGAAGCAGTTCTCTTCACCCTCACTGGAGTAGTCAGGACAACGATAGACCTCACGTCCGTCTGTAGTCGATACTGTAAAGTGGTAGGGGAGGTTAATACCGTTGTTGAGCAGCTCGTTGCGAATGTCGTTGTCGAGCAGCTTGAAGTTGACACGCTCCTTCAGTGGCTTGTCGCTGGCTGTATATAATATGTTATAGACAACCTCGTCGAGCAGCGCCTTCTGATAGACGTAGCGGTTGCGCACAATCTCCTGAAGCGACTTGGTGGCTTCCGACATCGAGTTCTTGTCGCGGTGCATGATCATTGCTTTGGGCACTGAAGCCGGCTTGGTGGTAAAGGTCTTCAGCTCGAAGGCGGAATATACGGTGCCATCGTCGGCTGCCACAGCAAATTGATGTGAATGGCGAATGGAGCCGTCCAGTCCGTCAACCATGATGGAGTCTTGATTGTAGGCACGGCGCTCTACATTGTTTACGTCTTTCTCCAAGTAGCGAAGTGTCTCGTTCATCTCCAGATTGCGGGAGGCCTGATACAGACTGCGGTTCACACTCTCGTCGAACTGCTCCTTTTTCATCTTTGCCATATCCTCAATATAGGATATTTGCAAGAGCAGCAGACCTGCGAACGCAATTCCCATTACTCCGGAGATAAGCCATATCGTACTTTTCTTCATGTTCTCTCGTTCAATTTTTTGCAAAGATAATGATTGATTGGCATAGAGGTCTTTTAATTGTTAATCAATTTGGTTAAATTTAACAATATTAAGAATAAAATGTCTATCAGATTAAAAATATTAAACTAAATTGTTAATGCAGCGCGACTCGACTTCTGGATTTTGTAAGGTGAATCTCAAATTTGCATGTAGTTTTATGACATTTTCCAAATAATATTATTATCTTTGCGCAAAACTTAAAAAATGATAGTTGTATGAACGTTCTTCTGATTTTTGCAGTTGCCTTATTGCCTGTTGCTCTTTTGTTGTGGTACATCTATAAAATGGATCCGCAACCTGAACCGACGCCCTTGCTTGCCAAGGCTTTCTTCTATGGTGTGCTGATTGTCTTTCCCGTTGTTTTTGTAGAGCTTGCTATAGAAGCGGTTTTGGGTGGGATTATGAGTGCTTTACCATTCATCGGTGCTACCTTGAAAGCCTTTTTTGTGGCAGCCATTCCAGAGGAAAGCTTCAAGCTGTTGGCTTTGTGGCTTCTGGTGAGGAAGAATCCGTATTTTGATGAGCATATCGACGGCATCGTATATGCAGTATTTGTCAGCTTAGGTTTTGCAGCCCTAGAGAATATATTCTATTTATTTGATAATCAAGAAGAGTTTTTGCAAGTAGGTATATTGCGAGCATTGCTTGCTGTTCCCGGACATTATGCCTTCGGTATTCTGATGGGCTTTTTCTATTCGCTATACTATTTTGTGAACCGTTCCAGAAGGAATAAGATCATGATGATTGTGGCACCTGTTCTGGCTCATGGAATCTATGACAACTTACTGTTCTGGGGAGAGGTATCGCCTATTCTGGGTGGCATAGGTGTGCTTGCCGTTATCTTCTTCTGTATCAAAATGCACAAGTTCTGCTATAATAGGATTCAGAGCCACAAGCATCGTGACGAGAAGTTCTTTGGCAGCAATTATGGTGAAGTTTCGGAAGCTTAGTTGAGGGTTATTGCTGGAGTGACAGGCAGAAGAGCTCGCCTTGTGCATAGCCCTCTTCATAGAGGCGCTCAAGTTTCTGAACATCACGACAGATACGATCTACTTCCATTGGCCGCTGGGGACGGATGACAGTAATCTCGCCCCAGTCTTCCATCAGTTCTATCATGTCCAACTGTTTGTTGTAAGCTTCGACATGATGGCTTAGTGCAACGCGAAGACGCGGATAGTCTTTGTAGATGAAGTTAGGCACCTTTACCTCCAGTTCGTTGGAGCGGAAGCCACGGTTGCGAGTGAGCACCACCACGTTGAAGGGATGGCCCGTTTCTATGGAGCGTTGCACTGGAATAGAGTCGGATATGCCGCCATCCAGCATGGGGATGCCGTCAACGGTCGTAATCTGAGCTACGTAGGGTAGGGAGCTCGATGCCTTCACAATAGCGGTCAGTCGTTTGGCATCGTTTCTTTCGGTCAAATATTCCGGGCGACCCGTGAGGCAGTTGGTCGTTACAACTTCGAATGTGGCAGGATTTTTTCGATAGGCTTCGTAGTCGAACGGAACAATTTCGTTGGGGAAACGCTCATAGAGAATATCGGGATCGAAGATGGAACCTTGCATGAGCAGGCTCTTCAATGAGATATAGTCATACTTTTCCAACATGTCGATGTTGGAATAGCGGGCGCGACGAGGCTGATGACTCATATAGGAAAGCCCGTTGCAGGCTCCTGCCGATACTGCCACCACATACGGGAAGCGGCATTCGTATCGCATCATCGCATCGAGCACACCACTGGTGAAGACGCCTCTCATGCCGCCTCCTTCAAGTACGAGACCTGTATTCCTTTCAAGTTTCATCTTGTTCTTGATATTAATAGTTTGATATCTAGAGTCTTTATTGTAATTGCTACCCATTGAAAAAGGGAAACCTTCTCAGGCTCCCCTTTTAAAAGTCCATTTGCATTATAAAAAATACATTGCAAGTGGACTACTGGGAAATCTTTTGTCTCACGACAAGTTAATTTCCAAATTAACCTTAATAATCTAATACCATGAAAAACACATGGACAAAAATACTGCTTTTCCTTTTATGAACAAAGAAAAGCTGCAATTACTTGCAGTGTTTTAAAGAAGTTTAACTAATTTTCATATAAAATCCATATATATTCGTCGTATAGCTGATTGAGCAAGACGTTCATATACGAGACCCAAGCCTGCAAAATGAATCATGCTCTGCATGGCTGCTTTCTGGAGCATGGGGTTGGATGATTGGAGTGCTGCGAGAGCTTGGTCGATGAACTCATTGATGTCGCGTTCGTTCGGTTCATATTTTCTAATGAACAGTCTGGAAAGAATGTGATAGCCGCATATTTGTGGAAGCTCTTCAGAAGACGAAAGCCAGAGGAAAGCTTTGTCGCTGGCATAATCAAGATATTGGTATAGATTAAAAGCTGCTTGCTCGGCAATCTCGATATTGGGCGTCTGTTGCATCCAAATGTCTGTTATCTCTGGCAGCATCTCCTCAGCTGGCATAATCATGGTGGCCAGAATTTTGCATTCGCGAATGTCTTCCTTCCAAAGTGCAATGGCCAGATGATAATCCTTGCCCAATTCTTCTGCTTTTGTGCGTAGTTGCAACAAGCTGGCTCCCCAGTTCAATTTGTAATCCAGCCCCTTGTCGCGCATGGAAGTCGATGTTGCTCCGTCCATCATCAGACGGAACGAACGTTTGATTTCTTTTACTCGCTCTTGAATATCCTCGTTCATACTTTTAGTTGGATCTAAATGAGTGTTCCGTATTCGGTGCTGTAACGCAGCATTTGCTCAGCATAACTCTCACCATAGTAAGGCTCTATGTCGATGATCTCACCGTTGGCGTCAAATATGGGTTGAAGTCTTGGGTTGAGAAATCCTTTATAGGGTGCTATGTGTAGTCGCTCATAACGTCTCAGGATCTCTTCGTGTAGGATGGGGTCAACCTTGATAGCGTATTGTTCGACTAATGACCTGGCTGCCTCATAGTCTCCTTCACTCTTGATGCGTTGTATCTCGGCAAGAAGCCTGGCTATCAGATGGCGTAATTGGGGGTAGTCGCTTATCTCAAGATAGGTCTTGCCGTTGAGCTTGATGAGTTTCATGGCATCGCCATGCTCCAGACACCAGCGGGCTATAAGTGCTCTATTGCGCATGTGAGCTTCTTCTATTTGATGCCCCCGTTCAATACGGACAAGTTGAGTGATTAAGCCATTCATCATGTACGTGTAGTATTGTGAATGATACGCTTTGGCATCCGGAGTCAGGCCCAGTTCAACTAACTTCTCGTCAGCGACATAGTATAGTCCGAAGAGGTCAGCGCGCGCTTCTTCTATTGTGTTGCCATAGGCTTTAAGCGCATCGGGGTCGGTGCCAGGCAATAACTGTCCACTGCCATGTCCTAAACATTCATGAAGGTCGGTGTGTAAATTGTCGAGGGCATCAGAATAGAGGTTGACTAACTCAAGGGTGTTCTTGTCAATAATGAATTCCTCGCGAAAGCCATTTCCTCGTGCTGCCTTATCATAAGCATCGGTGATGTTTGATATGGTGATGCTCTTTGAACCATATTCTGCCCGTATCCAATCAGCGTTTGGAAGATTAATGCCTATGGCGGTTGAGGGGTATTCGTCGCCTCCGAGCATAGCAGCACAAATCACTTTGGCAGATATTCCTTTTACTTGTTTTTTGCGGAAAAGGGGATCAACAGGGGAATGGTCCTCAAACCACTGTGCGTTCTGGCTAATGATGGTGGTGCGATGGGTGGCTTCTTCATCTACATATTCCACAAGTCCTTCCCAAGAACCTTTTAGTCCAAGTGGGTCTCCATAAACTTCAATAAAACCGTTGATGAAATCTACTTTTCCGTCAAGACAGCTTACCCACTTCTTACAGTATTCGTTGAAGTAGCGCAAATCACCGACTTCGTAATACTTGATGAGCAGTTTGATGATATCTTTCTGCAAATCGTTCTCTGCAACGGTTCTCGCTTTTTCCAACCAGTAGATGATTTGGCTGATTGCCTTTGAATATCGCCCTGTCATGCACCACACATCTTCTGCAATCTGTCCATTCTTTTTTGTGAGTGTGCTGTTTAGTCCGAATGAAAGTGGTTCAGAATCAGCTGCAGACATCTTCTTCTTCTCGTCATAGAAGTGTTCTGCTTCTTGTTGCGTCACACCCTCATAAAAATGGCAAGCTGAAGTTTTTACGAGATCTTCACCGTCGGCTTTGTTTACGCGCTTGGGCTGGACTTCGGGGTTGAAAATGATTTGACGTATTTCTTCAAACAGTTCTGTAACAGTTTGTCCTTCTTTTAATGGGAGACGTGTAGCTGTAACCTTTGTCATGCAATCCAGAAGGAAGGCTTCGGTGAAGTTGGGGGCAAATTTGTTGCATCCATAGTGATGATAAATGCCATTGGAGAACCACACGCGCTTTAAGTAAGTCTCCAATTGTAGGAATTCTTCTGTGGTGTGGTCAATTGTCTGGTCAGTATAAATGGTTTCGAGCACTTTCCTGATACGTAGGTTGTAGGCTCCGAACTGATCGAAGGTAATGTCACGCCCGAAGAGTGTGGCCTTTGATAGAAAGTAGATGTACTTCTTCTGTTGAAGTGTCAGGTTCTCAAAGCTGTTGAGACGATAGCGCAACAGCTGAATGTCGGCAAAAGTCTCGTCAGTATATCTAAAGTCTGTGTTCATAATTTTTTTTACTTTATGCTTGTTACTTCTTCTTCTTAGGATGGGTTAAGTGATTTTTGCATTCTATAGGCTCTCGGTGTCATACCTGTATGTTTCAGAAATACTGCATGAAATGTTTGCCGATGGGCAAAACCAACGAGATAACCAATTTCTTCGATACTCAACGAATCGGATCGTGGTGAGGTCATTAGCGATATGGCCTCTTTTATTCGTAACTGGTTGACGAATGTAGTGAAGTTGGTGTGATAGTGAGTTTGTATTGCAGCAGATATGTAGCGTACGTTCGTATTCAAGTCTGTTGCCAATTGGCGCTCAGTATAATTACTATCGCGATATTTCTTCTTACCTACGATGATTGCTTGAATTCTCTTTTTGAGCGTTTTTTTCAGTTGAGCCTTCATCAATTCATCGTAAACAGCCTCCTTGTATTCTTGTAACTTGAGTTGGTTCATGTTGTTACTTCTTTTGTTGAACATTCGGAATCTGAAGTTTCAAGTCGTTACGGTATAGACGTGGGGTGACTTTTCTCCATGCAAAGGTACTGTTTTTTATAGATATTCTGTTCACATGGTGGAAAAAAATACAAAAAGAACCGCGTCTCCTGTGTTGGAAACGCGGTCTTGGATATTAAAATCCTAATGTAAGGAAGGATATTATTCGCCCTGCTCCATCTGAGCCTTCAGCTGTGCAAGTACATCAATGTCGCCCAGAGTGGTGCTGGCTGCAACATTCTCAATCTTCGGAGCATCGTCCTTCTTCTGACGGGGAGCAGCTGCTTTGCGAGCTGTGCGCTTCTCCTCACGCTGTGCATCTTCGAAAGTGCGGCTGTGAGAGAGGATAATGCGCTTAGAATCTTTGTTGAATTCAATCACCTTGAAGGGCAGCTCCTCACCAGCAACGGCCTGTGAACCATCCTCCTTAACGAGGTGCTTAGGTGTAGCGAAGCCCTCAACGTTCTCGTCAAGCTGTACTACAGCGCCCTTCTCCAACAGCTCAGTAATCTTACCGGTGTGGATAGAACCTACTGTGTACTTAGCTTCGAATACATCCCAAGGATTCTCCTCAAGCTGCTTGTGACCAAGGCTCAGACGACGGTTCTCCTTGTCGATATCGAGTACAATAACGTCGATAGAATCACCTACCTTTGTAAACTCACTGGGGTGCTTCACCTTCTTTGTCCAGCTCAGGTCGCTGATGTGAATCAGGCCGTCAACGCCTTCTTCCAGCTCAACAAATACACCAAAGTTGGTGAAGTTGCGAACCTTAGCTGTATGCTTCGAACCAACAGGATACTTCACTTCGATAGCCTCCCATGGATCTTCCTTCAGCTGCTTGATGCCCAGCGACATCTTGCGCTCGTCGCGGTCGAGTGTAAGGATGACTGCCTCAACCTCGTCGCCCACCTTCAGGAACTCCTGAGCTGAACGCAGGTGCTGGCTCCAAGACATCTCGCTCACGTGGATCAGGCCCTCAACGCCGGGCTGAACCTCAACGAATGCGCCGTAGTCGGCAATCACGACAACCTTACCCTTGATGTGGTCGCCCACCTTGAGGTTGGCATCCAGAGCATCCCAAGGATGAGGAGTGAGCTGCTTCAGACCGAGAGCAATGCGCTTCTTCTCTTCATCGAAGTCGAGGATGACCACATTGATTTTCTGGTCGAGCTCAACCACCTTCTTAGGATCGTCAACGCGGCCCCACCTCAGGTCAGT
>JAEEPT010000089.1 GCA_016284895.1 Prevotella sp. | reverse complement strand
AGCCCAAGTGCTCGTTCAGGTAGTCGATGAGCACGCGGGCATCCTCTGTCTGCAGGTTGCCTCCGTTATGTGTGATGATTTTGCCGTCCTCAAGGGTGATGAGGTTGCAGCGTATGGCGAAGTCGTCGGGCTGCATATCGTAGCCTATCGAGGCGGCTTCGAGCGGTCCGCGTCCTTCATACACTTTGTTCAGGTCGTAGCCCAGGATGGCGGTGTTGGCCACCTCGCTGCCTGGGGGAAAGCCTTCGGGTACGGTGATGAGACGGCCTGTGCGACCGTTCTTTGCCAGCAGGTCCATCATGGGCTTGTCGGCATATTGCAGCAGCGTTTTTCCTCCGAGGCGCTCAACGGCATGATCGGCCATACCGTCGCCGAGAATGATGATGTGCTTCATGGGTTATTTTTAAATATTAGCGATTGACATGATGTTGGCAAACACGCCAGCAGCGGTGACGCTGGCTCCGGCTCCGTAGCCCTGGATGAGCATGGGGTACTCCTTGTAGCGCTCGGTGGTGAGCAGCACGATGTTGTTGGAACCCTCCAGACCGTAGAACGGATGGTGCTGATCAACGGTCTCAAGCGATACGGTGGTCTTGAAGCCCATATCGTCGTCCTGCTTCTCCATCTTGGCCACGAAGCGCCAGCGCTTGTGTTCGCTCTCGAGCACCTTGCGACGGGCTTCGAAGTCGGCATCGAGCTGTGGCAGGTTCTTCCAGAAGTCGTCGAGCGAGCCCTCGAAGAAGCTGTCGGGCATGAACAGATGTTTCTCCACATCGTCCTGCTCCACCTTGTAGCCTGCCTCACGGGTCAGGATGACCAACTTGCGAATCACGTCCTTGCCACAGAGGTCGATGCGTGGGTCGGGCTCGGCATAGCCTTTCTCCTTGGCCAGTCTGACCGTCTCTGAGAAGGGTACCTCGGCAGAGATGGTGTTGAAAATGAAGTTGAGCGTGCCGGAGAGTACGGCCTCGATGCGCAGAATCTTGTCGCCCGAGTTCAGCAGGTCGTTGATGGTGCCGATGATGGGCAGTCCAGCCCCCACGTTGGTCTCGAAGAGGAACTTGATGCCGCGTTGCAGAGCCGTCTTCTTCAGTTTGTGATAAGCATCGTAGGGACCGCTGGCAGCAATCTTGTTGGCTGTGACCACTGAGATGTTATGGTCGAGGAAGTCCTGATAGATGGCTGCTACGTCAGCCGAAGCCGTGCAATCGACGAACACCGAGTTGAAGATGTTCATGCTGATGATTTCTTCCTTCAGTCGCTGAACATTGCTGGGCTCAGCGTTGGCCATCAGTTCCTTATAAGTGCGCAGGTCTATGCCGTCACGATTGAAGATAGCTTTCTTCGACGAAGCAATGCCCACCACCTTCAGCTTCAGCTGTCGGGTCTCTTTCAGTTGCTTGTATTGTGAGTTAATCTGCTCAATGAGGTTGCCGCCCACAGTGCCTATGCCGCAAATGAAGAGGTTGAGCACCTTGTATTCTGACAGGAAGAACGAGTCGTGGAGCACGTTGAGCGACTTGCGCAGCAGTCGGGCATCCACAACGAAAGAGATGTTGGTCTCCGAGGCTCCCTGTGCACAGGCAATCACGCTGATACCGCTACGTCCCAGTGTGCCGAACAGTTTACCGGCAATACCTGGTGTGTGCTTCATGTTCTCGCCCACGATAGCGATGGTAGCCAGTCCGCTTTCGGCATGCATGGGGAACATGGCACCTGTGACAATCTCTTTCGAGAACTCCATGTTCAGCACCTCAACTGCACGATTGGCATCCTCGTCGCGCACACCGATAGACGTTGAGTTCTCCGATGATGCCTGCGACACCATGAACACCGATATGCCGTTTTCTGCCAGCGTGGAGAAGATGCGTCGGTTCACGCCAATCACACCCACCATCGACAGACCAGTCACCGTGATGAGGGTAGTGCCTTTGATTGACGAGATGCCCTTGATCATGCGGTGGTCGTTCTCTATCTTCTGCTTGATGAGCGTGCCGGGGTGCTGCGGATTGAACGTGTTCTTCACCTTGATGGGGATGTTCTTCACGCAGACGGGGTAGATGGTGGGAGGATAGACCACCTTGGCACCGAAGTTGCACAGCTCCATTGCCTCCACGTAGCTGAGCTCGTTGATGGTATAGGCCGTCTTGATGACGCGCGGGTCGGCAGTCATGAAGCCATCTACATCGGTCCATATCTCCAGCACGTCGGCATCGAGTGCAGCGGCAATGATGGCAGCGGTGTAGTCGCTGCCGCCACGTCCCAGGTTGGTTGTCTCGCCTGTGTCGCGGTCTTTTGATATGAAGCCCGGCACTACGGGAACCAGTCGAGAACTGCGAGTGGAGAGTGGAGAGTTTGCTGTCAAGAACGATTCCTTCACCAGCTGATTGGTCAGTTCGGCATCGAGCACGTGCTTGCCCTGCTTGGGCGTGGTCTTGATGAAGTTGCGGCTGTTGTAGCGCACGCCCCCGTTGATGAGCGTAGCCACGATGTGCGAGCTGAGCCGCTCTCCATAGCTTACGATGGTGGCTTGCGTCTTCTGACTCAGGTCGTGAATCAGAAAGACACCATAATATATAGATCGCAACTGCTCAAACAGATCGTCGAGCGTTGCGAGCAGTGTAGTTCGTTTCTGCTTGTCGGTGATGATGGCATCCACCATGTCGTGGTGTCGTTTCTGCATAGCATCGAACTCATCCTTCCATGCCTCGTCACCATTGAGGGCTAATTGGGAGGTGGCGATAAGTTTGTCGGTGATACCTCCCAGTGCGCTCACCACGACAATCACTTGTTCCTGTTCAGCCTCTACAATCTTCTTCAGGCTCAGGATGCTTTCTACGGAACCTACGGACGTTCCGCCAAATTTCATTACTTTCATTTTGTTACATTTTTAGCCCCTGAACGAACGGGGCAATAGCTTTACAAGCCGCAAAATTACGAAATAATGCTGAGATAGCGAAACGAATTAGAGATATTTTCACAGCCCATCACAACATTCACGATATGTCCGATGCATCGGACGGCTTGTTAAACGCATCTAACGGCTCGTTAAACGCATCGGACGGCTCGTTCGATGCATTTAAGTATTCAACGGAATAGAGTAGGGAAGTTATTTCAGCCAGAACACTAACTGCGACTTCAGGGAGATGTATTTCAGGTAGCCAGAGCAGAAGGCACGCCAGAAGACGCCGGGCTTGTCTTTGAAGGGAATGAGGTGGGCTGTGTAGAAAACGAGGGTGAGCGTGTAGCGTGCAAACTTGTGGATGATGGGAGAGCGATGATAGCGCAGCAGTTCGTCGATGACGGTGAGATAGCAGTCAACATTGTAGCGCGAGAAACGGGTGCCCATTGTCGATGTTGATCTGACGCGATGGGTGACGAAACATTTCTTCAGACAATAGACGCGGTTGCTCTGCAGAGTGAGCTTGGTGGTGAAGAGCTCGTCCTCATGGATGATGCCCTCATGGAAAAGCAGTTTGATGCGCTCCAGATAGCTACGCCTGATGAACAGCAGCCACACCACGCAACTGTGCTTGCGCTCGTCTATCACACGACTCAGCAGTTCTTCGCCGCGATAGGGCTTGCGCTCTTCGAAAAGATGAGTGCGCTTATAGTTCCAGGGCAGTTCTTGTGCGCCTTCTTCGCGCTCTATGTCACCATCGAAGAAGATGAAGTCAGCCTTTGTAGTCTCGGCATATTCGTAGCACTGTCGTAGAGCATCGGTGTCAAGCAGGTCATCGGAGTCCATGAAGTAGATGTAGTCGCCTGTAGCGTGGCGCAGCGCCCTGTTGCGGGCAGCCGACTGTCCCTGGTTGTCTTCATAGAAATACCTGATGCGCTCATCTTTCTGCTGCATGCGTCTGACGATGTCGGCACTATTGTCGGTCGAACCGTCGTCGGTCACCAGAATTTCAATATTGAAAAGTGTCTGTTTGCAGAGACATTGTAGGGTCTCTTCCAGATATTGCCCCGTGTTATAGACGGGTATGATGATGCTGACTTTGGGCATAGCTTGATGAAAAACTGCGCAAAGATAGTGTTTTTGTACGTTTTTTCCAAATAAAATTGTATTTTTGCAATCGATATATGCAAGAAGCTGGCAAAATGGAAGCACGAAAGCACAAAATAGTCTATTGCACCCCCGCCCTCTATATGGCAGGCGGCGTTGAGCGCGTGCTCACGCTGAAGGCCAATTACTTTGCCGAACACTTCGGCTACGACATTACCATCATCCTGACCGATGGCAAGGGAAAGTCGTTCTTCTATCCATTGTCGGAGAAGGTCAAGGTCATCCATCTCGACATCAATTTCGAAGAACTGTGGACTTGCTCCTTCATCAAGAAAATCTTTGTCTATCTCAAGAAACAGCGACTGTTCCGCAAGCGACTGAAGGAGGAACTGATGCGCCTTCGCCCCGATATCACTGTGTCCCTGTTGCGGCGCGAGGTCAACTTTCTCAGCAGTATCAAGGATGGGAGCAAGAAGATGGGCGAACTGCACGTGAACCGCGCCAACTACCGCAACTTTGAAGCCAACGAGGCAAACTTCGTGAAGAACTTGTTTGCCAAGTTCTGGATGCGTAGTTTGGTGTCGAAGCTGAAGAGGCTGGACCAGTTTGTGGTGCTTACCGAGGAAGACCGCCAGGCGTGGCCAGAACTGAGCAATGTGTGTGTGATTCCCGATCCGCTGTCGTTCGAACCTACTCGTCAGAGTCCGCTGAACGAGCATCAGGTCATTGCCGTCGGGCGCTACGTCTATCAGAAGGGCTTCGACCTGCTGCTGCAGGCTTGGAGCAGGGTAGAGAAGGCTTGTCCTGAGTGGCAGCTCTCTATTTACGGAATGGGCGAGCGTGCTCCCTACGAGCAGCAGGCAGCAGCACTGGGTCTGGACATGAGTCGCTGCCACTTGGAAAGCACTACTCCCGACATTCAGGCAGCCTATTGCCGTAGCTCGCTGTTCGTGTTCAGTTCTCGCTTCGAGGGCTTCGGTATGGTGCTGGTCGAGGCAATGGCCTGCGGACTGCCTGTGGTGTCGTTCGATTGTCCTTGCGGCCCGAAAGACATTATCACCGATGGCGAAGACGGACTGTTGGTGCCGACAGGTGAGGTAGGTCAGCTTGCCGATGCCCTGATACGAATGATGCAGAGCGAAGAGCTGAGACGGGAGATGGCCTGTCGCGCCTTGGAGAACGTGAAGCGTTATCGCTTAGACGTGCTGGCAGAGAAGTGGAAACAGTTGTTTGATCATTTAGCATAAGCACATCATGGCTTGGTACGAAAAATATCTTTCCATTTACGGAAAACCCTTTCAGGAAGTTCCTCAGCAGGTGGTGAGTGAGGCCCGCGAGCGACTGGCAGCCTTGCAGAGCAGCGAGCCCTTGGTGTCGGTGGTTGTCATTGCCTATAACGAGGCACATAGGCTGCCGGCCTGCCTGTGGTCGCTCAGCGAACTGCAAACGAAGTATCCCATCGAGATTCTGGGCGTGAACAACAATTCGAAGGACGAGACCGAAGTGGTGTATCAGGCCTTCGGACTGCCATATTATAATGAGACAAAGCAGAGCCCAGGCTTTGCCCGCCAGTGTGGGTTGGAGCATGCACGCGGCAAGTATCATTTCTTTATCGATGCCGACACGTTCTATCCTCCAAAGTATGTTGACTTGATGATGGGGAAACTGTCAAAGCCAGACGTGTCTTGCGTGGGAACCTTCTGGAGCTTCTATCCTGACGAGAAACATTCGGCCTTCGGACTGTTCATGTTCGAACTGATACGCGACACCTTCCTCTGGGTGCAGCATTTTAAGCGGCCCGAACTGAACATTCGCGGCATGACCTTTGCCTTTCGTGCCGACTATGCCAAGCAGGTGAAGATCCGGACTGACATTCGTCGAGGAGAAGACGGCTCGCTGGCGCTCGAACTGAAACGGTTTGGAAAGATTGCGTTCCTCTACAACCGTAAGGCACGTCCCGTGACGGGCTACGGCACGCTCAACGAGAGTTCGCTGTTGGAGAGCCTGTGGAACCGCGTCAAGATTCAGGGCAAGGGCATCACCCGCATCTTCCACAAGACCGATCACTACGAGGATTCGGAAGAGAATCTGGTAAAGAAGTAATAGAGCATAAAGAAGATATAAACTTAAGTATCCTGGATTTTTTTATTCATCAAGAATTAGCGCGCTCGACCAAAGATCGAGCGCTCAAATCTTGACAAATAATAACTTAACTCAACTTTCCCACCTTTTTGAAACCACGAATTTCACGAATATGACGAATAACCATGCGGCTGACAATAAATTTCACAAATGGTCGTAACGACCAACGTATTTAACGAATTTTGGCAGCGCAGCCAATTTGTATAATTCGCTACATCTTCAGATGTAATCGAAAAATGCTGTTTTATCAAAGAATATTCGTGTCATTCGAGAAATTCGTGGTTAAAAAGAAAAGGTGGGAAACTTTAATAATTTAACGTTCATTATTAGGATAGGAAGCTTCAGTTGAAAAGCATAAATGGGTGAGAATCACCCCTTTATCTTATACTTGATGGTTTTCAGCACGCATTTCGCGTAGCGTTTCATTGAGATGCCGTGCTTGCCCCTGTTCCATAGCCAGAACCAGCTGCGGCTCCAGAAGTTCTTTCTGATGTCGAACTCCACCATATCGTCAATCTCGCTGTACTCATATTTCTTGGCATCACGCTTGATCAGCTCCACCAACCGCTGGTCATCAGCATTGTTGGGATGCTTATCGGCCACGAATTCGAGCCGCCATCTTACCGAGGCTCTTACAGCCTCTATCTTGTCTTCTATGCACTTCAAGTCATGACTGATGGAAAGGCCGTTGCCACGATATTGGAACCCAGGTTCTTTCGTGTTGGCTACGCCGTGACTGGCTGCTGCGATGAAGGCGCTGATGTCGTCGCTCTGCCATCCGAAGGGCAGCTTGTAGAAGCCTCCGTTCCGTCGGAGCGTATCAGTCTTGAAGAGCCAGTCGCCCAGATGGGTGTTGCGTGGGTTGTAGATGAGTGAATAGACCGACTCCCACTCAGGTCGCTCCTCCAGCAGACATACAAACTTTGAGTCGTCGTCGATGATCTCGCTGCGGGCATGAAACAAGTCCAGTTCAGGATACTTCCCTATCAGCTCTGCAAAGTCCTGCAGGCAGCGGGGTGTCAGGTTGTCATCGTCGCCCATGCAAATCAGATAGTCGCCAGTAGCGTGGCTCAGGCAGATGTTCCAGTTGTCCACCACGTCGCGAGCTCCACAGTTCTTCTTGTTCTTGAAATAGCGAATGCGTGGGTCGCTGTACTGGCTCACAATGCTGTCGAGGTCGTAGGGCGATGCGTCGTTCACAATCACCACCTCATAGTTCTGGTAGGTCTGTGCCAGCACGCTGTCGATGGTCTCCTTCAGGTATTTGTCTTTGAAGGCAGGAATCGTAACGCTGAATTTGATGTTCTCTTCCATATATTTTTTTATTGCACATGCAAAAGTAGGAAGAAATCCTCAAACTACCAAATAAATTGTCTTTGCGCTCATTCAGCAAAACGCTCCGAGAGTTTAAGTCAAACGCTCCGAGTGTTTAAGTTAAACTCGCTGAGAGATGAGGGCGTTTTCGTGCGTACCACTTAAATAAATAGAGTGAGAAGTTGGCGGTCTGACAAAAAAGAAGTATTTTTGCATCAAATTTGTGAATTCATGGAATTAGCACAGCATAAGTTTATCATCATAGGCAGCGACCACAGCAACACGCTCGGACAGATGCGCTGTCTTGGCGAGCATGGCATCAAGCCCATCGTAGTCATTACCGAACAGCAACCTTATCTGATAACCAAGAGCAAGTATCTGGGTGAACTGCATCAGGTGAAGTCGATAGCCGAGGCTCCGCGCTATGTGGCTGAGCACTGGGGCAACGAGGCGGTGAAGCCGTTTCTCTATACCGACCGCGATGACTTCATGTGTGCCATCGACGATTGCTACGACCTGCTCGAAGGGAAGTTCTATTTCTGGAATGCAGGGCAGAAGGGACGCATACGCCAGCTCATCAATAAGGAAGAACAGATGGCGCTGGCTCATGAATGCGGGCTGAACGTAATTCCTACTGAGCAGGTGAAGCGGGGCGAACTGCCGCACACGCTCAGCTATCCCATCTTCACTAAGGCTTCGAATTCGCTGAACCCTTATTGGAAAGCCAACTGTTTCGTTTGCCACAATGAGGCAGAACTGCTCGATGCCTATCAGCACATGGGCATCGACGAGGTGCTGCTGCAGAAGTATATTCACAAGAAAGACGAGACACCCATTGAGGGCATCAGCATTGATGGCGGACGCGAGGTGGCCTTGCTCGTCAAGAAGTCGTCGTTCCGATTTGCCAACAACGGCTTTGGCGTGTTCAGCGAGATTACGCCCTTTACCGATGCCTCGCTTGAGCAGAAAGTGTCACACCTCATGCGTTCTGCACACTATACGGGTATCTTCGAACTCGAACTGATAGTTGATGCCGACGGCACAGCCTATTTCATGGAAATCAACTTCCGCAACACGATGTTCAATCATGCCTGTGCCGACTTCGGGGCGAATCTCCCTTGGCTCTTTGCCAAATGGACCTTGCAGGAACACATAGACAAGAGCGACCTTCAGCTGCGTGACAAGCCATTGGTGGTGATGTATGAGATGGAGGATCTGAAAGAGTCGGTTGCTAAGGGCAGCACCTCCTTCTTTCAGTGGTTGGGCGACTTCCGAAGGGCCGACTCCTATCTTTATATTGACCATCGTGATATGGGGCCTTTCTGGGCATTGCTGCGCCGTAAGGTGGGCAATGCGCTGCGAGGTGTACTTCATCTGAAAAAACGCTAATGCTTATGACGATTGCCTATATCTATCCGGCCTTCATCAATGTGGGTGGTGCCGACAAGATTATCATCAATAAAGCCAACTATATGGCCGACCACTGGGGCTATGAGGTCTATCTCATTACCGACTCCCAGAACGGTCTGCCACCGTTCTTCCCGCTCTCGCCGAAAGTGCATCTGGTAGATCTTGGTATCAACTTCTTCCAGCAGTACCAGTATGGTCCGCTGAAGCGACTCGCGGTCTATCTGAAGCTAATGCGTCGTTATGAGAAAGGACTGAACCGCATGTTGGGGCAGATTCGTCCCGATGTAGTGATTTCTACGTTCAGTCGCGATGCCAAGTTCGTAGGCTTGTTCAAGAAGTATGCCAAAGCTGCTATTGCTGAGGTACACACCACGAAGAAGAACATACGAGCGCTGCCCAATCTGCGGCTGAAGGGTGGGGTGTACCGCCTGCTGGCTGCCTATATAGAGCACCAGCTGAACGCCTCGGCACTCAGGTTCGACGAGGTGGTGGTGCTCAACACGCTGGAGGAAGAACTTTGGGCTCCTGTGCGCAAGGTGAAGGTCATCAACAATGCTGTGCAGTACTATCCTCTTGAGACCAATCCGCTTACTGAGAAGAGCGTCATCTATGTGGGCCGTGCCGAATACGAGAAAGCACCCGACCGCTTGATAGAGGTGTGGCGACTGGTGGCTCAGCGGCATCCTGACTGGACGCTGCGCATGTTCTGCACCGGTGCTATGCTCGACGAACTGAAAGCCAAAGTACAGGAGTACGGTCTGCAACAGCAGATTGCGTTTATGCCTCCCACGCGCAACATGCTTCAGGAGTACATGTCAAGCTCCATCTGTGTGCTCACGTCGCGCTTCGAAGGCTTTCCCGTGGTGCTGCAGGAGGCTATGGGGTGTGGCGTTCCTTGTGTGTCGTTCAACTGCCCCAGCGGTCCGCGCTATATCATCACCGATGGGGAAGATGGATTCCTTGTAAAAGACGGTGATATAGAGGCTTTTGCCGAGAAGGTGTGCCTGCTGATGGAGGATGAGCAGCTGCGTTGTCAGTTAGGCCGCAAGGCCAAGCAGTCGATGGCGCGCTACGGAGCCGATGTGATTATGGCTCAATGGCGAGAGCTGTTTGAACGTTTAACCAAAGGAAAGTAACCGATGCTTGACAGATTATTCAGAAAAGAAGGTGCCTTCGCAGCAGCCATCTTTGCCAGCGACCAGCTCTCGCTCGATGCACTCAATGAGCAGCAGCTGGTCTATCAACTCGATATTAAAGGTCTGTGGAAGCCCAAGCCCGTGCTCTTTCAGGCCGATTCGTTCCTCTTTGTGAAGGGCGACGAGCTGTTTCTCTTCTATGAGCTGCAGCACTGGGACGACCCGGGCGTGATTGCAATGGTGAAGACTCGTGACCTGCGGTCGTGGACAGCACCGGTCATCGTGCTCCGCCAGCCGTTCCATCTCTCATTTCCTTACGTGTTTGAAGACCAAGGCCAGGTCTATATGGTGCCTGAGTCGCAGGAGAGCGATGCCATCCATCTGTTTAAGGCCGACAATGCCGAGCTCACTTCTTTCTCAAAAGTGCGCACACTCCTGCATCAGGAGCGAAAGAATGGCATACACTACAACTTCAACGATAGCCACATCTACGTCAAGGACGGCACGTATTATCTGTTCACGTCCTATCAGCGCGACTGGCTCTACTATCAGGAACTCTATGTGACCGACGATTTGCAGCACGGAGAGTTCCGGCGGCATCCGGCTTCACCCATCTGCACCAGCAATGAGTTCGGGCGAAATGGCGGTTCGCTCATCACCATCGACGGACGGTTGCTGCGCGTCACTCAGGACTGCCATCAAGACTATGGCACCAATGTGTCGCTCATGGAAATCAGTCGCCTCTCGCCAACCGAATATGAAGAGCATCTGTGGCGGCAGAATGTGCTGCCTAAGAACAGCATCTTCCGTGAGGGAGGGCATCAGTTGAACATAGCCCGTTTCAAGCATCAATACGTCTTTGCCACCGACTACCGGCAGTCTCGATGGGCTTGGTACAAACTCTGGGTGGCAATACTTGTCAAACTAAAACTGCACGAGCATAAAGGATGAAAATACTCTTTCTGGTCTATCACGGCTTCTCCGACGTGAGCGGCATTTCAAAGAAAATACACTATCAGGTGAAGGGTCTGTGGCAGAATGGCCATGAGGTTCACCTGTGCTATTACGATCGTGGAGAGAATGGCCATTGGCAGCGGCTCATCAGTGTTGAGAACGGACGCACTTCGACCCTTCACGTCATTGAAGACTACGGCACGGGGCGTATGGCTGGTATGCGGCAGCGCACGTCATACGGCGCGTTGCGCGACTACTGCGTGCTCAATGGCATTCAGATGGTCTATGCCCGTTGTTTCCAGAATGCCAATCCCTGGTTGGCCCGCTTCTTCCGCGACCTGAAGGAGGCAGGCATCAAGAGCGTGATGGAGATACCCACCTATCCTTACGATCAGGAGTTTCAGGGCTTTTCGCGCATCGAGCGACTGCAGTTGCGCATCGATCAGCTCTACCGTCGCAAACTGGCCCGTCAGCTCGAAGCTATCGTCACCTTCACCAGCGAACAGCTCATCTTCGGACAGCGCACCATCAATATCAGCAATGGTGTCGATTTCGACAGCATGCCCTTGCATCAGCGTGTCGATACCGCTCGGGAGCTTCATCTCATCGGTGTGGCTGAGGTACACTTCTGGCATGGGTACGACCGTCTGATTGCTGGGTTGGGCGAATACTACCGCACCGCTTCGGCTGCTCCGCGAAAGCCGGTCTATTTCCACATCGTTGGCGGTGTGTGGAAGACTGAGATGCACAACTCCGAGCATGCGCCCGGCTTTGCCGAACTGATAGAGAAGTACGGTCTGCAGGACAAGGTCATCTTTCATGACCAGCTGTTTGGCGATGCCCTGAATGACGTGTTCGATCAGTCATCATTCGCCATTGGCAGTCTGGCCCGACATCGTAGTGGCATCAGCGACATCAAGACGCTGAAGAACCGCGAGTATGCCAGTCGAGGACTGCCCTTCGTCTATTCCGAGAACGACAGCGACTTCGACCATCAGCCCTACGTGCTGAAGGTTCCTGCCGACGAGTCGCCAGTTGACGTGGCCCGTATCGTGGCCTTTGAGGAGCAGTTGCGCATGTCGCCGCTTGAGATTCGTCAAACGGTGGAGCACCTTTCATGGAAGGTGCAGATGGCGAAAGTGGTGAGTGAAGTGCAGTCAGAGTGTTAGTGAGTGAAGAGCTATGCGAATCGTGTTTCTGCATCATGCCAATGTGTGTCGGGGCGGCATAGAGCGCGTCTTCTGTCAGAAGGCCAATTATCTGGCTGAGCAGGAGGGGTGGCAGGTCACGATGCTCACCTACGAGCAGAACGGCGAGCCTTATCCCTATGAGCTGTCACCAAAGGTGCAGTGTGTGAACCTCAATGTACGGCTCTATTCCGCTTACCACTATCCCTTGCTGTTGCGGCCTTTCAAGCGATGGCAGCTGTGTCGTCGGCTCACGCTTGGCTTGCGTCGCTTTCTGGAAACTCACAAGACCGATGTGGTGGTCTGCACCGATAAGGATGCTCATGAGCAGCACGCTCTGCTGGAGGCTCGAACCTCGGAACGCCTGATTGTGGAGGCCCACACAGGCATGATTGATCATGTGTTCTATCAGCGTGAGCAGATGAATACTTTACGACGGATGGTAGCTGCGTGGGGCGTTTGGTCGCTGAAACGCACCATTGCTCGCTTCGATGCGCTGATAGCGCTTACGCCCGACGATGCCCGTTGTTGGAGCCCGCTGGTCACAACCGTCTGCCTG
>JAEEPT010000088.1 GCA_016284895.1 Prevotella sp. | reverse complement strand
GTCAGACATCAAAGGAACTGACCGACCGTATGAACGACATTGAAAAACGCATCTACGAACTGGCCGGACAGGCGTTCAACATCGCCTCACCCAAACAGGTAGGCGAGATACTCTTCGACAAACTAAAGATTGTAGAAAAGGCCAAGAAAACCAAGACAGGACAGTATGTGACATCGGAAGAGGTGCTCCAACAGCTGCGCAACAAACACGAGATTGTGGCCGACATCCTGGAACACCGCGGACTGAAGAAGCTACTGGGCACCTACGTCGATGCCCTACCCTCGCTCATCAACAAGCGAACGGGTCACATACACACCTCGTTCAACCAGACCATCACCGCTACGGGCCGACTCTCAAGCAGCGACCCCAACCTGCAGAACATACCCATTCGCGGAGAGGACGGAAAAGAGATACGAAAGGCCTTCGTGCCAGAGCCAGGATGCCTGTTCTTCTCAGCCGACTACAGCCAGATTGAGCTCCGCGTGATGGCGCATCTGTCACAAGACGAAGCCATGATACGCGTGTTCCGTGAAGGCAAAGACCTCCACGCCGCTACCGCTTCGAACATCTATAAAAAGCCTATCGAAGAAGTGAGCCGCGACGAACGAACAAAATCGAAACGCGCCAACTTCGGCATCATCTATGGCATCACTGTATGGGGACTGGCCGAGCGACTCGACATCAGTCGCGATGAGTCGAAGATGCTCATCGATGGCTTCTTCGAGACCTTCCCACAAGTACACGACTACATGGAGAAAGCGAAGCAGACGGCTCGCGAGCAGGGCTACGTCACTACCCTCTTCGGTCGCCGTCGCTACCTGCCCGACATCAACTCGCAGAACGCCACCGTGCGCGGCTTTGCTGAGCGCAATGCCATCAACGCTCCCATTCAGGGTACAGCTGCCGACATCATCAAGGTGGCAATGATTCGCATCTTCGAACGCTTCAAAAGGGAACACATCAAGAGCAAGCTGCTCCTGCAGGTACACGACGAACTCAACTTCAGCGTCTATCCAGAAGAGAAAGAGCAAGTGCAGCGCATCGTACTGGAAGAGATGCAGGGTGCTTTCGACATGGCCGTGCCCCTCATAGCCGACAGCGGCTTCGGCAGCAACTGGCTCGAAGCCCATTAACCGTCCAGTAAACGGCGACATCGTCGCCGTCAACCCCACGAAATAGAAACCATGGACGAAAAAAAGAAAAGTCACATTGAGTGGTCGAAGAAACAAGAAAAGAAACCCTCCATGAAGCGTCGTTGCGATGAGCACGACTACACCCAGCGAGGCATCTACATGATAACAATGGCTACGGAGGGACGATTGCCCCTTTTAGGCACATTAAAAGGAGACCCATTGGCCACAAATGGTGATGACAAGCCACGAACAGTCCTAACACCATTAGGAGAACAGGTAAAAGCCTGCTGGCAAAACATTCCTGCTCACTATCCTGAAGTGTCAGTCATCAAGCTTTGCATCATGCCTGACCATATCCATGGAGTACTCTTTGTCAAAGAAAGCATGCCGCACCACCTTGGCACCATCATCAATGGCTTCAAGGCAGGTACAAGGAAAGCTGCCCGCGACCTGGGAGTCATTACAGCGACGATGTCGCCATCTACCAAACGCCTCCCCACCGTCCAGTACACTGAGGCATCGCCTCAGTCCGTCCCTCCTCAGTCCGTCCCGCCTCAGTCAGCCCCTCCACAGTCGCACCACGCCACCGGAGTTCTCTGGGAACCAGGCTACAACGACCGCATCCTACTGCAAGAAGGCCAACTTCAGCGCATGTTGAGCTACCTTGACGACAACCCCAGACGGCTCTTGCTGAAACGCACTAACCCTCAATACTTCAAGCCTCAAGGCAAACAGACCATTGCAGGCATCGATATGGAAATCATGGGCAATATGTCCCTTCTCCACAACCCCGTCAAACTACAGGTGCAATGCTCGCGTCATCTCTATCCCAACGAGATAGAACAACGCAAACAGTACTTCCTGAGTGCAGCACTACAAGGTGCAGTCATCGTCTCACCTTGCATCAGCCCTGGCGAGAAACAGATTGCCACAGCTGTTTTGGAGGCGCGGCTCCCCCTCATTGTCCTGTTGTTGAAAGGCTTTCCTCCCTTCTTCAAGCCCCAACCCCACTACCTGATGGCATGCGCAGAAGGCCGCCTGCTCATGCTGAGTCCCTACCCTTGGCAGAATGAAAAGATAGAAAACATGCGCCAGCGATGCCTTCAACTCAACAACCTTGCCGCTGATATTTGTAGCCACTGAAATAAAAAAAAGAGGTTGTGATACACGATAATGTTAGAAAAAACACGTTTTTCTTTGGCTTTTCGCCTGATTAGCCTTATCTTTGCACACGTTTTCAACAAATGAGAGAAAACAAATTTATCGTTTGGTTCAAAACAACATTATTAATATTATTATCATCAAGAAAAATGAAAAAGATTCTGACCTACATGACAGTGTTTGCTGCTGTCTTAATGTGCCTCACTGCCTGTGAGAAAGAAAAGGAATTTGAACCCGCTGAAGTCGCCAATAACCTGATCGGTGACTGGCAAGGCCATATTCAAGAGTATAAGCGCATGAGCGACACTGGAACCAACTATTATCCCAACGACGACCGCAAATATGTAGTTATGCAATTCAACAAAACCACTGAAACCGAAGGTACTGGCTATCAATTGGAGTTCAAGAACGAGTCAAAATTCAAAAATGGTACCGAAAGTGACAAGAGTAAGTTCGACTGGAAAGTGCGTGAAGGTCGTATTGAGATTACCTATCATCAAGACGGTTGGAGTGAAGTTTACATGACCTACGACAAGAAAAGCCGCGACAATATCAGCGGCTCGGTGTTCAAGGGTGAATTCATAACCTACAAAGGCAATTACAAATACGTGATTGACCTCAATAAGGAATACTTCGCCGAGTGGAATAAATACTTCAATTAAAAAACAAATACATATAATAAAAAAATGAGGGCATTTCTAAATTGAAACGCCCTCATTTATTGTTGTTATAAGAAAATCATTTAGCACTCAGATAATAGAAATACTAGTTTTCCTTGCTCCGTTTTCTCTGATTTCAAACGATTTAAGCTTGTTTTTTCCTTTTATATAAAATAAAATTGCTAATTTTGCACGCAAATCTTAAACGTTTAAACTGAAAAATGGCATTGAAATGTGGTATCGTGGGCTTGCCTAATGTGGGCAAGAGCACGCTCTTTAACTGTCTGTCGAGCGCAAAGGCGCAGGCAGCCAACTTCCCCTTCTGTACAATAGAACCTAACGTAGGTGTGATCACCGTACCCGATGAGCGACTGACGAAACTGGCCGAGCTCGTTCATCCCGGTCGCATCGTGCCGGCAACCTGCGAGATTGTCGATATAGCCGGACTGGTGAAAGGTGCCTCTAAGGGTGAAGGCCTGGGCAACAAGTTCCTGGGCAACATTCGTGAAACGGATGCCATCATACACGTGCTGCGCTGCTTCGAGGACGATAACATCACTCACGTTGACGGCACCATCGACCCCATCCGCGACAAGGAAATCATCGATACCGAGCTACAGTTGAAGGACCTGGAGACCATTGAGGGCCGTCTGGCCAAGACCGAGAAAGCAGCTGCCGCAGGCAACAAAGAAGCCAAGATAGAGGTGACGGTGCTGAAGGCTTATAAAGAGGTACTGGACCAGGGCAAGAACGCACGCGTGGTGGAGTTTGAGAGCAAGGAAGAACAAGACTGCGCCCGCAACCTGTTCCTGCTCACCGCCAAGCCCGTGCTCTACGTCTGCAACGTGGGCGAGGCAGAAGCCAAAGACGGCAATGCCATGACGAAGAAGGTGGAGGAGATAGCCCGTGAGGAGGGTGCCGAAACCATGATCATCGCTGCCAAGACCGAGGAGGACATTGCCGAGCTGGAGTCGTATGAAGACAAGCAGATGTTCTTAGAGGAACTGGGACTGGAGGAGAGCGGTGTGAACCGTCTTATAAAAAAGGCCTACTCGCTGCTGAACCTCGAGACCTTCATCACTGCCGGTGAGATGGAAGTGAAGGCATGGACCTATAAGAAGGGCTGGAAGGCTCCACAGTGCGCCGGTGTCATCCACACCGACTTCGAGAAAGGCTTCATCCGCGCCGAGGTCATCAAGTACGACGACTACATCCACTACGGCTCTGAAGCCGCTGTGAAGGAAGCCGGAAAGATGGGCATTGAAGGTAAGGACTATGTGGTACAGGACGGTGATATCATGCATTTCAGATTCAATGTTTAAACCCACCCCCTACCCCTCCCCGGGGGAGGGGAGTTTGAATAGATTTTGAAATATAAAAAATAGAGAATCTATCAATCATGCTAAATACTTTGTTATCAGTAATCAGTATGTCAGTACTCACAACAGTATCTTCGATACTCAATACATCCCTTACTACCCTCCCCTCGGGAGGGGTTGGGGGTGGGTTCCTCTTCATCCTCTGGAACCCCGATCTTGAGGCCTTCCACATTGGTGGACTTGGCTTCCGCTGGTACTCGCTGTGCTGGCTGGTGGGCCTTCTGCTGGCCTATCTGGTGGTAAAGCAGCTATATAAGGAGCAGAAAATCAAGGACGAACTGTTCGAACCGCTGTTCATGTACTGCTTCCTGGGCATCCTCATCGGTGCCCGTCTTGGCCATTGCATCTTCTATCAGCCCGACTACTTCCTTACATCGTGGAACGGGTTCCTGGAGATGCTGCTGCCCATACACATCGACCCACAAGGCGGGTGGCACATGACCGGCTATCAAGGACTGGCCTCACACGGCGGCACGGCTGGTATCATCCTGGCGCTGATTCTTTACGTGAGAAAGACCGGTCTTGGACTGTGGCGCGTGGTTGACAACATCGGCATTGCAACGGGCATCACCGCCTGTTTCATCCGCCTGGGCAACCTGATGAACTCTGAGATCATAGGCCGCGTGACCGACGTTCCCTGGGCGTTCATCTTCGAGCGTGTGGATATGCAGCCACGCCATCCCGGACAGCTCTACGAGGCCATCGCCTACGCCTTGCTGTTCGTCATCATGTGGATCATCTACCGTCGTCGTCCGCAGATGGTAGGCACGGGCTTTTTCTTCGGCCTCTGCCTGTTCTACATCTTCACCTTCCGCTTCTTCATTGAATACACCAAGGAGGTGCAGGAAGCCTTCGAGGAAGGGCTGCTTTTCGACATGGGACAGCTGCTCAGCGTGCCGTTTGTGCTCGTAGGCGGCTGGTATATGGTGAAGGGCTGGAAAAAGGCTCAAAAGCTATAGCCAGACATGCAAGCCTGAAGAATAGGCACTTTAATGATAAAAAAACAAAAAAACGTCTGAAAATAAAAATAATTCAGACGTTTTTTGTTATCTTTGCCACCACTAAAGTTAATTCAATCTACCATACGGCAGGAACACCTGCACTAGACATTTCTAACCAACATACACAAGATGCAAACCATTAAGACCATTTTTCTCAGTATTATCCTTGTTGGCTTGCTGCCTCCAAACTTGTGGGCTGCCGAATTCGACTTTAGGAATGACAGCTTGCACAAGCGACTCTATAACCAGTTTGTAGAATACTATAACCGTGGAGACAAACCGAATGAATTCTACAAGAACATTGAGGAACTTTCGCAGTACTATCGCCGCCACGGGCTCATCCTGCAATACTACAAGATGCAGCTGAACAACTGCCTCTACGACACAGAGCACAACCGGCCAATGGAAGCCCTAAAGCGTGCCAACAACATGCTGACCGATATGAAGGCCGAAGACTTCGATGCCTATAGTCTGGTGTATATGGCTTTGGGTACCATCTTCGAGAGCCGTGGCAACTTCCGCATGGCGAGCTACTATTTTGAGCAAGGTGTCAGCAACCTTGGCAACGACAATGGATTGAAGATGGGCATATACTCACGCCTGGCCTATCTGCACCTATTCCGTAATCCCACAGAAGCCAAGTACTGGAACGAAAAGTACTTTCAGGAGGCTACCACTTTCCCACCCTACATGCAGGTCTATCTCTACATCGATGCGATGATCAATTTCGTCGTGGGCAACAAGCACGACTTCATGAAAGCCTACAAAGTTTATCACGACTACCACAACAGTCAGGAAGGGCTGGACAACTACGGCATGGAGGTGCTGGAGATAGCTCATAAGGCTTTTGAAGAATCTTACGACGAGGCGCTGAACATGCTCTTAACCCATGACACGGGCGATCTGAACACCGTGGGCTGCTACGACATGCGCATCATCATCTACCGCATGATGGGCAAGCTGGACAAAGGCCTCGACGAGAGCATACAACGGGCTGATTGTATTGACTCGCTCAACTCCGACATGCTCTTCACCAACCTCAACGAGCTGAACGCGCAAGCCGGTGTAGCCCGCGCCAAGACCAAAGCCGCCAAAGACCATGAGACGATGCTGATTGTAGTGTTGTCGCTCTCGCTGGTCATCATCATCCTGCTCGCTCTCGGTATTCTCCACACCCGCAAGAACCGTCAGTCGCTCAAGAAGAAGAACGAACAGCTGCGCGCCGCACTGGCTATGGCCGAGGAGGGCGAGAAGATGAAGTCAGAGTTTGTGCGCTCAGTAAGCCACGAAATACGTACACCGCTGAACGCCATCACAGGCTTCAACGACATTCTGAACAACACCCAGATAGAACTGACAGCTGAGGAGCGTTCCGACCTCTTGCATCGTATCAATACCAACGTGCAGGCCATCACCACCATCGTAGATGAGATGCTGCACGTAGCCGATAAAGAGTCGAATGAGTTCTATCCCAAATCGAAGAAGATATTTTGCAACCAGTTCCTTCCTTCGGTGCTCTATGCTTACCGCGATAAGGTGAGTTCGAACATAGAGCTGAAGTACACCACGAAGGTTCTGAACCGATTCCAGATAGAGACCAATGAGGAGGGGCTGCGCAAGGTACTCGAACAGCTCATACAGAACGCCATCAAGTTTACAAAAGAAGGCTCCATCGAGCTGCATTGCGAGCAGTCGCCCGACAACCAGCGCGTGCTCATCAGCGTGACCGATACTGGTAAGGGCATCTCAAAAGAAGAACAGGAAAAGATTTTTGAGAGTTTCTATAAGTCAGACACCTTCGAACAGGGCATCGGACTGGGCCTGACCATTAGCCAGAAGATAGCCCGCAAGCTGGGGGGCAATCTGTTGCTCGACAATACCTATGAGGGCGGTGCACGATTTGTGCTGGCACTACCGATATAATAAGAAAAGAAAGAACCCTCCCTTCGCCTCGTTCAGAGGTTGGGGGAGGGTTCTTTCTTTTTCTATTTTTTTACCCTAATATCTTTTTTATATCATTGAGCTTATTGAGTGCTTCCATTGGCGTGAGATTATTGATGTCGAGCGTGAGAATCTGGTCACGAATCTGAATGAGCACGGGGTCGTCCAACTGGAAGAATGAGAGCTGCATGCCCTCACGGCTCTGTGCTATCTCAGCCGTAGGCTTGGCCGCATTTCCCACCTGCGCATTCTCCGACTCCAGCTGCTTCAGAATGACATTGGCCCGCTTCACGATAGAGCGCGGCATGCCCGCTATCTCGGCCACATGGATACCAAATGAGTGCTCACTCCCACCCCGCTCCAACTTGCGTAGGAAAATCACCTTGCCATCTACCTCACGCACCGACACATTATAGTTCTTGATGCGCGAGAAGTTCTTCTCCATCTCGTTCAGTTCATGATAGTGAGTGGCGAAAAGCGTACGGGCGTGAGCCTTGGGTTGTTCGTGCAGATATTCCACGATGGCCCAAGCAATAGAGATACCATCATAGGTAGAGGTGCCACGCCCCAGCTCATCGAAGAGCACCAAGCTCTTAGGCGACACGTTGTTCAGTATGTTCGAAGCCTCAGTCATCTCCACCATAAAGGTCGATTCTCCAAGTGAGATATTGTCGGAAGCTCCCACGCGAGTGAAAATTTTGTCCACCAGACCGATTTTCGCGGCCTCTGCTGGTACAAAGCATCCCACTTGGGAAAGTAGTACGATGAGTGCCGTTTGACGCAGCAGTGCCGATTTACCGGCCATATTCGGTCCAGTGATAATCATGATTTGCTGTCGCTCGTTGTCTAAGAGTATGTCGTTGGGCACATATTGTTCACCCAACGGCAGTTCAGTCTCAATCACTGGATGACGGCCCTGCTTGATGTCGATGACCTCAGTATCATCAATGACGGGGCGTACGTAACGGTGCTCTTCGGCAGTCTTGGCAAAGCCCAACAGCACATCGAGCCTGGCCAGCAGCGTAGCGTTGACTTGTATCTGTGTGATGAACTGCTGAATGGCAGTCACCAGCTCGGCAAAGAGCTGTGCCTCAAGCGACAAGATACGGTCTTCAGCACCAAGTATTTTCTCCTCGTATTCCTTCAGTTCCTGGGTAATGTAGCGTTCGGCCTGAGCCAGCGTCTGCTTGCGCACCCATTCTGGCGGCACACGGTCTTTATAGGTGTTGCGCACCTCCAAATAGTAGCCGAACACGTTGTTATAGCCAATCTTGAGCGACTGAATGCCCGTCTGTCGAGCCTCGCGCTCCTGTATCTGCAACAGATAGTCCTTGCCGGAATAGGCGATGTGGCGCAACTCGTCGAGTTCGGCGTTCACACCGTCGGCCATCACCCCACCCTTCTGCACCAACTGTGGCGGATCGGGCTTCAGCTCACGTGCAATGCGGTCGCGAATGTCTTCGCAGAGTGACAGTCGTCGGCCTATCTCCAGAATGGCCTTGGTCCTATGTGGCTCGTGAGCTTCATCAGCACCTTTCAGGCAGGCCTCCTTGATAACAGCCACAGCCTGCAGCGCCACTCTCAACTGCACCACCTCACGGGGTGATACGCGCCCTACTGCCACCCTTGATATGATGCGCTCCAAATCGCCTACGCGATGCAGCTGCTCATCGATGGTCTGGCGGAAGTCGGGATCGCGGAAGAAGCAGTCCACCACGTCGAGCCGTTCCTCAATGGACTGACAGTCCTTCAGAGGAAACACC
This sequence comes from Prevotella sp., assembly GCA_016284895.1. GTDB lineage: Bacteria > Bacteroidota > Bacteroidia > Bacteroidales > Bacteroidaceae > Prevotella. The sequence continues at coordinate 3,788 of JAEEPT010000088.1, read as the reverse complement.
AGCCAACGGCGCAACAGGCGCGAGCCCATTGGCGACACGGTGCGGTCAACCACATCAAGCAGCGACCGTCCGTCGTCCTGCATGGGCTGTATGAGCTCCAGCGAACGAATGGTGAACTTATCGAGCCGCACGTACTTCTCTTCTTCAATGCGCTGTAAACTGGTGATATGACTGATCTGCGTGTGCTGAGTGAGTTCCAGATATTGCAGGATGGCACCTGCGGCGGTGATGCCGCTGTGCAGATGGGCTACGCCGAAGCCCTTCAGGTTCTTCACACCGAAGTGGCGCAACAGCCGTTGCTGGGCGGTCTCTTCGTTAAAAGCCCACTCATCGAGCTCGAAGGTGACATAGCGTGAGCCGAAATAGTGCTCAAAGTCCTGTTTGCGACTGCGCTCAAAGAGCACCTCCTTGGGCTGCATGTTGCCCAATAGCTTCTCCACATAGTCGGGGGTGCCTTCGCCTACCAGGAACTCGCCCGTTGAGATATCAAGAAAACTCACACCGTAAGCGGCACGACCAAAGTGTACCGAAGCCAAGAAGTTGTTTTCCTTATAGCTGAGCACATTGTCGCTCAGGGCCACACCGGGTGTAACGAGTTCTGTGATGCCTCGTTTCACCAGTTTCTTCGTAAGCTTAGGATCCTCCAGCTGATCGCAGATGGCCACTCTCTTGCCAGCCCGTATCAGTTTGGGCAGATAGGTGTCAAGCGCATGATGCGGAAAACCAGCCATCTCGTCGCCCTTGTTATAGCCGTTATTACGCTTAGTGAGGGTGATGCCAAGGATGCGCGAGGCAATCACCGCATCCTCACAGTAAGTCTCGTAAAAGTCGCCACAACGAAACAGAAGCACCGCATCGGGGTGCTTCTTCTTCAGATCGAAGAACTGTTGCATCATGGGTGTGAGCTGACCGTCTTTCTTTGCCATAAACAGATTTTTGTTTGCAAAGTTACACATTTTTTCTTAAAATTAATATTGAATTGTTGCAGATTTCGAAAAGAATGTGTAGTTTTGCAAAACACTAAAACGTGGCAAACATTTTTCACCAGATATGACTTTTACAGAACAAGCCAATCGCATCTTCTGTCAAGTGATTGAAGATTATCACTTGACCGACAATGTGGATACATCTATTCATAATCCTTACTCGCGTGACAGCATTGAGCACAGCCTTTACCTGAAGTGCTGGATCGACACCGTGCAGTGGCATTATGAAGACCTGATTCGTGACCCACACATAGATCCCACTGAAGCGCTGGCCCTGAAACGCCGCATAGACCACTCCAACCAGGACCGCACCGACCTTGTAGAGGAGATTGATACCTACTTCCGCAAGCTCTACAGCGATGTGACTCCCCTACCCGATGCCCGTCTGAACACCGAGAGTCCGGCCTGGGCTGTCGATCGTTTGAGCATTCTTGCCTTGAAGATTTATCACATGCAGGAACAGGTTGACCGCGACGATGCTTCCAAAGACCATCGCCAACGCTGCCAGCTGAAGCTGAGCGTGCTGCTCGAACAGCAGAAGGACCTGTCACTGGCCATCGACCAGTTGTTGGACGACTATGCTGCTGGCCGCAAGGTGATGAAGGTCTATCGACAAATGAAAATGTATAATGACCCCAGCACCAATCCTGTGCTGTACAAAAAATAAGGCTCATTATCCATGCATCATCAGCACCTTCTTGTCATTCGATTCTCGGCTCTCGGCGATGTGGCTATGACCGTGCCTGTGATATGGGCGCTGTCACGCCAGTATCCTGAGCTGCGCATCACCATGCTCAGCCGACCCAGTTCACGGCCCTTCTTCGAAAATCTGTCACCCAACGTGAACTTCATGGGAGCCGACATCAAACACGAATATCACGGCATGAAAGGTCTGAACGCCCTCTACCGCCGACTGACGGCCAAGCAGTTCACCGCTGTTGCCGATTTGCACAGCGTGCTTCGCAGCAACTACCTGCGCATAAGGTTCCGCATGGGCCACTACCCCACTGCTCATCTCGACAAGCATCGCAACCAGCGCCGTCAGCTCACTGCAGCGCAGCCTCACAAGGTACTCCAGCCCATACCCACCTCGTTCCAGAACTACATAGATGTGTTTGCCCAACTGGGCTATCCCATCGCCCCTGAGAACCTGTGTTTCCGCACTGTTTTTGAGAATCCAGAACAATCCAAACAATCAGCTCATACACCCATCCCCACTGGCAACCTGAGCCTCCTACCCGATATTTTCGGTATGAAACAGCCTGGTGAACAGTGGATAGGCATCGCTCCGTTTGCCACCTATGAGGGTAAGATTTATCCGCAGAGCCTCATGGAGCAAGTCATCAGCCTGCTCGTATCGCGCTATCCCAAAGCCCGGCTGTTCTTCTTCGGACGCGGTGAGAAGGAAGAAGCCGTGTTCAAGAGCTGGACTGAACGATGGAAGCAGAGCCTCTACGTAGGTGATCACGCCAACGGACTGGCACAAGAGCTCATCCTCATAAGCCACCTGAACGTGATGATCTCGATGGACTCGGCCAACATGCACTTGGCTTCGCTCACAGCCACACCCGTGGTGTCTATCTGGGGTGCCACACATCCATACGCAGGCTTCATGGGGTGGGGGCAAAGCGAGGACAACGCGCTGCAAGTGAGCGACTTAGACTGTAGGCCATGCAGCATCTACGGCAAGAATCCCTGCGCTCGCGGCGACTATGCTTGCATGAACTCTATCAAGCCCGAAAGCATTGTGCAAAAGGTGGGTGAAATAGTGGAGAAGGGAATGAGAGAAAAGGAGAGAGAATAGTTCTTAATATTAACCCCTAAAACAATTACTGAATGATGAAAAAGTATGTTTGCGACGTATGCGGATACGTTTACGATCCCGAAGTAGGTGATCCCGACAGCGGCATTGCTCCCGGCACTGCCTTCGAAGACATTCCCGAAGACTGGGTATGCCCCATCTGTGGAGTAGGGAAGAGCGACTTCAGCGAAGAGTAATACGGCTTACTTTAAAGTTCTAAAAGTCAGGAGTTTCAGAAGTTCTCTGCAACTCCTGACTTTTTTGTTTTTCAAAGAAAATGAACGAAGATGATACTTTTTTATATAAAATAAGTTAAATAACTAAAATATTCTTATTATAAATAAGATGAGAAATGCAAAAGACGTAATTTTGTTCACTCAAACGGATTACCGTTTCATCAAGGATGATTGTAAGAAAGATTCAAAAACCATAAAACAAAAATGAAAATGATGAGAAAAGCCATTTTATCATTGTCAGTAGGTCTTTTGCTCCTCTCCAGCTGTTCAAAGGAGAAAGACCTCTATCAACAACCCCAAAATCAAGAAGAAAACACTGCTGATCAGATTCAGCAGAACGTACTGAACCGTTTCGGAGTGAGCTTCTCGTCCGAACAAGACTGGTCAACCACCGTGAAGAGTTCTATCACCGTCACAGCCAATGCCGAACTGAACGACATAGTCAAGGTGCAGATTCTCACACAGTCGCCTTACGGCAATACCGATGCCAAAGTGCTCAACGAAGTGGAAGCAACCAACGGTCAGACTGTTGAGATATTCTTTGATGCGCCCAGCACGCTTACCAGACTTTACGCAGCCTGCGTGTCGAAGACCAATCAGTACTACGTCAAGGGATTCAATGTGGGAACCAAGAGCCTCTCATTCACCAGCACGCCCTCAGCCAGAAGGAAGACGGTGGCACAGTCCATTCTAGATCAGATCAACGCATTGCCAGAACCTGTCATCGACTCCATTGAAACGTCTTATGCCAAGGAGCGCGGCTAT
>JAEEPT010000001.1 GCA_016284895.1 Prevotella sp. | reverse complement strand
GGGTGCAGAGGCGCCTTTGGGCGTAACCTCGGTAGCAATGAGCAGGTTACCACCATTAGAGGTGTAGTCTGTATCGAAAGGAATAACCAAAGGAGTACCATCTGCATCAAGGGTACCGGTATAGACTAATGTCTTACTGCTTGTAAGCTGGCTTGCAGAACTGTCATCGTAGTTGTCGCCTGCAACTTCTTCTAAATAGACATTGAAAGTAGCACCAAACTTCTTGCTGGCTTGTGATGAAATATAGAATGTCAGTTGCTCTATCACCTTACTTTGAAGATCAGTGAGGTTGTTTGCAGGAATAATAAATTCTGAAGCGGTACCCTGGGTGTCTGCATAATAGCCATGAATAGGAAGGTATTCATTTGTTGCCGTACCATCATAGACAGTCAGTTCATCCGCCCACGTTGGACTTGCCCCCACCATCATTGCGAGGATTGCTAAGAGTAGCCATCTACTCTTCTTTTTGTAAAAAAAATGTTTCATAAGCATTTAAATTATTTTTATATGATTTGAGTTGTTACACGAACTATATATGATTAAGCTATTAAATAGGTATTTATCGCGCAAAAATAATGAAAAAAAATGATAAACGATAAAAAAAGTGAATTATTCTTGATTTTGCAGGAAAAAATGATGTATTTTTAACATTTTCAGAACAATAAGTGTTACATAGTAACAGTAATAAATATAAATAGTGACTTTGATTCTCTTGTTCTTATGTTATTATGTCTGCATTGGTTTAGACATAGTAACAAGAGAACATATAAAAAAAGGCTCTCACGCGAGAGCCTTTTTCCTCCCACAAAGATTGAGAGGAGCATTAAGAGCAGTAGCTTGCTCTTTTTTCTCAAGTTAACTTTTTATTTGAATTGTTTTTTGCTTTCTTATGTTGTTAGACAGTGACACCTGTGCGCATGACATCAAAATAAAGGATAGAGTTTTCATTATCTTCCATTAGAACAGGTTCAATAAGACTGTTCATTTGATGACTCTCGTGAACTAAATCTGCTGACTGTTCGAGCCATTTGTCATTGTCAATCTTAGGAACAATGACTGCTACGTCAATGTCGCTCCACATGTTGGGACACCCCTTGGCGTATGAACCATACATCATAACCTTTACCTGGTTATTAAAACGTGGTGCTATTCTTCGTTTATAGTGTCGGACAAGCTGGAGAGCTTCGTCGCGGCTAAGAATTCTTGGTGTAACCATTGTCTGAATTGTTTTGTTTGATTTACTATGTCTTTGCAATTATCTTCGTTTAAAGTCGCAGCGACTCGCTGTTTGTGTTCTGGATACCTTGCGGCAATATACATGGGTTTCATATACTCAATGAACCGCTTTTGGTCATCATTCAATTTCTCTATCAGTCCGCACCCATCGAGTAGTCGCCAGTGGTCGTGCAAATATGGTGGAGTGTCATCGCGAGTTCCACACCAATAAGCTTTTATGTATTTTTCCAAAGCCTGATGGCATTCGAATGCTACATACAACCAACGTCCACCTTGTTGCAACCATTCTGCCGCATCCAAGTCCCGGTTAGCTATATCAAGCCATTTGCTTGTAATATCTTCCTGTTCCATATTTTTATATCTTGCTTATCCATTCGCTCTGCCACCACGTTGATAGTGCAAAGATACGAATTTTTCTGAAAAAAAGAAATAATCTCATATTTTTTTCGTTCACACATACAAATTCGAACGAAAAACTAGGGGAGGCTGTGTTTTCAACGATTTTTCTTCGCTCTGGTGGTGTAAGAAGACTCCCCCTCATATCTAAGTCCCCTATAAGGGAGCTGATATAAGAGGGAGCTGATTCTTCTGAGGGGAGATGCTAACGCTTTATGACCTTCCGTCCACCCACGATATAGATGCCTTTGGAGGGTCTTTTAACCTGTCGGCCCTGCAGGTCGAAGACGGTTCTGTCAGTTGCGGTGCTCCATTGGCGCTGCCGTGCAATTCCCGTAAAGTCAGGCTTCGTCTTGCTGACCACCACGTCGGAGAAGTAGCCCCAGTAGTTGACTACGGTCTGCGAACTGTTAATCAGGATGTGCTGGAAGTTATGGAAGGTGTTAGCCTCCTCATCATAATAGAACTGCATGTCGATGAGTTCGTTGCCGTTTGATCCACAGTAGTAGGCATCCTCGGTTCCGAATTTGCCAATGTACTGTCCGTTGGGGAAGATGTATGACACGGGGCCTTCTTCCGTAGATTTTGTACCCTTCATCCAGGTGTTACTCCTGATGGGGTTGGGGAAGTTGAAGGCCAGGTCATCGCCATCGAACTCTACCTCCATCTCCTCGACAGCGCTTTCTTTCTGCTCAGTGTCGTTAGAACCCATATAGTGGAAGGTGTAGCTGACGTACCATGTCTCCCTGACTGCTTCAGAAGGTACCAAACGGAATCCTTCGAAATTGTCAAGATAGATGTTCTCTGTCGCAATGCGGAAACGGTAGGTGCCAGCTTCCAACTGGCTGATGGTGAAGGTCTCAAACTCGTCCTGACTGTTGCGCTCCTCACTGAAGAGGTCTGTCCACTCACCGCCATCCTTCTGATATTGCACCTTGATATCAGTGTTGTATTGTTTCGACTTAGCCTGGAAGGTGAGTTCCTTGTTTGCTTCTACAATCAGCTTGGGTGTCACTAACCATCCGTTAGGCTCGTAGCTGCCGCTGGCCATTCCATTGGCAAAAGTCCAGTTTGACAGGGTTCCTATGACATCCCATCCTTCTGGCAACGCCTCTTCGTCGAAATACTCTGCCCATGCCTCTGGATCCACCACCTGTGCTGTTGCCTTGAACGAAACGGCTTGTGCAGCATCGTAGGCAGGTGTGACAGTAATTGTAGCATCGAACTTGCCGAAGACGCCTTCCTGCGGAGTGAAGGTGACCGTGAATTGCTGTGGCTGGTCAGTGACGGTGAGCTGGGCGGGCGTGACGGTGAACATCTCGTTATCGGAGGTGATATCGACCATCAGCGTACCCGTACCACTGTTGCTGACTGTATAGGTCTTCGAAGCGGCAGTTGTCACTTTGCCTGCTACGAAGTCCTCAGCTTTGAAGTCCATCGCAGGAGCGTTGGCGTTCAGCACGAATCCTTCGAAATTGTCTAAGTCGTAGCTGTCACTGACAAAACGGAAACGATAGGTTCCTGCCTCAAGGCCAGTGACGGTATAGGTCTGCCACTGATCGCTGATGTTGTCGCTGTTGATGGTCATGCAAGCGGTCCATGCACCGCCGTTGAGTGATTTCTCAATCTTGATGGAAGGATAGATGCCTGCTTCGCGTCCCTGGAAAGTGAGCTGGTCTGACGGCCCATCGACCATCAGTGCCGGAGTTGTGAGGTAGCTGGTGGTGGCATACTGGTAGGCCCCGTGGGCTACACCATCGCCAAAGGTCCAAAGGGCGTCAGCCTCCCATCCTTTCGGAAGACTATTCGTCTCGAAGTCTTCCGTCCATGTGTTGGGATTCTTGATGCTTGCCGACGCACTGATGGAAACGGGGTTGCCGGCATTTGGAGTGACCGTTATCGTTGCTGCGTGGGCACCATAGGCTGTCTCGTCATAGATGAATGTGACGGTGAACGTCTGCTGAGCACCTGCAGCGACGGTAAGACTTGCCGGACTGACCGTGAACTCACTGTTGTCGGACGCTATGTCAGCAACGAGCTCTGCATCGCCCGTATTGCTGACAGTCACCTCAGCCGAGGCGTTTTCAGTCACACGACCAAAGTTCACACTGGTCATATTGATGCCCATTTGCGGAGCAGGAACTTTGAAAGTGCTCTTCAGCGAAATGGTGTAGGGGCTGTTGGCATCGTTTGACTCCACAGTCAGCAGGCCTTCTGCGTCAGCTGCAGGAGTGGCAATGGTCAGTTGGGCTGATGCCTGAGCAGCAATCGACGTGAGTGTGGCCCCCTCAGTGATGGTGAATCCACCAGTCACGCTGATACTGCTGATGCTGAGGTCGGCCAGACCGGTGTTGTTGAGCGTAAAAGTTTTTGTGGCCCCCTCAGGCACGGTTCCGAAGTCGAAGGTGCTGCCCGATGCGTAACCGTTGATTTCGAGCTTAGCCACTTCGGCTGCAGCGTAGGGCATGTAAGTAATGTCATCGATGCAGGCAGAGTAGAGAGCGATGGCCACCTGTCCGTGATAACTCCCCAGGTCGATGGTCTCTTGTTTCCAAGTGCTTCCCTTATAAGCAGCTGTCTGCTGGATGAGCGTGCCTATTGACGTTCCGTCGTACTGATAGACATAGACCGTACCATTGGGGTAGGATCCGCTGGTTCCGAAGCTGCGCCAATAGAAAGTCAACGTGCCTTCAATAGGGCTGGTCGCCAAGTAATTATCGGTGGCAGACTTTCCGTTGCTCCACACGCCCTTGCCCGTTCGTGCACGGTCGCTGTCGTTGTTGATGTTACCGACTAAGGACCACCCTTCAGGCAGCCCACTGTTCAAATTCTCTGTAACGGTTGCGGCATTGGCCGTCAGGCTGCCTCCGAAGAGGAATGCCATGACCGTCAATGCCGTCAACAGAATCTGATTAATTCTGTTCATTATTTAATTGTTAGAATCAAATTACAGTCTGATTTTCATGACCTTATCACCCACTTTGACAATATAGAGCTGGCCTTCGGCGAGGCTGATGCTGGTCTGGTCGCCTTCCAGTTGGCGGGTAAAGAGCTGCTGACCTTTAGCGTTGAAGACGCTCAGTAGCTGGCCGTCGGCATTGGTCACGGTGATGCCTCCGCGCTTGCCCATCACCTTGATGGGCGAGATGGGATCGTCCTGAATGCCGCGAATGCCATTGGCAGCAGTAGCTTCGAAGGTGACAATCAGATAAGAGACGTTAGAGCTGATGGAAGGAGTGGTCACGTAGCCACCGTCATTCACCTCCAGAGGATTGCCGTTGAAGGTCACGCTGTTGATCTGCCATCCATCGGCGGGCTGCAGGTAGAAAGTATATTGCTTGCCCATCTCCACCTTCTGCCAGATGCTGCCGTTGTCGGCATGCTGCAGTGCGAGGTAGATGCCGTCGGTAGGCTCGCTGCTGCCCATGATGTCGATGCCGGCACCGTCGCTTGAATCGGCACCGTCAATCCACATGGCTGAGAACATCCAGCGATTGTTAATGTTGGCAAGGCGTGTGGCTATGCCAGTAGTGATGTCAATCTCATAGAGCGATGTGTCAAACTTACCGTTGGTGCGCCACTCCTTGTCAGACAGTGAAGTCCATGAACCGTATTCGTTGACACCCTTGCCGCTGTTGAAATAGCCGCACCAGTACATCTTGTTGGGGTTGTTCTTGTCGAAGCAGGCCGACTGGCGGCGATACTGCGAGCTGTAGCCCGTAGCACTCAGGGGGAACTCATAGTCGATATAGGTCTCCTGGGTCTCGGGGTCGGTCTTCTGTATGCTGTTGCGAATCATGAGACCCGTTTCGAGGTCGAACTCGCAAAGCTGGGCGCCTGTCAGGTTGCCGTTGATGTCGCGCTGACGACCGTCTTCACTGAGGGGAGCGCTGCTGGCACCGCTGGTCAGAGCAAAAGCGCGTCCTTCGCTATTGATGGCGAACGTGACGAAGTTGTAGTAATACAGTCCCTTGGTGATGGGAGTAATCTTCATGGTCTTGGGGTCGATGGTGCAGATGGCATAGCCAGCATCCTCGTCGCTCGACTCCTTGTCTTCATCAACAAAGAATTCGGGGTCGCTGGTGAACTCCTCCGACAGCTTCTGCTCGGTGAGGTAGAACAGACCGTAGATCTTACCGTCCAGAGGGTTGTAGGCCATACCAGCCGACTCTAAGCAGTCGCTCTTCGGACGATATTGAGAGCTGAGCAGGGTGCCGGTCTTGGCATCCCACTTGCGCACAGCGAAGAGCACGTCGTCGGTGGTCGATTGCTCGTCGCGCGACATTACGGTGATGAGCTTGCCGTCAACGTAGAGTGCACCTGAGTTGGCATACATCATGTTGAAGTTGTTGGCCCAGATCTCCTTTTCGTTGTTGCCCTTGATGTCGGCTTTGTTCACGGGTGGCTCCTTGGTGGGGGTGGTGAGAGCCGAACCGTCCCACGACATGGTGTAGAGACCATTATCAACGATGAAGATAGACTTCTGCAGTTCGTAGTTGTAGCCCAGGTATTCCGTCTTCATCTGTTCGCCATCATCATAGCGGTTGTCGTGGCCAACACCGTTGATCTTGACTGTCTGTGCGTTTGCTGACAGGCAGAGAAGAGCGGTCAGCGAGAGTGTTGTAAATAACTTTCTTTTCATAATTCGTTTAACTTTTATAATTTTGTTTTCATTTTCGATCGAGTTCTTATATATACATATTTTATAATTTATGTAGCAATCGGACTGCAAAGATAAGTGGAAAAGAACGAATAGACAGAAAAGAGTGGGGCAGAAAACGTTCATATTTACAAATCTGAACGAAATTATGTGCTTTTAACATTTAAATCCGTACAAAAAGCGGGGTTTTACTTATGATTTGTTTGCTTTTATGGGGTAAAAATCACAGATAGTAATTAGCTGGTTGGCATCTTGTTTTTGGAGTGATACCAAAAAAGCGCCATTTCATCGAGATGATCATTTCTTTCAACTTTTATATGTATTTCTTTCAACCGTACAGGCAGAACTGATTTAGGCTATATCACGCAATGATTTAGGCTAAATCGTAAAATGATCTAAACTAAATCGCAAAATGATTTAGCCTAAATCGCATCGTGAAATAGCCTAAATCGCAACGTGAAATAGCCTAAATCATGTTGTGATATAGCCTGCGTCAGATGGTGATTCGCTTTTGATGAAAAGACGATGGAATGGGGAAAAAGAAAGCTAACTTTCGTTAGCAGCCATGCGGATGTACTCAGACGGAGTGATGCCCACTTCGCGCTTGAAGGCATTGATGAATGCAGTGCGCGACTTGAACCCCACACTGGTGGCTATGCCTTCGATGGTGATGTTAGCATATTGCTCGCGCTCGTCACTGATGCGTCGGCATGCTTCGCGTATGCGGAACTTTGAGAGTACGTTGCTGAATGTCATTCCGTAGCGCTCGTTGATGACTTGCGATACGTATGTGGTGTTCGAGTCAGCCAGTTTCGCCAGATGACTCATGTTGAAGTCCTGCTGGCAGATGGCTTTGGCGTCGTTCAGGATTTGTTCAATGCGGGAGGATAGCGCCTCTTTCTGACTGTCGTTCAGGTTGCTGTGGCTGTACTTGCTCTCATCGGTGTCAAGCTTCAGTGTCTGCTGGTATTTCTCGTATAGAATTTGGTTGCGTGCTTGGAGTTCGCGGGTCTTCCGCCAGAGCAGAATGACCGAAATGACCACTACCAGCAGAACGATGGCAGCGGTGAGAAGGAGGAACTGCTGAAACAGTCGCACCTCGGCTAGTTCCTGAGCCCGTTGCTCTTGCTTGCGCAACTCGTTGATGTAGCTTAGTTCACCGATATTGGCCAGGTGTGAGTGTTGTCTGGCCTCCATCTTCTCAAGATAGAGTAAGCGATACTGCTGCTGCAATTCCTGATTGCCCAACAGTTCGTAGCTTTTGACAAGTTGCTTGCAGATTTTTGCTGAGAGGTCGTCGTCGCTGTTGGCTATCGAAATGTCCAAAGCCTGCAACAGATAGTGGGCCTCCTGAGCGTGGCTGTTCTCCAATGCGTAGGTCTTGGCAATGTTCATATAGGAGGAGAGGGTGTCGCGCTCAGCGCCCCACGGTGCGCTCACTACCGGCAGTTGTTGCTCGAAACATTTGCGGGCCTCGGCATATTGCCCCTGCTGTATGTGGCGAATGCCTTTGTATTGCAGTCGGATGTAGTCCAGGTCGGGTGTAGAGTCAGGTATCTCAGTCGAGAAGATGTTCTCGTATTTGGCGAGGTCGAGTGTGTAGTTTTGGCTCGACAGGTTGAAGAATGCAGTGGTCAGCAGTTCCCAGTTCTTGCTCTCGAAAGCCTTGTCTATGCACTGGTTGAAGATGTCGGTGGCCTGTTGGGAGAGCGATTGAGAGTCGTAGCTGTCACCGTAGTCGTTGAACAGGTCGCCCAGGTTGAGGAGCACCAACGGCAACAGCTCGTCGTAGCCTAACTCTTCACATAGATCGTAGGCGCGAATCAGGTGGCTATAGGCCTGTACGTAGTCGAAATAGAAATATTTGTACACGCATCCGATGTTGTTGAGTGCGCGAATGCACTCTTTGGCCTCCTCGCTTCGCCGATGACCCTTGTAACGGTCGCTCACGATGGTGAAGCAGGCCAGCGCCTTGCCAGGCACGCGCTGCTCGAAGTAGGTGCGCCCCTGTTCCATCAGCACGGCTGAGGGCAACTGCGACAGCGAGTCGTAGTCCTCAACAGCATTCTGTGCCTTCAGCTGAAGTGCGAATATAGCGATGAATAATATAGTGATGAAACGGTGCATATTCTGGATAGCCGGGTGTTTTTTTTAGTAGTCAGAAACTGATTGACTGCAAAAGTACGAAAAATATCTGACATTTGTTTTCTTTAATCGCATTTTTTTCACTACCTTTGTGGCAAATTCGTGAAGGCGCGTGCTCGCAGGAGCAATGCGGCGAAACAAGCTTAGAGGCTATGGATATTAAAGTGTTTCTGAATAAGTTCAAGAGTAGGTTCCTTTGGGGAAACATCATCGCAATGTTCATCGTAGTGATTGCACTCTTCATAGGTGTGCAATTCTGGCTGGCTGACTATACTCATCATGGCGAGAATATCGAGGTGCCCAATCTGTATGGTGTCAGCTATGAAGAGGCTGTTGACCAGATGTCTGGCTACGGAGTGTTTGTCGTGGCCTCGGACACCGGCTACAACAAGAAGATGGATGCCAATTGCATTCTGGTGCAGACGCCCCGTGAGGGAACTCACATCAAGATGGGACGCACCATCTATGTGACCATCAACTCGCCTTCGTCACCCAAAGTGAAAATTCCCGATATCATCGACAATACCAGCTGCCGAGAGGCGCAGGCACGACTCACAGCCATCGGCTTCGTCCTGTTGGAACCCAAGAAAGTAGAGGGCGAGCGCGACTGGGTGTATGGGGTCATGGCCGGCGACAAGCCTCTGCAGACGGGCCAGCTGGTGTCTATTGAAACACCGCTCACGCTGATGATAGGCCGCGGATTTGAGGGTGATGATGAAACCGATGATATGCTTGACGTGCCCGACTCGCTGGGTGCCGAGGTAGATGACTTCGAAGAGGTGGCTGTACAGTGACTTATTATATAAAACAAGGATGAGAGGACGTGCGTTATGACGGTCGACGAACTGAGAGACGACATGGATATGCTGGACGATCCGGAACTGCAGGACACCGCAGGCGATCTGGCTCCTGACGGACAGCTCTATGAGCACTTCCGGTTGGAGGTGGACCACGGTCAGGTGCCACTGCGCATAGATAAGTATCTGTCGGAGCACATGCAGCACCAGACGCGTAACCGCATACAGGCGGCTGCCGATGCAGGATTCATACACGTGTGCACTGCCGAAGAACAGCGGCGCGGACTGCCCGCCAAGCCCGTGAAGAGCAACTACAAGGTGCGACCGGGCGACGTGATCACACTGATGCTCGACCGTCCGCACTTCGACACTACCATTGAGCCCGAGGATATCCCACTCGATGTGCGCTATGAAGACGATGCGCTGATGGTCATCTATAAGCCGGCAGGCATGGTGGTACATCCAGGCTGCGGCAACTTCCACGGCACACTGGTGCATGCCATCGCCTGGCATCTGCGCAATTTGCCGTCGTACGATCCCAATGACCCGCAGGTGGGACTCGTCCATCGCATCGACAAGGACACAAGCGGACTGCTCGTTGTGGCAAAGACTCCAGAAGCTAAGACGTCGCTGGGCAAACAGTTCTTCCATCATGAGACGCACCGCAGCTATGTGGCATTGGTATGGGGCAACTTTGTGGAGGACGAGGGACGTATAGAAGGCAATATAGGGCGCGACGTGAGAGACCGTTTGCGCATGGACGTCTTTCCGCCCGACTCCGACACGGGCAAGCCAGCCATCACCCACTATCGTGTGCTCGAACGCTACGGATATACCACCCTCGTGGAGTGCCGACTGGAGACAGGGCGCACTCATCAGATACGTGCCCACATGAAGCACATCGGCCATCCGCTCTTCGCCGACGAGCGCTACGGAGGCTGCGAAATTCTGCGAGGCGAGCGCACAGCCAGCTATAAAGCCTATATCCAGAACTGCTTCAAACTGTGTCCGCGACAGATGCTGCACGCCCGCACACTGGGCTTCAAGCATCCTGTGACGGGTGAACAGATGGACTTTACGAGCGACCTACCCAGTGACATGCTGGCCGTCATAGAGAAGTGGCGCAAGCGCCTCCAAGGCTCATAGCTATTGCGAGCCCCATTAGTCTTAGAACAAGAAAAAAATCATATAATCGTTATGAAACAACAGAAAAGAAACATTGCCATCGTTTGTGGTGGCGACTCATCAGAGCACGACGTATCGCTGCGCTCTGCACAAGGCATCTATTCGTTTATTGACAAAGAGCGCTACAATGCCTTTATTGTAGATGTAAAAGGTACGAACTGGCAGGTGGAATTGCCTGACGGGACAACCTCGCGCGTCAATATGAACGACTTCTCGTATAAGGCCGACGGAAAGACCTGCTTCTTCGACTATGCCTACATCACCATTCACGGTACCCCCGGCGAGAACGGTATCATGCAGGGCTACTTCGACCTGGTGGGCATTCCCTACTCAACGAGCGACGTGCTGGTGGAGGCTATGACCTTCAATAAGTTCGTGCTCAACCAGTATCTGCGCGGCTACGGCGTGAGAGTGGCCGAGAGCGTGCTGGTGCGTCGCGGACAGGAAAGTGTGATCGACAAGAAGAAAATCATCGATACCGTGGGCATGCCCTGCTTTGTGAAGCCGGCCAACGATGGCTCATCGTTTGGCGTGTCGAAGGTGAAGAAGCCCGACCAGCTGGCTGCAGCCTTGCGTGTGGCGATGATGGAGAGCGACGAGGTGATGGTGGAATCGTTCTTGGAAGGCACCGAGATCACCGTGGGATGCTACAAGACAAAGGAAAAGGAAGTGGTGTTCCCTGTCACGGAGGTGGTGACGAAGAATGAGTTCTTCGACTACGATGCCAAGTATAACGGACAGGTGGAAGAAATCACTCCCGCCCGCATATCGCCTGAACTGTCGGAGCGTGCACAGAAACTGACCTCTGCCATCTACGACATCCTGCACTGCAGAGGCATCATCCGCATCGACTATATCATCTCTCCACAAGGCGACATCACCATGCTCGAAATCAATACTACTCCAGGCATGACTGCCACCAGCTTCATACCTCAGCAGGTGAAAGCAGCCGGCCTTAACATGGGCGACGTGTTGACAGATATCATCGAGAACCAATTTTAGTGTATTGTTTACAGTGAATAGTTGTGATTCATCTGCTAATGGAAAGAGTGTCTCTATGAACGAATTCGACGAGATTCGTCCATACGAGGCGCAGGAAATGAAACAGGCTTTTGGGGAACTGTTGGCTGACCGGCAGTTTAATGCAATCATGAAGGGCTTTGCCCCATGGTTGCCGAAAAGCCTCCGCAACGGGCTGTTTCATCTGGCCTTTATGGGTGTGAAGACACCACTCGACTTCCAGATGCGATTCATGCGCCCTATCGTCAAATACATCATCAGAAAACACACTGACGGATGTACGTTCGACGACCAGACGCTAAGAAGCAAAACAGGGACACTCGACACACAACAGCGTTACACCTTCTTGTCCAACCACCGCGACATCGTACTCGACTCGGCACTGCTCGATGTGAAACTGGTGGAGGCAGGACACCCAACAACTGTAGAGATAGGCATCGGTGACAACCTGCTCATCTATCCGTGGATCAAACGGTTGGTGCGCATGAACAAGGCATTCACCGTCAGGCGCGGCCTCTCTCCCAAGGAGATGCTCCGCTCCAGCCAGCTCATGAGCCGATATATTCACTATGCCGTCACACAGAAGCAGGAGAACATCTGGATAGCCCAGCGTGAAGGACGCGCCAAGGACTCGGATGACCGCACACAGGAATCGGTGCTGAAGATGCTGACTATGGGGGGACTCCCAACTGAAGGCAATAGCACCGACGTTTCGGATGTCATCAAATCTCTGCGCGAACTCAATATCGTGCCGCTCACCATCAGCTATGAATATGACCCCTGCGATTACCTGAAGGCACGGGAGTTCCATATGAAACGCGACAATCCTCAGTTCAAAAAGACCCGACAAGACGATTTGGACAATATGAAGACGGGCATCTTCGGGTATAAAGGACACGTGCACTACCACTGCGGACGACCGGTGAACGAATGGATTGACGAACTGGCCGGACTGCCGCGAACTGAGTTCTATGCTGCCCTCAGCCAGCGCATTGACAAGGAGATTCATGCGGGTTATCGCATCTTCCCAAACAACTACGTTGCACTCGACGAGCTGAACGGCAGCAACGATCATGCCGTTCACTACACCCAAGCCGACAAAGAACGCTTCGACCAGTATCTGAAGCAGCAAATGGATAAGGTGGATATACCTGACAAGGATGAACCTTTCCTCCGCGAGATGCTGATCACAATGTATGTGAACCCGTTAAGGAACTACCTGAAAACGAAATAAGATGATAAGGAAACTGCTCACTGCACTTTGTTGCCTGGCGGCATTCACTGCCTGCACAATCGACTATTACGAAAAAGGTGAGGGCGATTATTCTTCTATGCAGGGAGACTTCGCCATGGTGCATGCCAACAATGATAAAAAGATTGACTATGCCGACCTGGACAATGGTGAGCGGTTGTATTTGGCAGAACCCTTGGCAAAGACGTGGGTGGACAAGGCTGACGCGCTCTATCGCAGTATGTTCTACTATAAGAAAAACGGCAGTTCCATCGAAGTGGTCAGCATATCACAAATCAGCGAGATAGGCATCATCATTGCCGACACGCTGAAGAAACGAAAGGTGGAGGTGAAGACCGATCCGCTGAAACTTGAGAGCATTTGGGTGAGTAAAAATAAACAGTACTTGAACGCCAGCATCTACCTGAAGACGGGATCGGCAACCGATGAGAACGCCATGCATAGCTTGGGACTGGTGCTTGACTCGGTACATCTGAATAAAGATAAAACAACAGTAGTGTATATGCGACTGTATCACGATCAAGGTGGTATGCCAGAGCACTACTCCGTGAACACATTCTTTAGTCTGCCTCTGGAGAAACTGCCTGTTGACAGTATTTGTCTCACCGTGAATACGTATGATGGCAAACAGACGAAGTGTCTGTCAATCAAGTGACATCTTTGTCGCACTATCCTCTTTACGATTGTTTTATCTGCTCATTCTCATGACGTTGGACGGGGCTCGTCCGGCTGCCAGTTCCTGAGCCATGAAGTTCATGGTGGGAGATACATGACGGAAGAACATCCGATAGCCTTCGCAAAGATAATTCTCGTTTCCGCTTAGGAAACGATTGCGGGGACATTCTCCGTGGCACGCAAACAGATAGTCACATTCTCGACAACGTTGACTCAGACTGTCAACTTTTGTTCGCATGAAGCGTTGCTGTTGTTGACCGTACATCATCTCGGCAATGGTCTGATGGTGAATGTTGCCTAACTTGTAGGATGGGAAGACGAAGTGGTCGCAACTGTAAAGCGAACCATCGGGCTGCAACGCTGGCGACAGACCGCAGAGGGCCGACATGGAGCATAGACCGGGTGGTTGGCCTACCCAATTGGCCAGTGTGGCATCGAACAACTGTACGAATATGCTACCCACATCTTCCTTTATCCATTCATCGTAAAGACCTGTGAGGAATCGTCCCCATTGCATCGGTTCCACCGATTCGGTGGTAATCGAAGCGTTTTTGGCCCATCCCTCCGAATTCATAGCTACTGATTCCAATGCCTGTTGTGGATTCGTTCGTTCCACAACAGGGGTGAACTGCAGGTATTTACATCCTAAGTCCTTGAAAAAATGATAGAATTCGATGGGGTTGTCAGCATTCCGACTGTTTACCGTCGCCATCGCATTCCATTCCACGCCATGCTTCTGCAGGAGCCGGATGCCGCGTAGTGTGTGCTCGAAGTCCTGTCGGAAGGTGTTATGCATTGGCTCGGGGCCGTCAATACTGATGCCAATCAGGAAGTTGTGCTCCCGAAAGAATTGGCACCACTCATCGTTGAGCAGTGTGCCATTGGTTTGCAGACAGTTGTCGATGTGTCGTCCGTGGGCATATTTCTGTTGCAACTCTAATGCGCGCGCGTAATATATAAGAGGTAGAAGTAGAGGCTCACCGCCATGCCAGGTGAAAAGAATCTCAGGTTGTGTCTGGGCCTCTGTGTTTTGCCGGATGAACTCTTCCAGTAGCGCATCGCTCATGCGGCCTTTCTCCTTCGATAAATAATAGCAATAGCTGCAACTCAGGTTGCAACTGCTGCCTACAGGCTTCGCCATCACGTAGAAAGGATGGCCAAAAGGGGCGATGGTGGACATTAATAGAGGTGAGAGATGATAGATGAAAGATGATAGATGAAAGATGATAGGTTAGATGTAGCCTTGAGCTTTCAGTTCTTTGGCAACAGTACAAAGCTCGTTGTACCATTCTTGCCCGAAACGGCGGACAAGCGGCCCTTCTAAGAAACGATAGACGGGGAGGTCGAGCTCCAGTCCTTTCTTCACCGCATCCTTGCAAACGTTCCATTTGTGGTAGTTCAAAGCTATGGTTCCATCGCTGAACGTCTTCACACGAATGGGGTAGAGGGCACAGCTGATGGGCTTGCAGAAGGAAGAGTGGCCATTTCTGAAAGCTTTCTCTAGTGCACAGAGACAGCAGTCGTGAATGGGCTGTTTCGTGGTGAAGTCTTCTATATCGTCATAATAAGTGAAAACGCAGTTTTTCCCACCTACGATGCTGGTCACCAGATCACCTTCTTCATCGGTATAGGCCACCCCTTGTTGATCGACAACGGCTTGGGCTGAAGCGCTCATGTCGCTCCATACCTCGTCGAGAGCATCCTCAATTTCGGCTATCTCATCCAGTGTGACAGGGGCTCCGGCATCACCTTCTATGCAGCACTGGCCTTTGCAGGCAGCAAGGTCACAACAGAAGCGCTCGGTCAGAATGTCAGACGAGATGAGAATGTCACCGATTTGTAAGATAGGGGGAAGCATGGGTGGTGAATAGTGAAGAGTTAAAAAGTGGGTGTTTACCAGTTGATGGGCTGTTGGCCCTGATTAATGAGATAATTGTTCGCACGTGAGAACTGATGTTGTCCAAACCAACCGCCGCGATTGGCCGAGAGGGGGGAGGGATGCACCGACTCCAGAACGAGGTTGCGTTGTCGGTCAATCATGTAGCTCTTGGAGCGAGCATAGCCGCCCCACAGCATGTAAACGATGTGCTCACGATGAGTGGCCAGCGCCTTGATGGCTGCATCGGTGAAATACTGCCACCCCAGTGTGGCGTGGCTGTTGGCTTGATGAGCCCGCACGGTGAGGGTCGCGTTGAGCAGCAACACTCCCTGTCGCGCCCAGCGGCTCAAGTCACCGCTCTGGGGGATGGCTGTGCCGAGGTCGTCGTGTATCTCTTTAAAGATGTTCTGTAGGGAGGGAGGAAATGTTACACCGTCAAGTACTGAGAAACTCAGTCCGTGAGCCTGTCCGGGCTCGTGATAGGGATCCTGTCCGATGATGACCACTTTCACCTTGTCAAAAGGACACAGGTTGAAAGCATTGAAGATGAGCTGACCTGGGGGGTAGCAGGCTCCGGTGCTGTACTCACGTCGCACGTTGTCGGTGAGTTGATGAAAGTAAGGCTTGTCGAACTCCCCCTGCAGCTGTTCTTTCCATGAGGGCTCTATCTGTACGTTTATAGCCATGATATGTCGGGTTTTGCTTGCAAAGATACGAATAATTCCCAAAAACTTTCTATCTTTGCACCATAAAACTAAGCAAACATGGAGACCATCAACGATTTATTTTCCCTACTCAGTTCGTTTCTTTGGGACTGGCCAATGATTATTCTGCTTCTGGGAACCCACATCTTCCTGACCTTCCGTCTCCGTATTCCTCAACGTAAATTGTTAACGGGCATTCGTCTTTCTGTGCAGAAAGATGACAAAGCTCAAGGCGATGTGAGCCAGTTTGGCGCACTTGCTACAGCATTGGCCGCAACCATCGGTACTGGCAATATCGTGGGTGTGGCTACGGCAGTAGCCCTGGGCGGGCCAGGGGCAGTGCTATGGTGCTGGTTGACGGGTATCTTCGGCATGTCAACGAAATATGCCGAAGCCTTGTTGGCTGTAAAATATCGCGTGAGGGATAAAGACGGGCGAACCTACGGTGGTCCTATGTATGCGTTGGAACGAGGGTTGGGCATGAAGTGGATGGCTGCACTCTTTGCCGTATTCACGGCTCTGGCATCATTTGGCATCGGCTGCACGGTACAGGCCAACTCCATCGCGCTGTTGGCAAATGAGACCTTTGGCATCCCCACATGGATAATCGGTATCATGGTATGCACGCTTACGGCAGCTGTCATTCTGGGCGGCGTGAAAGCCATTGCACGAGTGTGCACCGTGCTCGTGCCGTTCATGGCTGTGCTCTATGTGCTGGGCTGCGTGGTTATCCTCATTATGAACGAAGCCTATGTATGGCCAGCAATAAAACTAATCATACATGCTGCCTTCAACCCATCGGCAGCTGGTGGAGGTTTCGTGGGAGCTACGGTGATGATGGCAGCCCGCTATGGTATAGCCCGCGGACTTTTTTCCAATGAGAGCGGAATGGGTTCTGCACCTATTGTGGCTGCGGCAGCACAGACACGTAATCCTGTCAGACAGGCATTGGTCAGTAGCACTGGAACGTTCTGGGATACGGTCGTCATCTGTGCGCTGACAGGACTGGTGCTCGTGAGTAGCATCCTGGCCTATCCCGACATTTCCTATGCCGATGGTGCCGCCCTCACGAAGGTGGCCTTCTCAAAGATTCCCTATATCGGTGCTCCACTGCTCACGTTCGGCATCCTGACGTTCGCCTTCAGTACCATCCTGGGATGGAGCTACTATGGCGAGAGTGCCGTGAACTATATTGAGCGGCGCAAGTCTAACCGGTTCTATCGCATTCTCTACATCGTTTTCCTGTTCTTTGGAAGCATTATCAGCCTTGACATCATTTGGAACATCGCCGACTTCATGAATGCTCTCATGGCCATTCCCAACCTTGTGGCTCTGCTCCTGCTGAGCGGTGTGGCAGCACGTGAGACCAATAAATATCTGTGGAGCAATCGGCTCGATGAAGAAATGGAGGAATAGTATAGTAATGATTGCGCTTATTCGATAGCGGTTTCGTTTGCTGGCAACGATGACTCGGGCTGATGTTCCATTGTTGAGTCATTCTGCTGCTCAGCATTAGCGGCTTGCGTCTCTACTTCAGTGGCGGCCTGCTGCTCGGCAAAAGTCTTCCCGGCAGCTTCAATCTCAGCGTTGTCGAAGCCAGGATCCTCTATTTCTTCTTGTGACTGTGACGAGGAGAGTTCCTCACAGAGTGACTTCTTGATGTAAGCAAATTCGTTGCCCGACATCTCGATCTTGAACCAGTCGCCGTCAACCTCGTACACATACAGTTTGTCACCTCTGTTCACCTGTATCTTTTTCCCGTTGCTATCCTTGAAGTAATCGTAGCTGGTTCCAGGACCAGTGCGCAGGTTGGCTGTCTTTGCTTTCACCGTAGTGACACCTATGTAGCTATAGGTGGGTTGTTCAATATTGACATCAGAGCTGCTATTGCTGGAAGCAAATTTCTCTGTCGTAGGCAGCGAGATGAGCCATAGTATCAGCAGGCTAAATGCCATCGATCCGGCCAGCCATGCCAGCGACTTATTGCGCGTCTCGTAGTTTTCCGACATCTTATAGAACACGAAAGGACTTGCGATGCTGACCGCAATGGCCAGGTAGGGTATGATGGCGTTGACCAGTCCCAGAGGAATCATGATGACATAGTAGAGCAGGGCACCGTAGAATCCGGGGATGATGAGAAAGTGCATAAGCAGTGGGAATATACAGTTGCCAAACAGCACACTCATGATGTCATTGTTTTTCACGAACTTCTCGTTGCCCCAGCTATCTTTGACCACCCAACCTTCGTCGAATGAGGTGTGCTGCCAGTCAATGAACTGCAGAAAAAAACCGATGAAGCTCAATATCGGCCAGAGTACTGTTGAGTTCCAGAACTTCCACTCGATATCGAAGCCTATGTCCATGCCCTTAGTGATGTAGAGGTAGGCTACATACAGGCCTGATATGGATACAGCTGCAGTAGCTGCATAGAGATAGGTCTTGAAATTGCTATCGTTGTTATCGATATAATCCATTCTTATTTGTAGTTTTTGGGGTGGTCAAAGAAAAAACTGATTCATCTCAACAACCGGTGCCCATCTGCTTAATCGCAGATGAGGCACTCGCCTGTCATGTCCTTTGGCTGTTCCAGGCCCATGATGTGCAGGATGGAGGGAGCCACGTCGGCCAATCGACCGTCCTTTACGGTGGCCGAGTTGTTGTTGGTCACGTAGATAAAGGGAACGGGATTCAGAGAATGAGCGGTGTTGGGCGTGCCGTCGGCATTGATGGCATTGTCGGCATTACCGTGGTCGGCAATGATGATAGCCTCGTAGTCATTGGCCTTGGCAGTCTCAATTACTTCGCGCACGCAATTGTCAACGGCATGCACAGCCTTGGCAATGGCATTATAGACGCCTGTATGACCTACCATGTCACCGTTGGCGAAGTTCACAACGATGAAGTCGTACTGCTGTGTACCGATGGCTGCCACAAGTTTGTCCTTCACTTCGTAGGCACTCATCTCGGGCTTCAGGTCGTAGGTGGCCACCTTTGGCGATGCTACGAGAATGCGATCCTCATTCTGATAGGGCGCTTCGCGGCCACCATTGAAGAAGAATGTTACATGAGCATATTTCTCCGTTTCGGCAGTGTGCAGCTGTTTCTTACCCTGCTGTGAGAGATACTCGCCAAGCGTATTTTCTACATTCTCCTTGGGGAAAAGAATATGAACGCCTTGGAAGTTTGCATCGTAGGGTGTCATGCAGTAGTACTGCAAGCCAGGAATGGTCTTCATGCCAGCTTCAGGCATGTCCTGCTGGGTGAGCGCAATGGTGAGCTCCTTGGCGCGGTCGTTGCGGAAGTTGATGAAGATGACCACGTCACCTTCTTCGATACAACCGTTTACACTGCTGTTGTGGATGGGCTTGATGAACTCGTCGGTCACGCCTTCGTCATAGCTCTCCTGCATGGCTTTCACCATATCGGTAGCTTGTTTGCCAGTTCCGTTCACGATGAGGTCGTAACCCTCTTTCACACGTTCCCAGCGCTTGTCGCGGTCCATTGCGTAGAAGCGGCCCACGATTGAGGCGATGGCGGCATCGTTCTTGGTGCACACATCGGTCACCTGCTCAATGAAGCCCTTGCCCGAGCGGGGATCGGTGTCGCGACCGTCCATGAAACAGTGTACGAACGTTTGGTTCTTCAGACCGTATGCCTTGCCCACCTCAATGAGTTTGAACAGATGATCCAAGCTGGAGTGAACACCGCCGTCTGAGCACAGGCCCATCAGGTGCAGCTTCTTACCTTTCTCCTTGGCATAGGTGTAGGCAGCCTTCACTTGCGGATTCTCCATGATGGAACCGTCCTTGCAGGCGCGATTGATTTTTACCAAATCCTGATAGACGATGCGGCCGGCACCAATGTTCAGGTGGCCCACCTCTGAGTTGCCCATCTGTCCGTCAGGAAGACCGACATCCTCGCCGCTTGCCTGCAGTTGTGAGTGAGCCGAAACGGCTGTCAAATAATCAAGATAAGGAGTAGGCGTATTATAGATCACGTCGCCCTTGCCGTGCTCTCCGATTCCCCATCCATCGAGAATCATGAGTAATGCTTTCTTTGCCATAATGCTTAAATATAATTAGGTGTAAATGTTTTCAAGTCGCAAAATTACTACTTTTGAGCGAGATAGCAAAAATTTAGTATGAATAATCGTAGCGCGGATGTGTATAAATGAGGCATAAAATAAAACACGAATGATTCGTAACAATAGACGAATCATTCGCGTTTTTCTCTTGTGGTACCTCCAGGAATCGAACCGGGGACACACGGATTTTCAGTCCGATGCTCTACCAACTGAGCTAAGGCACCATTGAAATCTGTTGCAAAGGTAGTAAATAGTTACGAATAATGCGTCTCAGAAGGTTCTGATAAAGCTATATTTAACCTTTTTTACAACCTGCAGGCAAAATAAATCAAGAATCGACATCACTAATTCATAATTATTTGCTACCTTTGCACCGCTTTTTTAAAGCAATCGGGATGTAGCGCAGTTGGTAGCGCACTACGTTCGGGACGTAGGGGTCGGGCGTTCGAGTCGCCTCATCCCGACCAAAAACAAAATTTGTTTGATGTGGAGTGGCTGAATTTCAGTCACTTCATTGTTTTATAAGCTTTCGTTTGTTTAGGAGAATATCTGATTCATTTGAGAAAAGAATTATGTTAAACTATGACAAAAAGACTGTTTTTCGATAAAATGTTGTAATTTTGCCGAAGTTGATTATTCCATAACTAACAAAGAAGAGATATGAACAAGTCCGAGAAATTTGTAATCACAATCAATCGTGAGCTGGGAAGTGGCGGCCGCACCGTTGGCCGTCTCTTGGCAGAGAAATTAGGTGTTCCCTTCTATGACAAGGCAGTCATTAAGGCTTTGCAGGAGAAATATAATCTCACTGTTGACGAGATTGAGCGACTGAAAGGCCGCAAACATGGATGGTGGGCCGATATGGAGCGTATTATAAGGATAGACGCTGGCGTGAGCATGGAATACTATCTGCCGCAGAATAGCGATGCGCCCGATCTGCTGACCACTGACGAGATGTTTAAAACCGAGACGCTGATTTTGCAGGATCTCGCTGTCGAGAAATCGTGCGTCGTGGCCGGTCGTAGCGGCTTCCACATTTTCCGCTATCATCCCAATCACCTCAGCATCCTTATTCAGGCCTCCTTGGAGTACCGGGTGAATCGCTTGGCGCGCAAGCAGAATATCTCTGAAGATGAAGCCCGCAAAATCATTGATAAGGTGGACAAGATGCGCGAGAACTATGTGAAGAAATACACTGGTACTTCACGCTATGACACTCGCAACTACCAGCTTGTCATAGCTGCCGACGGCAAAACAGAGGAGGAAATCGCTGATGTCATTTTGCAGTACATCGGCTAAGATTGAAAAGCTTATAACAAAATGGACAACCTTCATCAGCTCCATGAAAAATATGGGCTGGTGAAGGGTTTGTTTATGTAAAAAAGTGGGGATTCAGTGATGGCTTAGTAGTTGTCCCGATAGATGACTTTATTGGCCCCGCTTGTAATCTTCATAGCTTCTGGGTGCTCCTTAATGAAAGAGTCGATGTGGCGAATGCGCTTGTCCTCCAGTATCTCATCCATAGCAATGAGAATGCCCGTTTCTTCAACATCGCCAAAGCCATAGTTGATGGCTGTGCCGAAGAGTTTCATGGTGGGAGATAGGTTCATGTAGGCATTCACAAGAGGCGGAATGCTGTAGCCTAACTTATGTATTTCGCGGTTCAGGATGCGATAGTCAGCACGGAAGTCTGTTTCGCAGAACAGCTTGCCTAATTCCTCTTCTGAAGTCTCGATTTTCAAAGGTTTCATCGGAATCACAAGCTGCTCCTTGTCGTGAAAATGCTTCTTGAGGAAGTAGAGAATCATGTCGCGCCCTTCACGGATATAGCTGGGGTACATTGTCATCTTTCCAAAGAAATATTTCACGTTGGGCATGATGACCGTAAGGGCACCTAACCCGTCCCATAAGTTGTCGAGTGCAAACAAACTCTTTGATCCCATTCGTGATGACTGATAGGGTAGTGAGACGAAAGAGCGTCCGAGTTCGATGGTGTAGGGCATGTATTCGCGGATAAACTTCTCTGAGAACTTGAACATGTGGCTGGTAGCCAGTTTGGGTTGGCCGTTCTCGTCGATTTCCCAGTTTGTCCCTTCCAGATAGCGGTAGGCTCCAATAATTTCCTCATCTTGTGGGTTCCACACAATGAGTTGCTTGTAGCAGTTCTCGCAGGTGTCGAATTCGTCGATGTCGCACTCTTTGCCAGTTCCTCCGCCAGCCTCGCGGAAGGCAATCTCGCGCAATCTACCTATTTCGCGCATCACGTTGGGCGCATTGTGTGCCGTGATGATGAATATTTGGTTGTTGCTCTTGTTTGTCATGCGTAACTGGCGATCAGGAGTGAGTTCGCTCTTGAGCACCTGCCTGTCGATGGGCTGAATGATTGGTTGTACCATGTCTTTGGATGTTGCAGGATTAGGGATTGGTTGGGAGTTTGTAGACTATGTCTTGAACGACTGCGGCCCATTCTCTGGGTGATTTGGTGTGGTCGAACGTCTGCCAGGGTATGGGCTTTCCTATTGTCACGTGGAAGGTGTTGCCAGTGTTCTTGTACATCTCATCGACTAAAAACAGCATGGCTATGTTGACCTTTTTTATGTAGCGGTCGCTGATGTTGGATAACCGGTAGAAGAAGTTGCTATTGCGCCCTTCGAAATGAATGGGCACTACGTCGCGGTGGCACTCTACACTCTTGCTGATGAAGGTCTTCTTCCAGGGTAAGTCGCGAATCTGGCCGTCATTTCGTCGAGAGCAAAGTCCGGCGGGGTACATGAGTACGTGATAGTTGCCTTTGAAGCCTTCCTCTACAATTTGGGGGAAGGAACGGCTCTTCTTGGTAGTAGTGTTGATGGGAATGCAGAGCGGAGCCAGACCAGGAAGATTCATCAATAGGTCGTTTACCAAATAGCGGAAGTTGTCATCGTATTGTCTGCCTATGATGATGCCGAGTGCCACTCCATCGATGCCCCCCATTGGGTGGTTTGATACGAATATATAGCGTTTGGGATCGTCTTTGGAAGGAAGGTTTTCCATTCCTTCTACTTCAATTTTGCATTGCAGGTAATCTAAGGTGGCTTCAAGCCATGGTGTACCTTTCAGGTCACGTGACGACCACAGGAAATCGTTCATTTCGTCTTGATGGATGATGTTCTTCAGCCATTTCACGGCAAAGCTAGGCACCCACTTGGCCTTGTCACCCATTTTGCTCTGAAGAATCTTCTCAATGTCAAGAGTTTTTTGCGCTACTTCTTCCATTTCGGTTTGTTTGCTCTGCTTAGTAAACTGCAAAAATACGACAAATCTTCTGAATTGTGCACACTTTTTGGATAAAATGTGTAAAAACACGTGTTTTTCTGCTATTTTGACACTTATAAGAAGTAATCTATGCAATGTGAACAGCACTGTTTTGGTATTGCACAAATGTCGCATTTTGTGTAAAAATATTGGTCCGTTTAAACTATAAAAAAATATTTTCAAGTTTTTAATAAATTTTTGTGGAGAATTGTGGGGGATTGTGGGGGAAAATGATTACTTTTGCAACGGACAAATCCCGAAAGGGAGTATTTTTAATGTTCGTATGCGATTTTTAGGTAATATAGAAGCTAAGACTGATGCCAAGGGGCGAGTGTTCCTGCCAGCGGTGTTTCGTAAGCAGTTGCAGACTGCCGGCGAAGAGCAACTGGTGTTGCGTACCGATATCTATGGCAAATGTCTAGTGCTCTATCCAGAAAGTGCATGGAATCGCAGGTTAGACGAAATTTCAGCAAAAGTTTCTGAATGGAACGAGGAAGAACAGATGGTGCTGCGAGCCTTTATGGCTGAAGCCGAAGTCCTGACACTCGATGGCAATGGCCGTTTTCTTATTTCGAAACGTCTTCTGCAGGCTGCTGGTATCAACCAGTCTGTGAGATTCATAGGCATGAATGATACCATAGAGATTTGGGCTTCAGAAAAGACCGAGCAACCTTTCCTCGCTCAGGCAGAGTTTGCTACAAGGCTGAAAGAGATAATGAGTAGGCAATAACAGTGCACTAAAACAATATAGCGTTATGATGTCCGAGGCATATCACATTCCTGCATTGTTGCAAGGAAGCGTTGATGGGTTAAATGTGAAGCCCGACGGGATTTACGTAGATGTGACCTTCGGCGGTGGCGGGCACTCGCGAGAGATTCTTCGACGCCTGGGGCCGAAAGGCCGTCTCTTTGGTTTCGACCAGGATGCCGATGCAGAAAAAAATATCATTAGCGATGATAGATTTACGTTTGTTCGCAGCAACTTTAGATATATCAAGAACTGGATGCGCTATTATGAGGTGGATGAAGTGGACGGGGTACTGGCTGACCTCGGTGTATCGAGCCACCATTTCGATGATGAGACGCGTGGCTTCTCGTTTCGTTTCGAGGCTCCACTCGACATGCGCATGAACAAACGAGCCGGCATGACCGCAGCCGATGTGCTGAACAACTATACCGAGGAACAGCTGGCTGATGTGTTCTATCTCTATGGTGAGCTGAAACAGGCTCGACGCATGGCGATGGCTATCGTGAAAGCCAGACAACAACTTCCATTGCGCACCACTCAGGACCTGATGGGGGCGGTGGGAAATCTAGTGGCCAAGGAGCGTGAAAAGAAAGAACTGGCTCAGGTGTTTCAGGCACTTCGAATAGAGGTGAACCGTGAGATGGAGGTGTTGAAGGAGATGCTGAATGGCGCACAGGAACTGTTGGCCAAGGGCGGACGACTCAGTGTGATCACCTATCACTCACTGGAAGACCGGATGGTGAAGAATATGATGCGTGCTGGCAATGTAGAAGGAAAGGTAGAGCAGGATTTCTTTGGCAGGGTTAAGGCTCCGTTGCGAGTGGTCAATAGTAAAGTGATTACTCCTTCCGATGAAGAGGTGGAGAATAATCCGCGCAGCAGGAGCGCCAAACTGAGAATTGCTGAAAAATTATGATAATTTTGTGAGATGTCGATGCCATCTTCATGAAAAGAGACGAAAAATAGATGAGTAAGAAACAAAAAGACAACAATCAGGAACTGCAGCAAGCAGCTAATCAGAATCGGGATGAGTCGCAAGCAACGGTCACAAAGGCGGCTGACGGAAGTCTCTCGTTCGAAGAACTGAAACAGCGGGTGACAGAGGATGATAACGTGCCTGTGGCCGCGCTCACATTGCGCAGAATTCTCGGTGGGGATATCCTGTCGGCCGATGTGGTGCGCCGTCAGGTGTGGCTTTGCCTTCTGATTGCCTTTTTCGTTACCTTCTACGTGGCATTCCGCTATCAGTGTCAACAGGACATGATCGACATAGCCCAGCTGGAGAGCGAATTGGTGGATGCCAAGTATAAAGCACTCTCCAGCTCGAGTAGTCTCACCGAGCGTTGTAGGGAGAGCAAGGTTTTGGAAATGCTGCGCCAGCACCAAGACAGTACACTGAGTGCTAGCAGTCAGCCACCTTATAAAATATATATACCTGAGAATTGAAGATAGTAAATAATAAGTAGAACAGTAATTATTCGGATACAAGGGTGAGCAAGTTTGAATCGAAGAAAGTGATACCACGCTACCTCAGCATTGCGGTAGTTCTGACGCTAATAGGCCTGGCCATCTTGGTCAAGTCTGTATATATTATGACAGCCAAAAAGGATTACTGGATGGTGGTGTCGTCAAAGATGAAGCTCGACAGCATCAGCGAGAAACCCGTGCGTGGCAATATCCTCAGTTGTGACGGTCAACTCATGGCTTCGAGCATACCCGAGTATAAAATCTTCCTGGACTTCCAACCCGGCAGACAGCGCAATGTACCCATGGACTCATTGGCAGCCAAGAAGTTAGACAGCCTTTGGAATGCCGATATTGACAGCGTGTGCAACGGACTGCACAATATATTCCGCAGCCGCTCGGCTGAGGAATTCAAACAGCACTTGCTGGCAGGTCGTGAGAAAGTGATGAGGGATGGTACGCGCGGTGCTCGCCACTGGCCTATCTGGCCCTATCGCATAGATTACGGCACATATAAAGAGGTGAGCAAACTGCCCATCTTGTGCTTGTCTGTAAACAAAGGCGGCTTCCACACCGAGACCTACAATGCCCGTCGGCGCCCGTTCGGATCACTTGCGCAGCGTACGGTAGGAACCATGTTCGGTGCTGTCGACTCTGCTAAATGCGGACTGGAGCTGTCGTTCGACTCGGTTCTTCGCGGAAAAAATGGCATTTCGCACAAGCAGAAAGTGCGCAACAAGTATGTGAAAATAACTGTAGCTCCTCCCCTTGACGGTGCAGATATCGTCACCACAATCGATGTGACTATGCAGGACTTGGCTGAGCGTGCGTTGGTGGAGGAACTGAAGAAGGACAATGCTGAACTGGGCGTTGCCATCCTGATGGAGGTGCAGACGGGTGACGTGAAGGCTATCGTGAACATGACGAAATGCGAGGATGGTGTCTATCGAGAGATCGTCAACAACGCCATCAGTTATCGTTGTGAGCCAGGTTCGGTGTTCAAGACGGCATCATTCCTCGTGGCACTCGACGACGGTGTGGTGGATACAAGCTATGTCATCCACACCGGCAACGGCATTATGCAGATGCATGGCAGCAACATGAAGGATCACAACTGGTATCGTGGCGGCTATGGTGACATCAATGTGGCACGCGCTTTGGAAGTCAGTTCGAACATCGGAGTGAGCTATGTTATTGATAAGTTCTATCATGATCATCCAGAGAAATATGTAAAGGGACTCTATAGAGTTGGCATCAATGAAGACCTGAACATCCCTCTCGTGGGTTATCTGCCTCCAAAGATTCGTATGCCGAACACGAAAACCACCAACAAGGCAGAATACTGGAGTAAGACCACGCTGCCTTGGATGTCGATAGGCTATGAGACCTATATAGCGCCTATCAACACGGTGACGTTCTATAACGCCATTGCCAATAACGGCAAGATGATGCGCCCCCGATTAGTGAAGCAAATCATGAAAGACGGCGAGGTGCTATACGAGACAAAACCGGAAGTCATCAAACAGCAGATAGCCAAGCCGCAGACCATCAAGACCATGCAGACTGTATTGGAGCATGTGGTGAGTCAGGGACTGGGGCGCAAAGCGGGTTCACGTTCGTTTAAGGTGGCTGGAAAGACGGGAACGGCACAAGTGTCTCAAGGCTCGAAGGGCTATAAGGGAGGGGCCACGATGTGGTATTGGCTCTCCTTTGCAGGCTTCTTCCCAGCCGACAACCCGAAGTATTCGTGCATCGTGTGTCTGAAAAAGCCAGGCTTGCCAGCATCAGGTGGCGGTATGGCAGGTGCCGTTTTCCATCAGATTTCAGAAGGTGTGATGGCTCAGTATCTGAAGTTGCGTGTGGAAGATGCACGCGACACTACGTCTTTGTTGATACCTGAGGTGAAGAACGGAAATGTGTTGGCGGCCGACTATGTACTTCATCAACTTGGTGTAAAAACTGAAGGTGGATGGGGAGGTACCTACGGCAATGGTAATCCCATTTGGGGCAAGGCACAAAACGAGCCGGGTAAAGTGAAGCTGGCTGAGCAAAAAATGCCCGAGAGCACCATGCCCGACGTCACTGGAATGGGAGCAAGCGATGCCGTGTTCCTGTTGGAAACCTGTGGTCTGAAGGTGAAACTGAGTGGAGCAGGCAAGGTGAAGTCTCAAAGCATACCTTACGGCACCGATATCCATCACGGCATGATTTGTCAGTTGGCACTACAATAAGGATATATTATTCTTGTATCTATTATAATATAATGTACGCGAAATGATACTGAACGAGCTACTGAAAAGGATTAGAACCACTAAAGTGGTAGGAAGCACCGATGTTGAAATTGACGATGTCAACATTGACTCACGTTCCATCGCTGTTGGTCACATGTTTATTGCCATCAAAGGTACTGTTACTGATGGTCATAAATACATAGAAAAGGCTGTAGCGCAAGGGGCTGCTGCAGTGGTGTGTGAGGACATGCCTGAGTCGCTGGCTGAGGGGGTGACCTATGTGCAGGTGCCTTCAACAATAGAGGTGGCTGGCGTACTGGCTACTACTTTCCAAAATAATCCATCGGAAAAACTGAAGCTGGTTGGTGTCACAGGCACAAATGGCAAGACGACCATCGCCACCTTATTATATAATATGTTCCGCAAAATGGGACATAAGTGCGGACTGCTCTCTACGGTCTGCAACTACATTGAGGATGAAGCAATCCCTGCTGATCATACCACACCTGACCCCATCGAACTGAATCGACTGCTTCGTCGGATGGCCGATGCTGGCTGCGAGTATGTGTTTATGGAGTGCTCCAGCCATGCCATTGATCAGAAACGTATCGGCGGTCTGAAGTTTGCAGGGGGTATCTTTACCAACCTCACGCGTGACCATATGGACTATCACAAGACGGTAGAGAACTATCGTAATGCGAAGAAGGCATTCTTCGATCAGCTGCCCAAAGGCGCTTTCGCCATCACTAATGCCGACGACAAGAACGGAATGGTCATGGTGCAGAACACCAAGGCTACGGTAAAGACGTATTCAGTTCGAAGCATGGCCGACTTTAGGGCGCGTATAGTGGAATGTCATTTCGAAGGCATGTATCTTGAGATAGATGGCCGCGAGGTGGGCGTTCAGTTTATTGGCAAGTTCAATGTGAGCAATTTGCTGGCTGTTTATGGCGCAGCAGTAATGCTCGGAAAACGACCAGAGGAAGTGCTGGTGGTGATGAGCACTCTTAAGAGCGTGGCAGGCCGACTGGAGCCTATCCGCTCGAAAACGGGTGTGACGGCTGTTGTGGACTATGCTCATACACCCGATGCCCTCGACAATGTGCTGAAAGCCATCCATGAAGTGCTGGAGGGCCGTGAAGGTAAAGTCATTACTGTATGCGGTGCTGGTGGCAACCGTGACAAGGGTAAGCGCCCACTGATGGCACAGGAGGCAGTAAAACAGAGCGATCGTGTGATTATCACAAGCGACAATCCCCGCTTTGAGGAGCCCCAGGACATTATAAATGATATGCTGGCTGGTTTGGATCAGAAGCAAATGAAGAAAGTGCTGACGATTGTTGATCGAAGGGAGGCTATCCGTGCAGCCTGCATGATGGCCAACGAGGGCGACGTGGTTCTCATAGCAGGCAAGGGTCACGAGGACTATCAAGATGTGAAAGGTGTGAAGCACCACTTCGACGACCGTGAAGAAGTGAGAGAAGCCTTCAAGTAATCCGAAATTCCAAAACAATATACTAACGAATTATCGAAGAAGATGCTGTACTATATTTTCCGATTCTTAGAGCAGTTCAATATCCCAGGTTCGCATCTGTGGAGCTACATCTCGTTCCGTTCATTGTTGGCGCTCATTCTTGCGCTGATTATTTCAGCGTGGTTTGGTGAATACTTCATCAAATGGATGAAGCGTCGCAAGATTTTTGAGACTGAGCGTGATCCATCAATCGATCCGTTTGGAGTTGAGAAGAAAGGTGTACCCACCATGGGAGGCATTATCATCATTGTTGCTATTCTTGTGCCAGTTATTCTCTTGGGGCGTATGCGTAATATATATCTTATCTTGATGATTGTCACTACTTTGTGGCTGGGCTTCCTGGGATTCCTTGATGATTACATCAAGATTTTCCGCCGCAACAAAGATGGTCTGAAAGGTAAGTATAAGATAGTGGGACAGGTGAGCATCGGTTTCATCGTGGGTCTGGCGCTTTGGTTGAGTCCTGATGCTGTAGTGCGCGAAAACGTGAACGTTGAACAGCCCAACCATGAGATAGTGGTCAAGCATAAAACAGAGGCAGTGAAGTCGCTGCATACTACCATTCCGTTCATCAAGAATCATAACCTGAACTATTCGAACGTAATGAGTTTTTTCGGAAAATACAAGGTAGCTGCAGGATGGGTGCTCTTCGTGCTGATGACTATTTTTGTGGTGACGGCTGTGTCGAATGGTGCCAATCTCAACGACGGTATGGACGGCATGTGTGCTGGCAATTCAGCTATCATAGGTGTAGCCCTTGGCATCTTTGCCTATGTGTCGTCACACATTGGTTATGCCAGTTACTTCGATATAATGTATATTCCTCATTCAGAGGAACTCGTGGTGTTTCTTTGTGCATTCGTAGGCGCAATGATTGGCTTTCTGTGGTACAATGCGTTCCCCGCTCAAATCTTTATGGGCGATACCGGATCGCTCACTATAGGTGGCATCATTGGTGTGTGTGCAGTCATCATTCATAAGGAATTGCTGCTACCCATTCTCTGTGGCATCTTCTTTGTGGAGAGTCTAAGCGTCATCATTCAAACACAGTGGTTCAAATTCCAAAAGAGAAAAGGTCGCAGGGTGCGTGTGTTCAGGGCAACCCCGATACATGACAACTTTCGTAAGCTTGACTCACAACTTGATCAGACTTCAACCTATGTGCTCAAAGGGTGGCCTCGTCGTCCGTTCCATGAGTCAAAAATTACAATTCGTTTCTGGATTATCACCATTATCCTTGCTGCATTTACACTTATAACATTGAAAATCAGATAACAGTAAAAACAACGTCTATCCTTGAAGAGGGAGACATAAGCAAAGTCAGAGAAGAACAAAGATGAAGAAGAGAATAGTAATCTTGGGGGCTGGAGAGAGCGGAGCTGGTGCTGCTGTTCTGGCAAAGAAAGAAGGATTTGATGTGTTCGTTTCGGACATGTCGGCGATTGCACCGCGTTATAAGGATATGCTCAACCAGCGCCAGATAGCCTGGGAGGAAGGAAAACACACTGAGGAACTGATTCTGAATGCCGACGAGATTGTAAAAAGTCCTGGTATTCCTGATGCTGCTCCTATGGTGCAGAAAGCCATTAAGAAAGGCATTCATATCATCAGTGAGATAGAGTTTGCTGGACGTTACACGACTTCGAAGATGATTTGTATTACTGGCTCGAACGGTAAGACAACAACCACTTCGCTGATTTATCACATCTTTCGTGAGGCTGGTTATGATTGCGGATTGGCAGGAAACATCGGCAACTCACTGGCTCTGCAGGTGGCTGAGGATCCGCATGCCTATTATATCATTGAGCTAAGTTCGTTCCAACTTGACAATATGTATGACTTCCGTGCAAATATTGCTATTCTGCTCAATATCACGCCCGACCACTTGGATCGCTACAACTTTGAAATGCAGAACTATGTTGATGCCAAGATGCGTATCCTGCAGAATCAGACCAATGATGATGCCTTCATTTACTGGAATGACGATCCTGTCATCAAGCGCGAATTGGAGAAATATGACATCAAGGCTATTCAGTATCCCTTCTCAGAACTGAAGGAAAAGGGAAGCATTGGCTATATAGAACAGGGACAGTATGTCATTGAAAAGCCCATGCCGTTCAACATGGAACAAGAACAGTTGAGCCTTACTGGTCGCCACAATATTTATAACTCGCTGGCTGCAGGTATTGCCAGCAATGTGGCAGGTATTAAGAAAGAAGTGATTCGTCGCTCACTGAGCGATTTCCCTGGTGTGGAGCATCGGTTGGAAAAGGTGACCACTGTGCGTGGCGTGCAATATGTGAACGACTCAAAGGCCACTAATGTTGATGCTTGCTGGTATGCTCTCGACTCAATGAAGACCCGTGTGGTGCTCATCGTTGGCGGTAAGGATAAGGGCAATGACTATGAGCCCATCAAGCCACTGATTAAGGAAAAGTGTTCAGCACTGGTCTATCTTGGCGCTGATAATCAGAAGTTGCACGACAACTTTGATGCTTTGGGCATTCCTGTGCGTGACACCCACTCCATGAAAGAGTGCGTGGATGCTTGCTACGAACTGGCAAAACCGGGTGAGACCGTACTACTGAGTCCCTGTTGCGCCTCGTTCGATCTTTTCAAGAACATGGAAGACCGCGGTGAGCAGTTTAAGGAGCTGGTAAGGAATCTGTAGGATGATAGGCATAGGCACTTATGGGTCTTATAAGACCTATGAGACTTATAAGCCTTAAAAACAAGAAAAAGTCAATGAACAGAAAAATAGGCAATCTTTTTAAAGGTGACAAAGGCATCTGGATGGTATTCCTGTTCCTTTGCTTGATTAGCGTCATCGAGGTATTCTCGGCTTCAAGTACGCTGACTTATAAGTCGCAGAACTTCCTTGGACCATTACTCTATCACTCGGGCATGATTATCTTTGGATTATTTGTAGCCATAGTGATTCTGAATATCCCGTGCCGATACTTTAAGATTGTCACGCCGCTCATGCTGTTTATCACTTTTGCCACATTGCTTTGGGTGCTTGTTGGTGGTGAGAGCATCAATGGTGCCAACCGTGTGATACGTCTGGCGGGCTTCACCTTCCAACCTTCTGAGATAGCCAAAGGTACTATGGTACTGGCTACAGCACAGATATTGAGTGCCATGCAGCGCACCGATGGAAAAGGTGCCGATGATAAGGCGATGAAATATGTACTGTTCATTGTGATGCCTGCCGTGTTCCTTATTGGCATTGAGAATCTCTCTACGGCATGTTTGCTATTCATGGTCATTTTCTTGATGATGTTCATTGGTCGTGTACCTATACTCCAATTGGGAAAGCTGATGGGAGCCGGAGTACTGTTGGTTGCTGTCTTTCTCACATTGGTACTTACGCTGGGTAGTATTGAAAAAGTCGATGACGAGAAGAATCCACCGACTGCAGCAGCCTCCCATGGCAATAAGGACGAGATCAAGGGAGGTGGCATCTTCCACCGTTTTGCTACATGGCGTAATCGTATTCTAAACCACTCTGGTGGAGATGATATACCAGCTGAGGAGTACGATATTGATAAGAATTTCCAGGTGGGTCATGCTAACATTGCCATAGCGTCATCGGGCATCATAGGCAAGGGACCGGGCAACTCTACTGAACGCGACTACCTGCCACAGGCATTCAGTGACTTTATCTATGCCATCATCATCGAAGAGATGGGCATTCTGGGCGCTATCGTTGTGGTATTCCTCTATACAATTCTGCTTTATCGAGCAGCTCGAATTGCAGGGCATTGTGAGAACAACTTCCCAGCTTTCCTGGTCTTAGGATTGGCTTTGCTACTGGTTATACAGGCATGTATCAATATGATGGTGGCTGTTGGGCTGATGCCAGTTACCGGACAGCCGTTACCCCTTATCTCGAAGGGTGGAACGTCCACCATCATCAACTGTGCTTATATAGGTGTAATCCTCAGCGTAAGTAGGTCGGCCCGGCGTTCAGATCAGGCTAAAGCGTCTATTTCTGCCGTTCAAGCAGGAGACGATGATTAAGTCTTGAATCTCATGAAGAAAATAATCAGAGCTAAGATGGTATCAATATGATAACTGCCGTTGGTAACAAAAAGAGTTAAACTAAAGATAATGACGGAATGAAACAAGAAAGATCTGACAGAATATCAGCAGAACTGAGAGTCGTAATTAGTGGCGGTGGTACTGGTGGTCACATCTTCCCAGCCGTATCAATAGCCAATGCCATTCGTGAGTTGGTGCCTGATGCCCAGATTCTGTTTGTTGGTGCTGAGGGGCGCATGGAAATGCAGCGCGTTCCTGCTGCAGGCTATGAAATCAAGGGTCTGCCCATCTGTGGCTTCAATCGCAGTCAGTTGTGGAAGAACTTCACGTTGCCTTATAAAATGTGGAAGAGCGATTGCATGGTGAAGCGCATTCTGCGTGAGTTCAAGCCTCAGGTGGCTGTGGGCGTTGGCGGCTA
This sequence comes from Prevotella sp., assembly GCA_016284895.1. Taxonomy (GTDB): domain Bacteria; phylum Bacteroidota; class Bacteroidia; order Bacteroidales; family Bacteroidaceae; genus Prevotella. Next base: position 15,272 of record JAEEPT010000001.1, on the reverse strand, counting down.
TGCCAGCTATCCCACATTGGCCGCTGCAGTAAAAATGCATATTCCTTGTCTCATTCAGGAGCAGAACTCCTTTGCAGGCAAAGCCAATAAGATACTCGGCAAGAATGCAAGCAGGATTTGCGTGGCCTACGAGGGCATGGAGCGCTTCTTCCCTGCTGAAAAGATCATGCTTACAGGCAATCCTGTCCGTCAGGCTCTGCTCGACACAAAAGTATCGAAAGATGAGGCTCTGAGTTCATTCGGATTGAATCCTTCATTGAAGACTATCTTGCTTGTTGGAGGAAGTTTGGGCGCACGAACCATTAATGAGAGTATGTTGGGCCATCTTGACGAAATAGCCAACTCTGGTGTTCAGTTCATTTGGCAGACTGGCAAGTTCTACAGTCAGCATATTGCAGAGCAACTGCAGACTAAAGGCCAACCTGCCAACCTAAAGGTGGTTGACTTCATTTCCGACATGGGTGCAGCCTATAAAGCTGCTGATCTTGTTGTGAGTCGTGCTGGTGCCAGTAGCATCTCGGAGTTTTGCCTAATTGGAAAACCAGTTATTTTGGTTCCAAGTCCTAATGTGGCAGAAGATCATCAGACGAAGAATGCCATGGCTTTGGTCAATCGTGAAGCAGCACTTTTCGTAAGCGATCAGGATGCTCCTATGAAGTTGGTGAATCTTGCTATCGAGTCGGTACGCGATGATGCCAAGTTGAGTCAGCTCAGCAGGAACGTCAAGAACATGGCGTTGCCCGATTCGGCTACAATTATTGCAAAAGAAGTCATTAAGTTGGCAGAAGGAAAATAGTCAATCATAAAAACGAAAGAAGATGGAAGCAAAACAAATGCAAGCTGTTTATTTCATTGGTGCCGGAGGCATTGGTATGAGTGCTGTTGCCCGCTATTTCCTGCGTCGTGGACTAGTAGTGGCAGGCTATGACAAGACTCCCAGTGAACTGACCCGTCGATTGGAGAAGGAGGGAATGCTGATTCACTATGAGGAGAATCTGGCTGAGATACCCCATGCCTGCAAGCGAAAGGAATCGTGCCTTGTCGTTTATACACCTGCCATTCCGGAAGACCACAAAGAGTTGCGGTATTTCCGTGAAAACGGTTTCGAGATACACAAGCGTGCACAGGTGCTTGGTACACTCACCCATGAGATGAAAGGTCTCTGTGTGGCTGGTACACACGGTAAGACCACCACATCGACCATGTGTGCTCACATTATGCACCAGAGTCATCTCGATTGTAATGCTTTCCTCGGTGGCATCTCGAAGAACTATGGCACCAACTATATTCTCAGTCAGTCAGACTATGTGGTGATTGAGGCCGATGAGTTTGACCGCTCTTTCCATTGGCTTTCCCCTTGGATGTCGGTCATTACCTCAACTGACCCCGACCATCTGGATATTTATGGCACGAAAGAAGCCTATCTGGATAGCTTTAGTCACTATTCTGAGCTTATTCAGCCAGGCGGTGCTCTTATCGTCCATCGCGGCTTAGAGATGAAGGAACGCCTTCGCCCAGGTGTGCGCCGTTACGATTATAGTCGTGAGTCAGGCGACTTCCATGCTGAGAACATCCGTATTCAAGACGGAGGCATCACATTCGACTTCGTCTCACCAATTGAGTGCGTGAAGGATGTGGAACTGGGACAACCCATTCCTATCAATATCGACAATGGAATAGCCGCCATGGCCTTGGCACAGTTGGCAGGTTGTACTGCTGACGAGCTTCGCTATGGCATGAAGACGTATGGAGGTGTTGATCGTCGATTTGACTTCAAGATTAAGACGAACAAGTTAGTCTTCCTAAGCGACTATGCGCACCATCCGAAAGAAATCTATCAGAGTGCCAAGAGCATACGCGAACTTTACAAAGATCGCCGTATCACTGCCATTTTCCAACCACATCTCTATACACGTACACGCGACTTCTATCATGAATTTGCTGATGCGCTCAGCCAGCTTGACGAGGTCATTCTGACTGAAATCTATCCTGCTCGCGAATTGCCCATTGAAGGGGTTACCTCCCAGTTGATTTACGACAACCTGAAGCCTGGAGTCAAGAAACAGATGGTACAGAAAGACGATGTGCTTAATCTGGTGAAGAGCCGCGACTTCGATGTGCTCGTTGTGTTGGGAGCAGGTGACCTGGACAATCAGGTACCGCAGATAACTAAGATATTGAAAGCTCGTCTGTAAGATTATTACAAATTCAAATAATAGAATTCCTCATTATCCTCACTCTATGGACTGGAAGAAGATTTTACTTATCGCCCTTGACGTTGTGTTTGGCATATACATTGTGCTGGCCATGACAGCTTTTAATCATCCTGACGAGAAGTACAATGTATGTACTGACGTTAAGATCAATATTCAGGAGGAGTCTGCCGAAGGCTTCCTGACCGAAGCCGATGTGACCAACATGTTGCATGAGGCAAGGGTGTCGCTATTGTCTAAGCCCATGAAATCTATCAACACACGTCAGATTGAGGAGATTCTGGAGGGCAACGACTTGATTGATAATGCTGAGTGTTTCAAGTCGGTGGGTGGTCTGTTGTGTATCGATATAGTACAGCGTGTACCTGTAGTACGGGTGATAGCGCAGAATGGCGACGATTATTATGTTGACAACCATAATGAGGTGATGCAGCACAACAACTACACGTGCAACCTGTTGGTGGCAACAGGTAACATCAGCAAGCCTTATGCCTCGAAGGTGCTGGCTCCCGTTGTGCGCCAGATTATGAGTGACCCCTTCTGGCGGAACCAGATAGTGCAGCTCAATGTGCTCAATGACCGTTCTATCGAACTTATTCCTCGGGTGGGTAGTCATATTATCTACTTAGGGCAGGGCAGGGGCATAGCCAAAAAGCTTGATCGTCTGCAGAAGTTCTACACCTACGGACTGAGTCAGACAGGGTGGAACCGCTATTCGCGCATCAGTGTTGAGTTCGATAACCAGATTATCTGCAAGCGTCGTCCTAAGCACCGGTCATAAAAAAGAAATATTGCGAAGAATGAAGAATAAATAAGACAATAATACAAGTGGTATGGTAGAAAAAGAATTCATTGTAGCTATTGAGCTCGGTTCATCGAAGGTGACGGGCATCGCAGGACAGAAGAAGCCCGATGGTAGCATCAGCGTGTTGGCGCTGGCAAAGGAAGACTCTTCTTCGTTTATGAGGAAGGGCGTGGTTTATAACATTGACAAGACTGCACAATGTCTGACTAACATTGTGAAGAAGTTGGAAGGACAGCTTAAGACCCGAATCAAGCAGGTGTTTGTTGGCGTGGGTGGACAGTCCATCCGAGGAGTGCGCAATGTGGTAACCCGTGAACTGCCTGCCGATACCATTATCACACAGGAGATGGTCATTGAGCTGATGGAAGCCAATCGTACGTTAGACTATCCCGATCAGAAACTCCTTGACGTGGCCGAACAGGAATACAAGGTTGATACGCAGCTGCAACTCGATCCTGTGGGCATTCGTGCCTCACGTTTAGAGGGCAACTATCTTAACATCCTGGAGCGTAAGTCGTTCTTCCAGAACCTGAACCGCTGCTTTGAGGTAGCGGGCATCAAGGTGGTTGAGATGTATCTTGCTCCGCTCGCTTTGGCCAACTCAGTGTTGACCGAGGTTGAGAAACGCTCTGGTTGCGCACTCGTTGACATTGGCGCTGATACAACTACGGTCAGTGTGTTTTCAAAGAATGTACTGCGCCATCTGGCCGTCATACCCCTTGGTTCAAACAATATCACCAAAGACATTGCCTCTCTCCAGATGGAGGAGAGCGAGGCCGAGAAGATGAAGTTGAAGTATGCTTCGGCCTATACCGATAACAGTGAGATCGACGATTCGCTGAAGTACAGTATCGATCAGGAACGTCAGGTAGAGAGCCGCAAGTTCATCGATATCGTGGAAGGCAGATTGGAGGAGATTGTTCTCAATGTTCGTGAACAGATTCCAAATGAATACTACGACAAACTTCTTGGTGGTATCATTCTTACTGGTGGTGGTTCGAACATGAAGAACATTGAACAGGCCTTTGCTATCCATACACGTATTGAAAAGATACGCACAGCCAAGTTCGTCACGATGACCATCAACTCTGTGCACGATATTATCAAGTCGCACGACGGCACCATGAACACCGCTTTGGGCCTGTTGGCAAAAGGCTACATCAACTGCGCTGGCAACGAGTTCGATCCCACTGGCAATCTCTTCGAAAATGAAGAAAACGATAATGCTGCTGGTGGCAATAATCAGAACGACCGTTCACCCCGTCCAGGTGTCATCATCACTGAGCAGGAAGAGCGCGAAGCTGAGGAAAAGGCTCGTCGTAAGCGTGAGGAAGAAGAACGTAAACGTCGTGAAGAAGAGGAGCGTCGTAAAGAAGAAGAGCTCAAACGCAAGGAAGAGGAAGAGCGTATCCGCAAGGAAAACAGCTGGTTCAACAAACTGAGAAAGAAGATTACGAAGTTTGGCGAGGATATGGTAAGTGACGAGTGAGCTTATAGGACTTATAAGTCTTATGGGGCTCATGAGGCTTATGGGACTTAATTCTCCAAATACAATTTTAAAAACAGTAAAAGCAATATGGCAGACAACAATCTCAACAACGATATCCTCGATTTCGGAATTCCCGAGGAGAAGCATAGCATCATCAAAGTCATCGGTGTAGGCGGCGGTGGCGGCAATGCAGTGAACCACATGTATCGCGAAGGCATTCACGATGTGACCTTCGTCGTTTGTAACACAGATAACCAGGCACTCAATGACTCACCTGTGCCGGTCAAACTGCAACTGGGTCATGAGGGACTTGGTGCAGGCAACCGTCCGGCTAAAGCTAAGGCTGCTGCCGAGGAGAGCATTGAGGATATCAAGCGCATGTTGAGCGACGGCACGCGCATGGCCTTCATCACTGCCGGCATGGGTGGCGGTACAGGTACAGGTGCTGCTCCTGTCATTGCCCAGGTCAGTAAGGAGATGGGCATCCTCACCGTAGGTATCATCACCATCCCCTTCCGCTTTGAAGGAAACCGCAAAATCGACCAGGCACTCGATGGCGTAGAGGAAATGTCGAAGCATGTCGATGCGTTGCTCGTCATCAACAACGAGCGTCTGCGTAGCATCTATCCTGACCTGTCGTTCATGGCAGCTTTCGGTAAGGCCGACGACACGCTGTCGATTGCTGCTAAGTCGATTGCCGAGATTATCACAGTTCATGGTATCATCAACCTCGACTTCAACGATGTGAAGACGGTGCTCGAGAATGGTGGCGTTGCCATCATGTCGACAGGTTACGGTGAAGGTGAGGAACGCGTGAAGAAGGCTATTGACGATGCTCTCAACTCACCGCTGCTCAATAACAACGACATCTTTAATTCAAAGAAGATTCTTCTCAACATCTCATTCTGCGACCAGAAAGACTCGAAGGACAACTTCATGATGGACGAAATAAACTACGTGCATGAGTTCCTTGCCAAGTTCGGCGACTTCGAGATCAAGTGGGGTGTGGCCAATGACTCTGAACTGGGCAAGAAGGTGAAGGTCACCATTCTGGCAACAGGCTTCGGCATGAGTGATGTCGATGGTATGCAGGAACGCCTTACCAAGCTGTCGCGCGAGGATGCCAACAAGCTGGCTGAGGAGCAGGAGAAAGCTGCCAAGCGTGAAGAGCGCCGCGGACAGTTCTATGGCGACTCTGAGACGAGCAAGCGCTATAAGCGTCGTCCTAACATCTACATCTTCCGTCCGGAAGACTTGGACAATGACGACATCATCTCAGCTGTAGAACAGACACCTACTTATAAACGTACGCGCGAGATTCTCGAAAGTATCGGACAGCCTGTGCAGGTGCAGGACACGAGCAAGGCAGCCGACAGTCAGCCACAGGATGTGCAGGGAGTCATCAGCTTTGTATAAGTTCACAGTTCATCGTTATGGACATTAAACAACTCTATCAGCTCTATCAGCAGCATCCCTGCATCACGACCGATAGCCGCGACTGTCCGCAAGGCAGTATCTTTCTCGCACTGAAAGGTGGCTCGTTCGATGGTAACAAGTTTGCTTCCCAGGCTTTGGAGAAAGGCTGCGCCTATGCCATCGTAGATGAGAAGGAAGTGGCAGTGGATTCGCGTTATATCTTGGTCGAAAATTGTCTTCAGACCTATAAAGACCTGGCTCGCGAACATCGCAGGCAGTTCAACATCCCTGTCATCGCTATTACCGGTACCAACGGTAAGACCACGACCAAAGAACTGGTACGGGCCGTGCTGGCAGAGAAGTACAATGTGCTGGCTACCGAGGGCAACTTCAACAACGACGTGGGCGTGCCCAAGACCTTGTTCCGCCTGAACAAAGACCACGAGATAGCTATCATTGAGATGGGAGCCAGTCATCCTGGCGATATCAAGACGCTGGCAGAGACGGCTGAACCCACCTGCGGACTCATCACTAATGTGGGACGCGCCCATTTGCAGGGCTTCGGCTCGTTCGAAGGGGTGATTCGCACCAAGTGCGAGCTCTACGATTTCCTACGTACACGCAAGGACGGACTCATCTTCCTCGATGCCGACAATGAGTATCTCGTTGATCAGGTTCAGGACGACGATCCACTTTGGGTAACACCTTATAGCACTGACCCCGAGAAGCAATATAGCTGTATCAGTGGTGAAGTGGTGAGTTGCGATCCTCTGCTGAAGTTCCGTTGGCGCAGGCCTCTCATGGAGCTTGAGGAGCAGGGCGCCTCGCAGAAGTGGCACAAGGTGCAGACACAGCTCATCGGCGCCTACAATCTCGACAATCTGTTGGCAGCCATCGCAGTAGGCATCAACTTCGGTGTTGACCGTAAGCAGATAGATCATGCGTTGGAGAACTATTGTCCTACCAACAACCGTTCGCAGCTGGTTCAGACATCAAGGAACCGTCTTATCGTTGATGCTTACAATGCCAACCCGTCGAGTATGGAAGCCGCTCTCGACAACTTCCGACTGGTAGAGTCTCCTCGCAAGATGGCCATTCTTGGGGCTATGCGCGAGCTGGGCGCAACCAGTGAAGAAGAGCACCAGCGCCTTGCCAATCTCATTGGCCAGACTGGTATCGATCTAGTATGGCTCGTAGGCGAGGAGTTTGCTTCTACCGATTGCACCTATCGGAAGTTCAAAGACGTTGATGAGGTGAAGGCCGCTATAGCCGCTGACCATCCTGAGGGCTACACCATTCTCATCAAGGGTAGCAACAGCACCCGTCTTTATCAGTTGCCCGAACTGCTATAGTACACAATATTGCTATTCTGATATAAAGCTTTCGCCCAAATCTTGAATGATTAACGAGATTTGGGCGAAATATTATTATACACATGAAAAAAACGAATGCAGAAAAATAGCCTTAGCCTGATGCAAATATATGGTGGCGATTTTTCGTGCCACCATTTAGGCTATTTCATAGCGTGGTTTAGGCTATATCATCAGATGATTTAGGCTAAATCACACTACGTTTTAGGCTATATCATGTCGTGATTTCGGCTACTTCGCTTGACGATTCAGCCAACATGATGGAATGATACGACCTGAGCCACATTCTTATTCAGAGTGAGTGACGTTCTCTCTTGGAGTGAATGACTTTCTCACTCTCAACAGCACTATAAGCAAAAAGTTTGCAAAACATCTGTTTCATCTGTTTTCGTCTGCAACTCGCTGATAGCGAAGTGTTTACGAGTGAAGCAGATGGAAACAGATGTTTTGAAGATTTTTCTATTATTGACCGAGCCTCGCAAGATATGGACTTGTGTGCTATTTGTGTACTCCAAAGTTTGAAGAGATTAAACTGGTGTTTGGCTCTGCGAGAGCCGGCATAGAGGCAAATGTCCCCTGTCTGTTCTTGCCACGATTCTCAGAATTTGCAAATAACTAACAGATTTTGCAATTTTTTTTTCAGAATCTGCAAAATCTGTTTTGCAAGTCAATTTTAAATAGGATATACTCAGAAAAACCATTATCTTTGCAAACGAAGAAAGTTCGACTGTAAGTAAGTGTATGTAAAAAGGTAAGAAGATTGTTCGGTCACCACTTTTTTAAGGTGACAAGATGGCATTTCCCTCTCCTGCACATTTTTTAGCAGGGGAGGCCATCTTGGAGATCACAAGGGATGTTGGAAAAAAGTGGTGTGATATTTTTGGTTGTTTAGTGAAAAGTAACTATCTTTGTCAGACAAAAACGTTTGGCAATGAGAAACCACATGTTTACTCTTTTGGGAAAACTGCTACATCACCCCTTGCTTGTGACGGCGATGGTACTTGTCGTGACGGGCTGGCTGGTAGGATCTTGCAGCCGCAAGGAGAGAACGTCACTCACGCCGAGCGGGAATGCTGTTTACTACTGGCGAACAACGTTTTCTCTCGATTCCATCGAGGAGTCCTTCCTTTCCGAGCATGATGTGAGCCGCATCTACTGCAGGTATTTCGATGTAGTGATGGATGCCCAACAAGGTCCCATGCCCAATGCTACCATACAGTTTGCACAGGCTTGTCCCGACTCGATAGAGCTGGTGCCGGTTGTGTTTATTATGAACGACTGCATGCAGCAATCGCATGAAGGACTGGCTGCCAAGATAGTAAGACGCATTGTGCAGATGAATGAAACGAATGATGTGAGTGCAGTGCACGAGATACAGATAGACTGCGATTACACGTCGCGCAACCGCAACCTCTACTATGCTTTCTTGCAAGAAGTTCAGCGTGAGGCTACTGCCTATGGGCTGGCGGTGAGCACTACCATCCGATTGCACCAGTTGTCGATGCCGGCGCCGCCAGTAAGCTATGGTGTTCTTATGCTCTATAATACAGGGGCTCCCGAACGCTTTGCCGAGCGAAACCCCATCCTTGACCTGCGTGACGTGAAGCCCTATCTGCCTTATTTGAAAGACTACGGGCTGCCGTTGGCTGCTGCCTATCCTGTATTCATGTGGCAGCGCGATATTCATGGTGCACTCATCAGCCATGTGGCCGACTACGACGATATCATGAGGACTAAGCGGCTGGTGGAGATTGAGCGGAACGATCTTCGACAGCTCATTCTTACCTATCATCTTGATAGTGAAAACGTGAAACGATATACTGCTGAGCAATATGAAGCGATTTATCATCATTAGTATGTTGGCAGTCATGACTGCCGATGCCCTGGCTTGTGCGGGGCCTACTGTCCACAATTATTATCTGTTCAGTGCCGTTGGCTCGATGGAATGGGGTAGAAATGTGGATAGACGTACGATGGAGAACTGGCGGTCGTATGCAGACGATCCGGAGCTCTACTGGTTCGATGCCGACAAACTGAGTGCTGTGGCCCAGAAGAAGGGCGATGCGCTCATGATGAGTTACATTGCACACTTACAGAAATACATCAACGTGTCTAACGGGGTGCGCGATCAGTGGGAATATCCCACGAAGCGCCAACTGCTCGAGCGCAAGCAGCAAGTGATGAGCATCCGAGATTATGCTTATTCGAAGACCAAAACGAAGCTTCGCTCTCAGCACGCGCTGCTCTACATGCGCTGCAATATGCTGCTGGGACATCACCAAACCAATGTGAAGTTCTGGGAACAGACGGCTGAGAAATATATCAACTCTGTCTATCGTGACATGATGCGCAATATCTATGCAGGTGCGCTGCTCAAGGTGGGACGCGTAAATGAAGCGACGCAGATATTCATGGAACAAGGTGATGAGGCGAGCCTATATACCTATTATTATAAAAAACGCTCGCTGGAGGCCATTCGTGCCGAGTATCATAAAAATGCCAATGCTGCGTCACTGCCTTTCCTCCTCCAGGACTTTGCCAATAATGCGCAAGAGGCGATTGATGCGCAAAGCGTAGATTACTGGCCTGGTAAGCTCTTCGTGCGCGACATCAAGCAACAAGAAGCCATGAAGATGTGTACCTTTGCTAAGCAGGTGCTGCGTGAGAAACGTACTAAGAATCCAGCTCTTTGGAAGTCGGTCGAGTCATGGCTGCACTATCTCTTCGGTGAAAAAGAACAAGCCCTGGCTGAAATCCGTCAGGCAGTGACGATGGAAGGCACGCCACGCGTCAAGGATAATGCCCGTGTGTTGCGACTCTATATGGAGAGTGCGATGGCAAAGGCTGTACATCAGGACGATTTCCTCGTTAGCGAGCTGACGTGGCTCGAGAACAAGTCGCGCGAGGAGCGTGGTGAAGGTGGCGATTACGAGAATCACTTTACACGCGTCTTTGATCGCCTTATCCATCAGGTGCTCATTCCTGATTTCGATAAGACTGGCCGCCCCCATGCAGCTACTGCTCTCCTTGCTGTCTATGACGAACAGCCTAAGCTGTTCCGTAAACAGCACTCGAATGCTAATGAGACAGGTGCCTGGAACAGTGACTACTCATCAGAATACTTCTGGCGCATCGATGAAATGCCAGTTGAACAGTTACTGGCTTTCCAGGACTATGTGAACAGCGAGCCAGCTGCCGCACTCGATCGCTGGCTGATAGCCCGACTGCGCCGTGACAATGAGTTCCTGAACGAACTTATTGGCACCAAATATCTGCGACTGGCCCAATGGACCAATGCCATCAATTACTTGTCAAAGGTGAGCATTGAGTTTGTCAACAAGATGAATATCGTGCCCTTCATGGCTCGGCGTGACTATCGCATTGAAGTATGGCGCAAGCGCCAGCGCATCAAGGATGAACTACAGTATCCAGGAACGGCAAAGGTCAGCCGCAACCAGAAACTGGAGTTCGCAAAGGAAATGGCGAACCTGGAAGGCGGTTTTGGCATGCTGGAGGGCGAGACGCTGGCAAAACGGGCGTATGCCTTGGCTGTGCGTTATGCTCAGGCCTCCTACGTGGGCGATGCCTGGTACCTCACCCACTATGGCAAGAGCGTAGGCGACACGGCACGCGTCGGTGAGGTGGATATGTTAGAGAAAGCTTCCGAATTGCTCACTATCGCTAAATCCAACGTCAGCGACTTTGACTGGAAAGAACGCACGCTCTACGCCCTGGCCTGGATACCCATCGAGCCATGGTATTCCGAAGTGTGGAGCAACGAAAAGGTCGATTTCGTGAGAGTGATGCATCCGCAGAACCGACAGTACAAAGCCTTGCAGTCACTCTACCTTCTGGAACACAGGAATCCTATTCTCACCAGTCTCTACGTCTCGCGCTGCGATGTGCTAAAACAGTTTGCCCAAACGCAAAACTAAGCTAAAACATGCGCTATAGTTTGTGTGGTTCGACAAAATGTACTACCTTTGTATCCCGCAATTATAAACTAAATAAGAAAACATCTCATGAACGAAAACGAACAGAAGCAGCAGGGGCTGCAGATAGAACTTACACCCGACATGGCTCAGGGCGAGTATGCCAACTTTGCCATTATCACCCATTCCAGCAGCGATTTTATACTCGATTTCGCCCGCATCCTGCCAGGTCTGCCCAAGGCCAGCGTGAAAAGTCGCGTGATCTTGGCTCCTGAGCACGCCAAGCGCCTGCTGGCTGCTTTGCAGGAAAATATCATGCGCTATGAGCGTGAGTATGGTCAAATCAAAGTGCCAAACAAACCACAAGAACCGCGCACCATTGCCCCCTTTAATGTAGGCGGAGGAGAAGCGTAAGTAGGTTTTAAGAATGTTAAAAGCCTTATATTTTGTTAAATATGACAAAATGTAAGGCCTTTCTTTTTTCTTGTATTAGGTGTTTTCATATAAAGTTTGTACCTTTGCAGCCCGAAATAGCCCCTTTTTGCAGTGGGGGTATGGAAATTTTGGATATAACACAATAATATATATAATAAACAAAAATTAAAAACAAAAAATTATGCCTACAATTTCACAATTGGTTCGCAAAGGCAGAAAGGTGATCGTTGACAAGTCGAAGTCACCCGCGCTGGATAACTGTCCTCAGCGTCGTGGTGTCTGCGTACGTGTCTATACAACGACCCCGAAGAAGCCTAATTCGGCTATGCGTAAGGTAGCCCGTGTTCGTTTGACTAACCAGAAGGAAGTCAACAGTTACATTCCCGGAGAGGGACACAACTTGCAGGAGCACAGCATCGTGCTGGTTCGTGGAGGTCGTGTGAAAGACCTTCCCGGTGTGCGTTATCACATCGTTCGTGGTACACTCGATACCAGCGGTGTTGCCAATCGCACGCAGCGTCGTTCTAAGTACGGTGCAAAGCGTCCTAAGGCTAAGAAGTAAACAAAACAGAGCGGTGAGTTTCTGAGTTTTTAAGTTTGTGGGTTGGCTCGGTGATGAGTAGGCTCAGAACGCAGGAAAACTCAGAAATCTCAAAAAACTCAGAAACTTACAAAACTCGAAGCAAAAAACATTTATTAAAACGTTTTGCTGGCGAATTCTTAAAAGAAAGGTTGAGTAAATATCCGAGTGTGGGTATTGAAGACGCAGACAAAGAACAGCCCTAAGCAGAATTTAAAACATTAACAAACAAAATGAGAAAAGCAAAACCAAAGAAGCGCGTGATCCTTCCCGATCCCGTGTTCAATGACCAGAAGGTCTCAAAGTTCGTGAACCACCTCATGTATGATGGTAAGAAAGCAACTTCGTATGAGATTTTCTACAACTCACTCGAAATCGTTAAGAATAAGATGAAGGATGCCGAGAAGTCTCCTCTGGAAATCTGGAAGCAGGCACTCGACAATATCACTCCTCAGGTGGAGGTGAAGAGCCGTCGTATCGGTGGCGCTACCTTCCAGGTGCCTACTGAGATTCGTGCCGACCGCAAGGAGAGCATCTCTATGAAGAACATGATTGCCTTCGCTCGCAAGCGCAGCGGCAAGTCAATGGCCGACAAACTCTCTGCTGAGATTATGGATGCTTTCAACAACCAGGGTGGTGCCTTCAAGCGTAAGGAGGATATGCACCGCATGGCCGAGGCTAACCGTGCATTCGCTCACTTCCGTTTCTAATATAATAATAAGGTAAAAAGACAATGGCAAAACAAGATTTGCATTTGACCCGCAACATCGGCATTATGGCTCACATCGATGCCGGTAAGACCACCACTTCGGAGCGTATCCTGTTCTACACAGGTAAGACCCACAAGATTGGTGAGGTGCACGACGGTGCAGCTACCATGGACTGGATGGCTCAGGAGCAGGAGCGCGGTATCACCATCACTTCGGCTGCTACTACCTGTAACTGGAAGTGGAATAATAACAACTATAAGATCAACCTGATCGACACTCCGGGACACGTTGACTTCACTGCTGAGGTGGAGCGTTCACTGCGTGTGCTCGATGGTGCTGTTGCTACTTACTCTGCTGCCGACGGTGTGCAGCCTCAGTCTGAGACCGTGTGGCGTCAGGCCGACAAGTACAACGTGCCCCGTATCGGCTACGTGAACAAGATGGACCGTTCGGGTGCTGACTTCTTCGAGACTGTACAGCAGATGAAGGACATCCTGGGCGCCAACCCTGTTGTGATGCAGGTGCCTATCGGTGCTGAGGAGAACTTCAAGGGTCTGGTTGACCTCGTGAAGATGAAGGCTATCCTGTGGCATGACGAGACCATGGGTGCTGAATACGACGTGGAAGAGATTCCCGCCAACCTGAAGGACGAGTGCGACGAGTGGCGCATGAAGCTGCTTGAGGCTGCTGCCGAGTACGACGAGGCTCTGATGGAGAAGTTCTTCGACGATCCTAACTCAATCACAGAGGAAGAGATCATCGCTGCCATCCGCAAGGGTACCATCGCTATGGAGTGCACACCTATGCTCTGCGGTTCTTCTTATAAGAACAAGGGCGTTCAGCCTCTGCTCGACGCTGTTTGCTCTTACCTGCCTTCTCCTCTGGACACAGAGGCCGTTATTGGTACCAACCCCAATACCGACGAAGAGGAAAGCCGCAAGCCCAGCGAGGATGAGGCTACTTCAGCACTCGCATTCAAGATAGCAACCGATCCCTATATGGGTCGTCTGGTGTTCTTCCGCGTTTACTCTGGTAGCGTGAAGGCCGGTTCTTACGTCTTCAATCCCCGTTCGGGCAAGAAGGAGCGCATCAGCCGTCTGTTCCAGATGAACTCAAACAAGGAAATTCCTATGGATTCTATCGACGCTGGTGATATCGGCGCAGGTGTAGGCTTCAAGGATATCCGCACTGGCGATACCCTTTGCGACGAGGATAAGCCCATCGTGCTGGAGTCAATGACCTTCCCCGACACCGTGATCTCTATTGCCGTTGAGCCTAAGTCACAGGCCGACATTGCTAAGCTGGACAACGGTCTGGCTAAGCTGGCCGAAGAGGATCCTACATTCACCGTTCGTACCGACGAGCAGAGTGGTCAGACCATCATCTCGGGTATGGGTGAGCTTCACCTCGACATCATCATCGACCGTCTGAAGCGTGAGTTCAAGGTAGAGTGCAACCAGGGTAAGCCTCAGGTGAACTACAAGGAGGCCATCACCAAGACTGTCGAGATCGACGAGACCTACAAGAAGCAGTCGGGTGGTCGTGGTAAGTACGCTAAGATGCTCGTTCAGGTAGGTCCTGTTGATGAGGATTACGATATCAAGACCAATGGCGGCCTGCAGTTCGTCAACGAGGTGAAGGGTGGTAACATTCCTAAGGAATTCATCCCCTCTATCCAGAAAGGCTTCGATGCTGCCATGAAGAATGGTATCCTCGGTGGCTATCCTATGGACTCACTGAAGGTGACTGTGGTCGATGGTGGCTTCCACCCCGTTGACTCTGACCAGCTCTCATTCGAAATCGCTGCCCAGATGGCTTACAAGGAGGCTTGCGCCAAGGCTAAGCCCGTACTGATGGAGCCCATCATGAAGCTCGAGGTGGTGACACCTGAGGAGAACATGGGTGACGTGATCGGTGACTTGAACAAGCGCCGTGGCCAGGTAGAGGGCATGGAAGAGAGCCGCAGCGGTGCTCGCGTCGTGAAGGCTAAGGTACCCCTGTCAGAGATGTTCGGTTATGTAACCGCTCTCCGTACCATCACCTCTGGTCGTGCTACCAGCTCAATGGAGTACTCTCACCACGCTCCTCTGTCAAGCGCTATTGCCAAGACTGTGCTGGAGGAAGTGAAGGGTCGTGCCGATCTCGTATAATAAAGTAAAAGTGAAGAGTGAAGTGTCTGCTTCCACTCTTCACTTCACACATAATCACCCTGCTGAGCAAATGACTCTTTAGCAGGTATTAATAATAACATTTTCAACAAATTCAAGGACAATGAGTCAGAAAATTCGTATCAAGCTGAAGAGCTACGACCACAAACTCGTG
>JAEEPT010000087.1 GCA_016284895.1 Prevotella sp. | reverse complement strand
GTATTTGGGGTAAGAAGGTAGTAACCGATGCCGGTGACTCCGAGAACCTCAAGGCTGGTCAGATTGTGACAGCCCGTCGTCTGCGCGATGAGAACTCCAGTCTGAAGCGCCGTGACCTTCGTCTGGTTCAGGTGCGCGATGCAGTTCCCGCTACGTCAACTCAGATTCTGCAGGGTATCACCCGTGCAGCTCTGCAGACCAAGTCGTTCATGTCGGCTGCATCCTTCCAGGAGACCACCAAGGTGCTCAACGAGGCAGCCATCCGTGGCAAGGTCGATACGCTGGAGGGCATGAAGGAGAACGTGATTTGCGGTCACCTCATTCCTGCAGGTACAGGTCTGCGTGAGTTCGACAAGCTCATCGTTGGTTCTAAGGAGGAGTACGAGCGCATGCAAGCCAATCGCAAGAACGTGCTCGACTTCGTTGAGGAGACAGCACTCGAAGACTAATCAACCTATATGATAAAGAAAGCTGCTGGCAACGATGTGTTGTCAGCAGCTTTCTTTTTTTGTAGTTCGGTCAGAAGGTTCAGTAGCTTTCCTTTTGTGTTGCGAAAGCATCTCCTGCTACTTCACCCGTTTCCAGGTCTGTGTGTCGTGGAAGATGCCCAGATGGCCTCTTACTTTCAGCTTGTCTCCTTCCATCCACATAGAGCACTTATAGGTCTTTCCACTCTTCGGGTCGTAAATCTTTCCGCCTTCCCACTTGTCGCCCTTCTTCGTGAGATCCGAAAGAATGTTCACACCCATGAGCTTGCGCTCGCGCAGTTTGGCATCGGGGTTGTGTGTGTCCTTTGTGTCAGGGCCTTTTTCCAGCCAGATGATTTTTCCGTTCACCTTTTCGCCTTGCTGGTAGATTTCTACGTTGGCATCACCTTTCTCTGTCTTCCATTTGCCCAGAATGTTCTGCGCATTGGCAGCCACTGAGAACAGGACCAGCATCATCAGTGCAAATATTTTTCTCATAGCTTAACAACTTTATTATTAATATAATATCTCTTTTCTTCGAAAAAAGTTCTTGTTTTGAAGACAAAAGTACGAATAAAAACCGAAAAGGACAAACAAAACAGGCTTTTTAGCCAAAAAGTTTTTGATTATTTGAGAAAAAACGTATATTTGCAACTGAACCCTAAAACAATCCTCAAACCATTAACATTAACAGTTATGAACTACGAACAGGAACAACTCATTCAGCAGGCCTTTGAGAAAGGTCCTGCGCTGCTGGCCAACCAACAGATTCCCGAATTCTTCGATACCGTTTACATGCCCTCCATCTGGGACAACCGACTGCAGCCGCTCATGATCAGGCTCACACTGGGCACGGCTCCTATCAACAAGCTGCGCGACGATCAGGTGGCCCTGCTGCTCAGCCACGCCACCAGCAGCAAGCAACCTCTTCCCCAGTATCTCTATGCCTACTGGCTCGTCTTCAATCGAGAGCGATGGACCGAGACCCCCATCATTGCACGCATGATGCGTTGGGCGGCCGACTGCGGCATCGGCGATGCAGCTTGGATGTTGCGCTACCTGAGTCGCTGGGGAGAAGCAGGCAAGATAGACCTTGAAATAGCCGACAGCTGTGAGAAGGAAGCCATTGAAAAGGGCAGCGTGAAAGCCTATCTCTGGCAGATGGAGAACCGTATCGACGAGGTAGAAGGCGATGAACTGGGCGACCTCATCGACGAGTTCAAGGAGCGTTATGCCAAGAGCGAGGACCCCATTTTCCTCATCCTTCTGGCCAAGGCCCTCATCAAGTGCTGTCAGTTTGATATGGCCGAACAGTGCGCCCGTAGAGCCATCGATTTTGGCATCGTGGAACGAGGATACGAATGTCTGCGCGACATCTACACCCGCAACGAGGACGGCGAGGAACTCGACTATGAAAACTGGGACTGGGACCGCCTGCTGCCCATTCTGGAGGAAGGTGTCTCCCACGACGATCCTGTATCCATGAATCTGTTGGTTCTGTGTGCTGACGATTACGGCTGCGACGATACCAGCCGATTTCCTCAACTGCTACAGCGGTCAGCCCAGTTGGGCTATGGCGACTCCTGCTACGACCTCGCATTAGCCATCAACGAAGGCAAATACGATTTGGAACAAGATATGGAACAAGCCTGGAACTGGTTCCACCGTGGTGCCATGTGCGGTCACGCCGAAAGTTTCTATCAACTCTACCTGGTGTCTTCCTATGCTGAAGACAGCAGTGCCGACCAGACCGAAATGGCGTTCTACCATACCGACCGGCTCAAAGACCGCATGCCTGCAGCCGACTGGAAACGGCTGGCCAAGACCGTCTTCGAGGCCAACCAGATGGAGTGGATGGGCGATTATGATTAAGGCTCTGCTCAATCCACCCATGAAACAGAGACCAACGAACAATGGTGTGACCCACACCAAGAGCGTGTGAGCCACCATAAGAACTCTCAATATGAAAAAAGTTTTTAAAATATCTGTTTCATCTGTTTCCATCTGCAACTCGCTGAAGCACAGATGGTTAGATGGAAACAGATGAAAACAGATCCTACACCATCTGTTTCGTGTCTAAGTGCTTGATACAATGGTAGTTGCAGATGGAAACAGATGAAACAGATGTTTTGAAAACTTTTTTAGTAGAGGTGTAATATGAGTGTTTCTTGTAAGGATTCGTCACACTACGGTTGAGGTTAATTCACGTTGCCATTTAGGATAGATCACGTTATGATTTAGGAAAGATCACATGATGATTTAGGATAGATCATCTTGTGATTTAGGATAGATCATCTTGTGATATATGGTAGATGGTGCACACTTTTTCTTCGAATTTCTTGGCGGTTCGGAGAATTTTTATGTGCTTTTGCCATTGAGAGCGAACTTTTTGTCATTTCCACTTAGCAAAGCCACACCTTTTTATAATTAATAACATATTAATCAAGGTTGAAATTAGTTAATATCGTAATTTTTTTCTAATTTTGCGCCAAGAACGTAAAACAAGTAATCTTTAAAACGTATAATTATTATGGCATTTTTGACTAACGACAAACTGGTCATCGTCGGTGCAGCCGGCGCAATTGGCTCAAACATGGTTCAGACCGCGCTGATGATGGGTCTGACAAGTGAAATCTGTCTGTATGATATCCCCTTTGCAGCAAATGCAGTAGAGGGCGTGGCTGAGGAGATGCGCCAGAGCGGCTTCGACGAGGCTCATATCGTGGCAACCACCGATGTGGCTGAGGCTTTCACCGGCGCTAAGTACATCATCTCAAGTGGTGGCGCTCCCCGTAAGGCTGGTATGACACGCGAGGACCTGCTGGCTGGTAACTGTAAGATTGCCGAGGAGCTGGGCATGAACATCAAGAAGTACTGCCCCGACGTGAAGCACGTGGTGATTATCTTCAACCCTGCTGACCTCACAGGTCTGGTGACACTGCTCTACAGCGGACTGAAGCCCGGACAGGTGACCACACTGGCTGGTCTGGACACCACTCGTCTGCAGTCGGCACTGGCCAAGAAGTTCGGCGTGAAGCAGAGCGACATCAAGGGATGCGCAACCTACGGCGGACACGGTGAGCAGATGGCAGTATTCGGAAGCCACGTAACGGTGGCTGGCCGCAAGCTGACCGACATCATCGGCACAGCCGAGTTCCCCGCTGAGGAGTGGGAGGAGATGAAGACTGCCGTGACCAAGGGTGGCGCTAAGATCATTGAACTGCGCGGACGCAGCTCGTTCCAGAGCCCTGCTTACCTGAGCGTCGAGATGATTCGCGCTGCTATGGGTGGTGAGGCATTCCGCTTCCCCGTTGGCACTTACGTGAAGACCGACAAGTACGACCACATCATGATGGCTATGAAGACCACCATGACCAGCGAGGGTGCCAAGTTTGAGGTTCCCCAGGGAACAGCTGAGGAGAACGCTAAGCTGGATCAGAGCTACGAGCACCTGTGCAAGATGCGTGACGAGCTGGTGACGCTGAACATCGTACCAGAAATCTCGAAGTGGAAGGAAATTAACCCGAACCTCTAAGACATAAGTTCAGGACATATCTAAAAAATGAAGTAGGAGGAAAATGAAATATGTTTTCTCCTATTTTGTTTATGTCCTCTCACGCCCTGTTCAGGCGGATTTGCAATCCGGCTGCATTGAGTATAAGCATCTGTGATGCGCTTTCTTGCGGATTGCAAATCCTTATACTCGTAGCGACGGGATTGCAAATCCCGCCGAGCGGGTAGTATAAAACAATTAAGAAACAAATATTATGAAGAAAATTTATTTGGCTATTTTTTTATTCCTGAGTGTTGTGTCCTCATATGCTCAAAAGGTTGTAGAAGGTACATTTAGTCCTTTAGTGGATGAAAAAATTATCAACATTAAGATTGATTACTCAGAATCTGAAATTGATGAAATGCCGTTTGAAGCATTCCTTGAAGTAGAAAACAGGTGGGAAGAAGGCTACAACGATATAATGATAAAGTTTTTAAAATCACTAAATAAATATAGTGATGGAATCGTATATTCGGCAAAAAAAGAAACAAACTACCGGTTAGTATTCAAGGCAATGTATGTTGATAGGGATGGTGAAACAAAAGGACATCTATTATTATATGATAAAGACAATAAAATAATTGGAGCAACCCAAGATTTTTATGTTAAAGGTGGTAGATTTGGCTCTCAGACGAATTTGATGGGTGATGCGGCTGAAAGATTAGGCAAGAAAATTTCACAATTCATTAAGAAGCAAACCAAAAAGTAACAGAATGCACCTTGTTCAGGCGGATTTGTAATCCGGCTGCATTGAGTATAAGCATCTGTGATGCGCTTTCTTGCGGATTGTAAATCCTTATACTCGTAGCGACGGGATTGCAAATCCCGCCGAGCGGGGTAACAGAATGGACGGTAGTGTAATGAAAGGGTTCTTTATCGACGCAAAAAAACAGAAGACTTCATTTTGAGGTCTTCTGTTTTTTGTATGTTTTCTTTTTTATAAAGAATTAGAAGTTGAGGTCAACACCTAAGCCGAACACGTTATTGGTACGGGTGAACGAGTTGTGGCCGGCAGGTACGGTGATATTGGTCTCGCCGATGCTGGCAAGAGTCTGCACGGGGGTGTTCATGTCGTAGGTGCCGTAGTTAGTCTGGAAGTAGGCAGCCTTCAGCTTCACGTGTTTGGCTACCTGATAGTTAAGACCTACGCCAAAGCTCCAGCTATTGACCACGAACGACATGTCGTTCATATATTCATCGGTGAGTCCGTAGCGGGTGATCTGTCCGCCAGCCGACACGGTGAGCTTCTTGATGATGTCCCACTCGGCACCAAGCAGGAACTCGTTGGTGCCACAGCTGAGCAGTTTCTCGCTGTGATTGTACCAATGGGCCTGTTTGTCGAAGAAATGGTGATAGCCCAGATTGACACGCACGTTGTTGATGATGCTCCACTGAGCACCCACGGTGAGCAGGGCAGGGGCATCCTCGGGTACGCTGGTTCCGTCTTCAAACTTCTTGGTGGCTTCGATGACAGCCTTTTTCAGTGTAGAGTTGTTCTTCATGCGCATGCGAGTCTTGAACTCATACTTGGCAGCGAAGTTGAAAGCACCGATCTTATAGTCGATGCCCAGAACGGGAGCAACACCCACACCCGACTGATCGCTCTTCAGGTTCATGCCGTTGGCATAGGGAGCCAGCTTCTCGGCACTTGCGTTCAGCTCAGAGTTGGGATCGGCAAGAGCCTGAAGTTTGGCTGCAGCGTTCTTGACGGTTTCAGTTGCCTTCGCCGTGGCCGCTGAGGCAGGCACTCCGGCATCTATCAGTTTGTTAGTAAGGGCAGTGATATAAGGGGCGGCGCCGTTTGAAGCCAGGTTCACTCCAGCTTTGGTCAGTCCCGTCTTTACCTCCTCGAAATACTTGGGTAATGAGATTCCTTCAGTGCCATTCATTACCTTGATATTGTTCAGACGGGCCTCATAGGTGGCTGAGCCATAGAGCACGCGCACACCGCCATAGACCGAGAGGTGCTCGTTGATTTTGTAAGCTGCGCCCAACTGGAATCCAAAGTAATACTGTCGTCCCTTCATGTAGCCGTCGGCATCGTAGCCAGTGACATTGGGAACACTGCTGCCGAAGAGGCTCGTCAGTTGGTTCAGGCTGTTCGAAGTCTGTTGCAGTCCGGTTGCGATGGCACCTACAGCCGTCTCGAACGAACCCAGACCGTCGGCAAACTCACACTTGCCGCCACCACCAGGGATGGAGAAGTTGAACTGGAAACTCCAGTTGCCTGTGTTCCAGGCAGCCTGAACAGAAGGTACGAAGGGGGCATTGGCTATGCCCTTGAAGGTCTTAGTGTCATTCCCGCCATTTTTAGCACCAAGTTTGAAAAGCTCATTGGTTGATGTGATGGTGCGCGTCTGGTGGGCATACTGCCAGTTGACACCCAAGTGGAATCCTTTGGGCATAAAGGCCACACCTGCTGGATTGCTATAAACACCATCAAGTCCGATGGCAGCATCGCGTGCGGGGTTGCGAAGGAAGTCAATACTCTGGTTGGTGTTGGTTAAGATGCCGCCAGCAATGGCGGTGGTTGATGATGCAGTCAGCAAAAGGCCGACAAAGCAGGACTTAAAATTTTTCATATCCTTTATAACAAATCTTAAAAAAATCGGCTGCAAAGGTAAAATAATCTTACCGAATGAAGCTGTTAAGGCACACAGTATTAACAAATTTTATATAAATTTTGCTCAAAAGTAGGGAATATGTGCATTTTTATGCAACTCTTGCACACTATATGGGTTGTTTGTGCAAAAAGAAGAAGCGCGAAAATTTGGAAACCTGCTCGCTTAATCGTATCTTTGCAGTCAAAACATATAGAAGTGATGGAAGACTTTATACATCTACACGTACATACATATTATTCTATTCTCGACGGCCAGTCAAAAATCAAGGACTTAGTGAAAAAAGCCATCGGTGACGGCATGAAGGGATTGGCCATCACCGACCACGGCAACATGTTCGGCATCAAGGAGCTGCACGACGTGGTGGCAGGCGTGAACAAAGACCGCAAAAAGGCGGGTGAGGAACCCTTTAAGCCTATCTTTGGCTGCGAGATGTACGTCTCGCGGTATGGGTCAAAGACGCTTCGCAGAGGCAAGGAAGACCAGAGTGGCTATCACCTCATTGTACTGGCCAAGAACTATACGGGCTATAAGAACCTGATTAAGCTGGTGAGCAATGCTTGGGTGGACGGCTACTACATGCGCCCTCGTACCGATCGTGAGGACCTGGAGAAATATCATGAGGGACTCATTGTGTGTTCGGCCTGTATAGCAGGCGAAGTGCCTAAGAAAATTCTGAATGGTGACATGGCAGGGGCGCGTGAGGCAGTGGAGTGGTACCACCGTGTGTTTGGCGACGACTACTATCTTGAGCTACAGCGCCATGAGGTGAAGGATCCTTCGCTGAGGGCCAACCGCGATACCTTCCCCTTGCAGCAGCAGGCCAACAAGGTGCTCATCGAGCTGGCCCATGAATACGGCATCAAGCTCATCTGTTCGAACGACGTGCACTTCGTGGAGCAGGAAAATGCCGAGGCGCACGACCATCTGCTGTGCCTCTCGACGGGCAAAGACCTTGACGACCCAACCCGCATGCTCTACACCAAGCAGGAGTGGTTCAAGACGAAGGCCGAGATGAACGAGATATTCAGTGACGTGCCAGAGGCCCTGAGCAACACGCTTGAGATTCTGGACAAGGTGGAAATCTACTCCATCGACCACGATCCCATCATGCCGTTCTTCCCCATACCTGAGAGCTTCGGCACAGAAGAAGAGTGGCGGCAGCGTATCACGGAGCAACAACTCTACGAAGAGTTTACACGCGATGAAAACGGTGATAATCCGCTTCCGAGGGAAGAGGGCGAGAAGAAAATTCAGAAACTGGGCGGCTATGATAAACTGTATCGCATCAAGTTTGAAGCCGACTATTTGGGCGAGTTGGCATACAGGGGTGCCAAGCAGCGCTATACACCCGACGAGGAGCTGGTCATGACGAGAGAAGAGGTGAAGACCGATGTGCCCGAGGCTTCTTACAGCATACTGCGCTCATCGTTGCCTAAGGAGGTAGATGACCGCATACGTTTCGAACTGCACATCATGAAGACGATGGGTTTCCCAGGCTACTTCCTCATAGTGCAGGACTTCATCAACTCGGCTCGCGACGAACTCGACGTATGGGTGGGGCCTGGTCGTGGCTCGGCTGCCGGAAGTGTGGTGGCCTACTGTCTGGGCATCACGAAGATAGACCCGCTGAAGTATGACCTGCTGTTCGAGCGTTTCCTGAACCCCGACCGTATCTCGCTGCCTGATATCGATACTGACTTCGACGACGACGGACGCGGCAAGGTGCTGAAATGGGTGATGGACAAGTATGGTCACGAAAACTGTGCACATATCATCACTTATGCCTCGATGGCTACGAAGAACTCCATCAAGGACGTGGCACGTGTCGAGAAACTGCCGTTGTCTGTTAGCAATGCACTCTGCAAGGCCATTCCAGACCGTCTGCCCGAAGTGGACGGCAAGACACCGAAGATGAACCTGACCAATGCCATCAAAGCAGTGCCTGAACTGCGTGACGCTGAAGCTTCAGCCGACCCTGTGCTGGCCAATACCATCAAATATGCCAAAATGCTCGAGGGTACGGTTCGCGGAACGGGCATCCATGCCTGTGGCTTCATCATCTGTCGCGACCCCATCAGCGACTGGGTGCCGGTATCGACTGCTGACGACCCTGACTTCAAGGACACGAAGACCAACTGCACACAGTATGACGGACACGTGATTGAGTCAACAGGACTGATCAAGATGGACTTCCTGGGGTTGAAGACACTCTCGGAGTTGAAGGAGGCCTGTGCCAATATCAAGCAGTACCGAGGCATCGACGTCGATCTGGATCATATACCTATCGATGACCCGAAGACTTTCGAGCTCTACCAACAGGGACGCACCATCGGTACGTTCCAGTTCGAGTCGGCTGGCATGCAGAAATACCTGCGTGAGCTGAAGCCTACCGTGTTCGAAGATCTCATCGCTATGAATGCCCTCTACCGTCCGGGCCCCATGAAGTATATTCCACAGTTTATCGACCGAAAGCACGGACGTGAAGCCATCACGTATCCTATAGCCTGTATGGAGAAGTACCTGAAGGACACCTACGGCATCACCGTCTATCAGGAGCAGGTGATGTTGCTGTCGCGCCAGTTGGCCGACTTCACCCGTGGTGAGAGCGATGCCCTGCGTAAGGCTATGGGTAAGAAGAAAATCGACATCGTAAATGCCATGAAGCCCAAGTTCATAGAGGGTGGCAAGAAGAACGGTCATGACCCAAAGGTACTGGAAAAGATATGGACCGACTGGGAGGACTTTGCCAGCTATGCCTTCAACAAGTCGCATGCTGCCTGCTACTCTTGGGTGGCCTATCAGACGGCCTATCTCAAGGCCAACTATCCTGCCGAGTTCATGGCAGCCATCATGACACGGCGCCGCGACCAGATTACTGAGATTACGAAACTCATGGATGAGTGCAAGCAGATGGGCATTGCCACGCTGGGACCCGATGTGAACGAGTCGTACCTGAAGTTCGGTGTGAACCACAAGGGTGAGATACGCTTCGGATTGGCTGCCATCAAGGGCATGGGCGACTCAGTGTCTGAGAGCATCATTAATGAACGCGAACAGAACGGTCCTTTCAAGTCCATCTTCAACTTTGCTGAGCGTGTCAGTCTGAGCGTCAACCGTAAGGCGTTTGAGTCATTGGCGCTGAGTGGCGCATTCGACTCGTTCGGCATACGCCGCGAGGTGTTCTTTGCTGAAAACACGAAAGGCGAGACATTCCTCGACTCACTCGTACGCTACGGGCAGAGTTATGCCCAGGCCAAGCAGGAGGCTCAGAACTCGCTGTTCGGAGGCTTCGACAGTGTGGAGATTGCCACTCCTCCCATTCCGAAGACTGACACGCGTTGGAGCGACATTGAGCGACTGAACAAGGAGCGCGACCTCGTGGGCATCTATCTCTCAGCACATCCGCTCGATGAATACAAGATTGTGCTCGACAACCTGTGCAATGCTCGCTGCGACGAGCTGGCCGACAATGGAGCAGCACTCGCCGACCGCGAAGACGTGATTCTGGGTGGCATCGTGACTGCCGTACGTTCCAAGTTCGCAAAGAACGGCAAGCCTTGCGGCTTTGCTACCATTGAGGACTTCAACGGATCGGGCGAGCTGGCACTCTTCGGCGATGACTGGGCCAAGTGGAACGGTTGGCTCACTGAGGGATCGGCCGTCTATGTGGTGGGAAAGATGAAACCTCGCTTCTGGAACACTGAGCAGAAGGAACTGAAGGTGCAGAACATCGAGTTCCTACAGTCGGTGAAGGAGAAAGCTATCGATCGGCTCACCATCTCGCTCACTACCGACATGCTGAACGACCAGATCGTAACCGAGCTACAGGAACTCATCAACGAGCATCCCGGCAAGACGAAGCTCTTCTTCCAGCTACGCGACTCAACGGGCAAGCACCATGTGTTATTGCGTTCACAAAAGAATATGGTTGATGTGCGCCACTCGCTCATTGACTATATAGAGCGGACAGAGGCACTGGACTATAAAATCAACTGATGTGTATTAAGATTCCAAAACTATAAATATTAAAACCTTTTTTTATGGAGAAGACAATTTTCGTTTACTGCAAAAACGATGGTAAGGACTACGAAGTCCCTGTTGGCAGCACGCTTGAAGAACTGTTTGGTCAGACAGGACTCACGCTGCTTCATGGACCCATCAATGCCCATGTGAATAATAAGGTGGAAGGTATGCACTATCGCATCTATAAGCGCAAGGAGATAGAGTTCCTGGACATCACCTCGCCGTCGGGACTCAGAGCCTATACTCGCACGCTGTTCTTTGTGCTCTGCAAAGCTGTTCACGACTTGTACGAAAAGTGCAAAGTGTCAATCGATATTCCCGTTTCTAACGGTTATTACGTTGATTTGAATATCGGGCATCCCGTGACACTCGACGATGTGGGCAAGATTCGCAAGCGCATGCAGGAAATCGTAGATGCTGCCATCCCCATACATCGCCACGAGACGACCACAGAGGAGGCCATCCGCATGTTCAGCATCTTGCACACTTACTCGAAAGTGAAGCTGTTGCAGAGCACGGGCTCACTCTTTACCACCTTCTACGACATTGGTGAGTACTACGATTATTATTATGGTTCTTTGCTCACCAATACTTCGCAGCTCTATCTCTTCGGACTGGAGAAATACTACGACGGCCTGTTGTTGCGACTGCCTTCACGCGAGAATCCTGAGGAACTGGGCGAACTGGTGATGCAGGACAAGATGTTCGGCATCTTCAAGGAGCATCATGCCTGGCAGAACATCATCGGACTGCGCACCATTGGCGACCTGAACGAAGCCATCGCTAATAACGATACCAACCTGCTCATTCAGGTGAGCGAGGCACTGCAGGAGAAGAAAATATCGAAGATTGCAGAAGAGATAGCACGCAAGAGCGGCATACGTATAGTGCTCATCGCCGGACCTTCATCGTCGGGTAAGACTACTACTTGCAAGCGCCTGTCGGTACAGCTCATCACCAATGGCATCAAGCCTGTGCCTATCTCGCTCGACGACTATTTCTTGGATCGTGAGCAAACACCAAGAGATGCTTCGGGCGACTACGATTTCGAGAGCATTCATGCCCTGAACATTCCGCTACTGAACGAGCAGCTGGCGGCATTGTTCCGTGGCGATGAGGTGGAACTGCCGCGTTACAACTTCCAGGCAGGCAAAAGCGAGTGGAGTGGCAAGAAACTGCGTCTGGAGCCTGACGAGATACTGGTGGTGGAGGGCATACATGCTCTCAATCCTGAGTTGACGGCTCAGATACCTGATGAGTTGAAGTTCCGTGTCTATGCGTCGGCGCTCACCACGTTGTTGCTCGACAATCACAACTATATCCCTACCACCGACAACCGTCTGCTTCGCCGCATCATCCGCGACAATAAGTATAGAGGCGTCGATGCCCGTGAGACCATCCGTCGCTGGCCGTCGGTGCGCAATGGCGAGAACAAGTGGATTTTCCCTTATCAGGAGAATGCTGATGCTATGTTCAATACGGCTATGCTCTTCGAACTGGCTGTGATCAAGAGTCAGGCCGAACCGCTGCTGGAGCAGGTGCCGGAGAACTGTCCTGAGTATGCTGAGGCTTATAGGCTGCGCAAGTTCCTGCGCTACATCAAGCCCATCTCTGAGACGCAGATACCCCCCACGTCACTGCTGCGTGAGTTCCTGGGAGGCTCGTCGTTTGAATACTAAGACAGAGTAACGTATATTTTTAAAGACATAGTAACATAAGAACAGATGATTGGAATGAAAAAGGGCTGCGCGATGTGTTTCGCGCAGCTCTTTTTCATTATATCAATCGTTATGACGGATATGCCGCTTCACTTACTTCACAACTACTTTGCGACCATCAATGATGTAGAGGCCGCGACGCAACTGGGCATCGCTGTTCATGCGACGACCGTCGAGTGTGTAGATGCCCTTGCGACCCTGCTGAGTGGCGCTTTCGGGGTTGAGCGTTTCAATGCCGAGCGTTTCAATGCTCATCTTGCCGTAGAAGTAAAGTCGGAAGTCATTGAAGATGGCCCAATAGCTGGTGCCCATGTTGCTGGAGCGGATGCCCATCTTCAGCGAAGCATTGCTGGTGGTCAGTTCCGTAGCGAGGCGGTTCTCATACAGTTTCTTGGCAAAGTAGGCTGAGGCCGACTGCATGTCGTTGGGGACATATTTTCCACCAGCGGTTGACTCATTTCCGACACCAACCTTCGTGTTGAGCATCGTGTCGCAGATGTGGCATAGTTTCTGGTTCTTCGAGCCTGCATAGATATAG
>JAEEPT010000315.1 GCA_016284895.1 Prevotella sp. | reverse complement strand
ACCTGCCGGTGGAGGGCTTCTTGATTTTCGAGACGGTGTTTTGTGCCACCTCTGCCACCATCGTCAGCGGTGCTATGGCTGAACGCACGAAGTTCTCGATGTACCTTATATATAGTGCAGTCATCTCGCTGCTGATCTATCCCATCGAGGGTCATTGGACGTGGGGCGGTGGCTGGCTCTGCAACGATGCTGCCGATGGGGTTATGATGACGACGTTTGGCGCTGTGTTCCACGATTTTGCTGGTTCTGCCATCGTGCATAGCGTAGGTGGTGTACTGGCTCTCATTGGCGCTTTGGCGCTGGGCCCCCGTGTAGGCAAATACAACAAGGAAGGAAAGAGCAACGCTATTCCTGGTCACAACCTGGCTATGGCGGCACTGGGTGTATTCATTCTCTGGCTCGGCTGGTTCGGATTCAACCCTGGCTCACAGTTGGCTGCCAGCGGTGAGGTGAACCGCATCGCCATCTCGCATGTGTTCCTGACTACGAACCTCGCTGCTGCGGCAGGTGGTGTCGCAACGATGTTCCTCACTTATGTGAAATACGGCAAGCCCTCACTCTCGCTGACATTAAACGGTGTGCTGGCAGGCCTCGTAGGCATCACGGCTGGTTGTGACCTCGTATCACCCGTTGGAGCCATTGCCATAGGACTGGTATGTGGCATCGTACTGGTCTTTGCCATTGAGTTTATTGACCACAAGCTGCATATCGACGATCCTGTGGGCGCCAGCTCAGTACATGGTGTCTGCGGTATTCTTGGAACGCTGATGACAGGTCTGCTGTCCACTTCTAGCGGTGCTCTCTATGGTCATGGCTGGGGATTCTTCGGTGCTGAGCTCTTTGGCATTCTTGTCATCGACCTTTGGGCAGCTACCTGTGGATTCGTCCTGTTCTACGGCATCAAGAAACTGCACGGTCTGCGCGTTGACAAGCGCATCGAAGAAGAAGGACTCGACGTTTACGAGCATGGTGAGCTCTGTTATAACTAAGCAATAAGGAATTAAGAGATAATAATTATCGGGCTCGGCCCGAGTAGGAATTAAGAGTTGAGAAGTTATGAAAAAGATTGTTTTATTAGCAATGGGAATAGGCATGAGTATTACAACCCTTGCGCAGAATAAAGTAGAAACAACTATAGCAGCTGATTTCGTAAGTAGTTATATCTGGCGTGGCCAGGACTTGGGAAGTGCTGCTGTTCAGCCGACGTTGGGTGTGGGGTTTAAAGGCCTCTCGCTGACAGCGTGGGGCAGCTACGGACTGGCGAACGCCTCCGACGCGAAGGAACTCGACCTGACACTGGCTTACACCATTGGCGGACTGAATCTCGGTGTGACCGACTATTGGTTCGACAGGGGTGGTCTTGATCCTGATGGACGCTACTTCAAGTACGATGCCCATGGCACGAACCATGTTTTCGAGGCTAACGTCGGCTACGATTTCGGCTTTGCATCGCTACAGTGGTTTACGAACTTCGCAGGCAACGACTATAAGGCGGACGGCAAGCGCGCCTTCAGCAGTTACGTGGAAGTAGCTGTCCCGTTCAAACTTGTTACTGTCAATTGGACTGCTGCGGTCGGCGCCGTTCCCTTTGAGTCTGCTCAGTACCGCACAAACGGTTTTGCAGTGACCAATGTGTCGCTGAAAGCCACGAAGGAAATTAAAGTGACGGACACATTCTCGATACCCGTCTTCGGGCAGTTGGTCGGTAACCCGTGCTCACAGAAAGCATACCTGGTCTTTGGGTTTACGCTGCAACCATAATCTTCCAGGTACGTATCCTCCCCCTGTCGCAATGACAGGGAGAGGATTTCTTTCTGTTCTGTGTTCGATAACAGATTGTAACGAAATAACAGTTATTATGTGCAAAGTGTTAGCAAATAGTAAGTAAAATACACACTGAACTTTACAGATAGAAAGTGTATTTTATTTTTAACAAACAAAAAGTTAGTAAATCGTGTATTTCTATTGCAAGTTGCAGTATCTTTGCATCGTGATACAAGCAAATTGACATTATTAATTAAAATAGGAAAGATTATGGAAGCATTAAGATTTCAGGTTGTCGGTGAGGCATTCAAGAAGAAGCCGCTCGATGTAAAAACACCCAGTGAGAGACCATGCGAATATTTTGGCAAGAAGGTCTTCAATCGTGAGAAGATGTACAAGTACCTGCCGAAGCAGGTCTATGAGAAGATGATTGACGTGATGGACAATGGTGTTCGTCTGGATCGTGACATCGCTGACGCTGTGGCTGCTGGAATGAAGCAGTGGGCTGTAGAGAATGGCGTGACGCACTATACGCACTGGTTCCAGCCTCTGAATGAGGGAACTGCCGAGAAGCACGACTCGTTCATCGAGCACGACGGCAAGGGCGGTATGGTGGAGGAGTTCACGGGTAAATT
>JAEEPT010000314.1 GCA_016284895.1 Prevotella sp. | reverse complement strand
ACTGCTGCCGTTGACGAAATGAAAAAGGACGATGTCTATGCCTTCCCCAATCCCGTACCTCATGACTACAACGGCCTGATCACCGTGCGCGGCCTCTCAGCCAATGCCGACGTGCGCATACTCAGCATCAGCGGTAAGCTCATAGCCAACGGACGAAGCAATGGCGGCACCTTCACCTGGAACGGGCGCGACCTCAACGGCAACCGCGTGGCCTCGGGAGTCTATATGATAGCCACAGCCACCAGCGAGGGCAAGAAGGGCGTGGTGGCCAAAATTGCCATCGTCAGATAAACTTTTTTTTCCTCTATGAAAAAAATAGTTCTTTGTTTATTCACACTCTTCTTGGTTCAGCAGATACATGCCCAGACCGATTCAGCCGCAATAGCGGCTTTAGGACTGCCTGTGCTCTCTATTCAGACAGTCAATGGGGAGATGCCAACCTGCGATTTTATTTGGGCACCAGAAGGCGAATTTGGCATCGGCACGACCAACAGGACGAAAGTGCCAGGCAGAGCAATCCTCACCGAGGGTGACAGCACGCTCTACGACAGTGGTGAATATGAGGACGGCATGAGTGGCATGACAATTCGCATACGAGGAAACACCAGTGCCTACTACAGCTTGAAGAAACCCTACAAAATAAAGCTGGAGGTGAAAGGCGACATGCTTGGACGCAACAACGAACTGTATAATGATAAAAACTGGGTGCTCCTGGACCAAGGGGGAGACCAGTTGAATGCGGCTGTAGGCTTCAAACTCAACGAGATACTACAGTTAGGCGATTGGACACCTGCCTACCGCTACGTCAACCTGATCTTCAACGGCAACTATCACGGAGTCTATATGCTCGCGGAATCGGTGAAGCGCAATACCAAAGCCCGACTCAACGTGGATACCGACGGTTACATCATTGAGCGAGATGCTTACTGGTGGAATGAACCTGTCTATGTCAGTAGCGGAGAAAACAAAAAATTCACATTCAAATATCCTGACGAAGACAACATCACTACTGAAAAGCAGGAAGAGGCCAAGCAGTTCATAGACCAAATGGAGACTGCCATAGCCAGCGGCACCTACGAAGACTGCATCGACGTTCAGTCGTTTGCCACATGGCTTCTGGCAAACGACATCTTAGGTGTAGGCGATGCAGCAGGAACCAATATTTTTATGCTCAAGAGAAATGTATCAGCCAAGATACAAATGGCTACATTATGGGATTTCGATGCCGACTACAAAACGGAAAATCAGTGGTCGCAAATACATCAGAACAACCAGCTCTTCTACTTCCCAGCATTGCTCAACAGCACCAACCGCACATTTGCCGCGCACTATAAAAGCCTTTGGCAAAACCACGGACAGTCAATCATCAACCAGCTCTGCACCTTCCTCAACGAGTTCAGAGAGAGTAGTGTGGCCCAAGGGCTACGGCAGTCAAGACCACTCGACGGAGCCATCTGGAACTATCCGCCAGACAAAGTAGATGATAACATAGACAATACCCTGAATTGGTTCACTAACCGCAAACAGTGGTTAGACGCGCAGATAGAAGTCATTGACACAGGCGCTACCTCCATGACTGCCATTCGGCAGGAACAGCATTCCGCTCAACTATTCACACTCAGCGGCCAGCGTGTCACCACAAAAAATCCCGCTCCAGGCATTTACATCCGGAACGGGAAAAAATACGTAATTCATTAACTTTTCATATCCCCCCCAATTAAAGGCATACAGATCCCCCTCCCCTCGGGAGGGGTTAGGGGTGGGTTTTTGTTTAGCTCAGTTCCAGCATTCTCTTGATGGGCTTCACCGCCTTTTCAGCCAGTTCGGGATCAATCTCGATGGCAGGCCGTTCATTCTTCAGTGCCTGATAGATTTTCTCCAGCGTGTTCAGCTTCATATACTGGCACTCATTGCAGTGGCAACTCTGAAGTCTGAAGTCTGTAGTCTGTAGTCCATCCTCTGAAATCTCCGGTGGTACAGGAATGAACACCTTCTCTGGGCATCGACGCTGCAACTCATGCAGAATGCCCGCCTCAGTCGCCACAATAAACTGTGTTGCGCTGTTCTCCTGTGCATACCGAATCATGTCTGCCGTCGAGCCCTTCACGTCGGCCAAGGCCAGCACCGGACCTTTACACTCCAAATGAGCCATCACAATCGCCTCAGGATGGGCTTTCTTCATCGCGACGATAGCGGGTACCGAGAAGCGCTCATGAACGTGACAGCCGCCCTGCCAGAGGTCCATGTGGCGACCTGTCACCTCGTTGATATAACTGCCCAGATTGAAGTCAGGACCAAACAGAATCTTCGCGTCCTTCGGTAACTGATCGACCACCTTCTTCGCGTTGCCGCTCGTCACCACCACATCGGTCAGTGCTTTCACCGCTGCCGTAGTGTTCACA
>JAEEPT010000086.1 GCA_016284895.1 Prevotella sp. | reverse complement strand
CTTTTTGGTTACTTGTTGTCGGCAGCTTATAGTCATACTTTTACCGTGCGTCCATAGCAGGCTGAAGGACAGGGGCAAAGAACTTTGTGCCAGTCTCTAGACGTTCACCATCGATATAGTACATGTCATCAACTAGTTCTGTCATGGTCTTGAAGTCAAACAGTTGTGTGTCAGCAAAGGACAGGCCAGTGTAGGCGGCAAAAATGAAGAGATCACGCACTCGGTCAAGTTTCTTGGGAAGTACGGCATCGCGCATCTTCTTCATTTCAACCTCGGTTAGTGGCTGACGTTCCTTGCTCTTGCCGCGCTTAATCTTTACCTGGTCGTATGGATCGCGTTCAATCATGTCTGCCATTCGGAGTTGACGAGTGTAAATTTTCAGTCGCTTGTGATAGCCGAAGACGGTCACGTCTGTACGAGTTCCATCACGTAGCCACAAATCAAAGCCTAGAATATTGGACGGGGTTAGGTCTGCTAACGTTTCAAGTTTCCCATATCTACGGATGGCATCAACAACACATACCTTGTGTTTGCGAGTGCCTATGCGTATGTCCTCGCTATTGATGCTGTCAATCATGTATTGGGTAAAGCTCATGTTGAGGTCAGTACCTTTATACATATTAGTTCGCTTCAGTGTTACTTCCTCATTAGAACTGATAACGTCATAGTGCTGGTCGAAACAAGCAAGTGACATCTCTTCACCAAGGATTTCCATAGCGGAGAGAATTTTCTGGCATTCAGCCATTTTGTTTCGCACCATCTCTGTCTTCGCTATTTTCTCCCAATTGAGTGGGGTAGCTTGGCCGACAGTCAGGAACTTACGTGACTGACGGTCGAAATAGACGCAGATTTCCAACTTGCCCATGCCTTTCTTTTCTGACACATGCTTTCTGTCGAATACGACATAAACCTTCGGATTTTTCATTTCTTTTTGGTTTTTTAACGCAGTCAGATGGACTAATCGGAACTCAAAAGAGGTCTGTTGGCCGAAAAGTGGTATCGCACTTTGTTACTTGGTATCGCACTTTGGTATCGCATTTTGTCCAATGATGTCCCATTGTGTCCTGTCAAGTCCAACGAACTGCCATGTTAAACAATAATGATTTTAACATCTCGTTGTGGCCAGAAAATGTGATACTTAGCCGATTGTAAGGGCTTTTAAAGGGAAACGAGGGCTCTGTTGCCAGAACTCTCGTTTTCTTTTTCAGTGATCCCGTTGGGACTCGAACCCAAGACCCACAGCTTAGAAGGCTGTTGCTCTATCCAGCTGAGCTACGGAACCAGCCTGCGTTTTGCGGCTGCAAAGGTAGACATTTTTTTGATAACAGCCAAAAAATCTTTGATAAATCTGATAGGGGGAGTGTCTTTTCAGAAAGTATCTTGGAACGTTTTTCAGACTCTGAATCTGATATAAGCCCTGTCGTCGAAGGAATTGCTTCCCTTGACGAAGGCTTTAGTGGCTTTGAACTCTCCGATGTTGAGCGGATCCGTCTCTCTTTGATGGGCCAATCTCTGCTCTGAGGCTTCAAGCGTTGGCTCAAGAAAAGGGTAGCCGTCTGAGGCAAGGATGATTTCCCACGGCTGGAAGTCGAGCGTGAGGATGCGCACTTTCTGTTCTGGTATGACGAAGCCGTCAATTACGGCATAGCTCTTGTTCTGCTCTTTCATGGTCTCAATCATGCGTGGGATAATAGATTCGCGGGCTGTGTCGTTGGTGAGGAAGGTGCTACGTGGCTGACTGCTACCCATGATGATAGCGGCTCGTTTCTCAGCCAGCTCCTGTTCGTAGGGCTTGGGGTTGTCATAATAAGAATAGGTGGGGGTAGCTGATGAGAGCGGGGCCAACAGACATTGGCAGTCGCCCACCATCCATATCTCGCGACGAAGTCGGCTATAGACGATGCACGAGGCGGTGAGGCGCTCTTCAGGATGTTCGACGAGTCGGGGCACGTCAGACTGCTTGTACTGTCGGGCGATGGTACGTGAAGCACCTGTACAGAACTGGTGACAGGAGATGTCCTTGGGAGCCTTGCGCAGATACTTTTCGATGAGCTGCATGGCATAGCGGCCGTTGGATCGGAAGAGGCTATGGCGGCGTGTGGTTTTTGAGGTTGAACCGTCGATGACTGCAACGAAGTTACTTGTGACGACGATTCCGTCCTCGCTTTTCTTGTCGGGATTCTTCGGAACGACGGTCTGTTCGATAATGTTCATTGTGGTGAGTGGATGTTGGACAGAGCTGTTTGATGATATCAGGGCGTCCGATGCGTCGGAGTGACTGTTCGATGCATCGGCGTTCCTCGGGCTTATACCAGAAGAAGAACTGTCGCTGAGCCTGTTTTTCGCGTGGTGTCTTGGCTGAGAACACGGGCTCGAGCGTGTAGGGGTCGTAGCCCGTGTACCACATCTCGGTGGCGATAGTCATGGGGGTGGGGGTAAAGTCCTGCACCTGTTCCAGTTGGAAGTCGAGCTGTTTGGTGATGACAGCCAGCTCGGCCATGTCTTCCTCCTTGCAGCCGGGATGCGAGCTGATGAAGTAGGGGATGAGTTGCTGGTTCAGCCCCTCTTCACGATTGATGCGGTCGAAGATGCGCTTGAAGTCCTTGAACAGCTGGAATGTGGGTTTGCGCATGAGCATGAGCACGCGGTCGCTTGTGTGTTCGGGGGCCACCTTCAGTCGTCCGCTTACATGATGGCTGATAAGCTCGCGTGTGTATTCTTCGGCTGCGCGGTTACTGGCCTCGTCCTTGCTGCGATGGAGCAACAGGTCGTAGCGCACGCCACTTCCAATGAAGCTCTTCTTGATCTGCGGCAGGGCATCGACTGCACGATAGATTTCCAATAGTTTAGTGTGATTGGTGTCGAGATTGGGGCACACTTGCGGATGAATGCAACTGGGACGGCGGCACTTCTCGCAGGCATTCAGGTTGCGCCCATGCATGCCGTACATGTTGGCTGAAGGTGCACCGAGGTCGCTCAGGTAGCCTTTGAAGTCGGGCATCGCAGCCACCTTCTTCACCTCTTTCAGAATGCTCTCCTTTGAGCGGCAAGAAATAAACTTGCCCTGATGGGCCGAGATGGTGCAGAAGGCACAGCCGCCAAAACATCCGCGATGGATGTTGACAGAGAACTTAATCATGTCGAAAGCGGGGATGCGCTTGCCCTTATACTTAGGGTGAGGCAGTCGGGTATAGGGTAGGTCGTAAGAGGCATCGAGTTCCTCGGTTGTCATTGGTGGAAACGGAGGGTTGACCACTACGTATCGATGGCCTACTTGCTGTAGTAGGCGCTGGGCATGCATCATGTTCGACTGCTCTTCTATGTGCCGGTAGTTCTCAGCTTCTGCCCGCTTGTCGCGTAGGCATTGCTCATGGCTGTGCAGCACTATATCGTTGGTACCTATGCCATCCGGAATGTCAGCCTCGCGTGTGAGCCATACGGTCTGCTTGATGTCGCGCAGGTCGTTGATGCGCTCGCCCTGACTGAGTCGCTGAGCCAGTTCTGCGATAGGCTTCTCTCCCATGCCGTAGATGATGAGGTCGGCACCGCTGTCACAAAGGATGCAGGGACGCAGTTCGTCTTTCCAGTAGTCGTAGTGAGTGAGTCGGCGTAGCGAGGCTTCGATGCCACCCAATACAACAGGGATGTCGGGGTAGAGCTGCTTAAGGATTTTTGAATAGACAATGGTGGGGTACTCAGGCCGCATGTCGTGACGACCATCGGGTGAGTAAGCATCTTCGGATCGCAGACGTCGGGCGGCAGTATACTTGTTCACCATCGAGTCCATGCATCCAGGAGCAATGCCAAAGAACAGACGAGGTCGCCCTAATTTCTTGAAATCACGAAAATCACCGTGCCAGTCGGGTTGTGGAACGATGGCTACACGGAATCCTTTAGCCTCGAGCGTGCGCCCTATGACAGCAGCACCAAACGAGGGGTGGTCGACATAGGCATCGCCCGAGAACAGAATCACGTCAACTTCGTCCCAGCGTCTAAGCTCGAGTTCTTTTTTCGTGGTAGGAAGAAAATCAGTCAGTCTGTACTCCATATCTTGGTTTTTAGTTGAGAGGTGCTTCAGAAGGCTCTTCACTGGGGATGCCCATTTTCTCTTTCCAGTTGATGAAGAGCACAACTAGTTGCTGCAATCCGAAGGCCTTCATGTTAGGGTGGTAGATCACATCGAGACAGAGGTCGAGCAAGTGTTTGTCTTTGCCTGCCTCTGACTCCAGCAAGGCACGAATATTCAGTTTTAGTTTCTCCAGTACCTGCTCATCGACATAGCCAGTTGAGTCAATGAGGTCGCGGAACAGCTGGTATTGATCGATAGTTTGCAGGTGCTCGTCGCTTACCTCTATGCTTCTCGTTCCAGAAATGTTTGCTTGAATCTTGTTCATTTTCTGATTTCGTATTTTAATAAGGTTGAATGATTTTACTCTATAAGGAAATTGAGCAATCCCTTCATGATGGAAGCCCGCTTTTGTCTGTCTTTGATACACTCCCATGGAAATCCCATGACGAAAGCGCGATAGTCCTTTCCCTTGTATGCTGTGGCGGCACTTGAACCGTCGGGATAAAGCATGGCGCTGAAGCTGTTGGCATCATCTGGCATGAGCACATCGCAGCTGGTGGCTGCATAGTGGCGCTCGTTCAGCTGGTGATAGATATCCATCTTCGTACCTAGTCCGCTCACTTGCTCAGAGATTCCGCGATATGTTCCTTGTATCTGGCATTTTAGTACGTGACTAAGGAATCTTCGCTCTTGTTCGCTTCGCATGTCGGTTCCCACATAGGCACCGCTGACCAGGAGTCGTCCTCCTTGCGCTGCATACAGGCTTAACGACTGTTGCATGGTGGGAGTGAATGATTTGTACATCACCATGCTGTGGCCATCGTCACGCTCCAAACCGAGCGCCAGGTCAATGAGATCGTACTGATAAAGCGGTAGGTCGGAGAGTTCCTCCGATGAGCAACTCAGTATGTTGTATTTCCCTATGTTGTGGATGGCTATAGCGTGTGTGCGCACATAGTTGAAGTCATTGCCTGCGATGAAGCGTCCTTCTAAGTCGTTGTTGGTATAGCCAAGTCCCGTAGAGTCCTCAATGCCTATGCGTGATACATCATATGCGCGCTGATGGCCCAAGAATCCGCAAGTGCGGCCGAACGACACACCAGGATCTTCGTCTATGTCGAATCCGCAGGATACAACTGCAGGAGCCGACAATCGGTGAAACCCGTCAACCACGAGGATTGTCTTGCTTCTGTCAGACTGATAGCAGGCCGACAGCACTTGCGAGGGGAAACTTCTGCCGCCATCATTGATAGCTGCTACGCGAAAGTGCTTCAGTTCGCCTTGCTTCAATCGTACGACGGCACTCGGCTCTCTGACCAGTATGCCGTTGTCGAAGTCGTCATCGTTTGTGGCAGTATAGAGAATATATCCAGTGGGCATAGCCGTAGGCTCTTGGGGATCGATGGTGGGAGACCAACTGATGCGCACAGCTCCCCGTTCTTCCGGTATGAATTCTATACGAAGTTTCTTCGGCGTGAGTGGGGTGACCACGTAGTCGCGTTCGTGCTTCTTGCAGATGTAGCGCAAGAGTGTCTTGTAGATGGAACGGGCCATTGTGAAACGGAAATTGGGGTCCAGACCGTGGCGTATGTCGTTGAAGCTCTGGTGTGACAAGGTTTCAAGAATGGCAGATGGAACATATGGCAGACGGGTTTCCGAATAGTTGCGGTCGTAGATTTCACGAGGAGTCCATTTCCTGTATCTGAATTGCAGGTCAGCAGTGGTGTTGTCAAGCAGTTCGGCAGCAAGTTCTCTTGACATCTCGCGTGAACAACCGGCTGCCAGCAACGAGTCGCCATGCTTCGTGGTGCAGATAGTGAGCGTTCCGAAGATTCCTTCACCATAGGGCTCATTATATCCAGCATCGCTATGAACGGCCAACGACAGTTCTATAGGCACCCCACGTCCGGCTGAGTCAGGAGCATAAACAGAACCGCCACATAGTTCGTTGAGCATGAGCGAACGGGCATTGATGTCATCGGCATAGTCGTTCTCTCCATTCTTTGATGAATAGACGGAGTATGGCATGCCTGCCCATTGTGCAAAATAGCGAGCACCCTCTAAGCAACGGGGCAGATGGCTCACTTCACCTCCTCGCTCAATATTGCCCATTCCGCCCCCGAATCTTACTGCATCGGCAGTCACGATGCCTGAATTGTTGCTCTGATTGCTGAGCACTACACAATTACGCTCATTACAGCCTGCATCGAACTGAAATGCTCCAAGATAGACCCATGTAGAACCGCCCATACGCTGGTTGATCTTGAAATCAGTCCTCTGTCCTTGATGCCACACGGTGTAGTGAGCATCGTCAATGCTGTTGGGCAGCGTCTGGTAGCTCACATAGACACCATAACGTCCTGACTCGGGTAGGTCAGGCTGGTAAGTGATTGTGCTCGTCTTGTTTTTATTGCGAGCGGTATGAGTCATTTTCGCTGTTCCTGCGGTGAAGGGATTCTCTCCGTCGGTATAGACTCCTGCATGCAGAGCGAATCCAGGTTGGTCGGTGGTCTTCCATTGTTGATCGCCTTCCTCTCGATAGCAAAGTGCTGTGAGCTGATCGTTGTCCACTATCACTTCGTGCTGCTGCCAGTCGCGTTCTCGTGGTGAGAACACGATGGCTCCGGCATCCTCTAACATCGGCATCAAGAATGGCACGACGATGGTCTGCGTGAACAAATCCTCGCAGGTAGTATATAGTGGTGGGCGCTGCCATCTCCAACGTGCTCTGCCTATATCATAGAATTTTCCATGTGATGCCCAAAGACCGATGTGACGACCATCCAATCCCTGTGTGACTGAGTAGGGTAGTGAAACGTTTTTCACCCAGGGTTCCCCCTTATGTTCAATTCCCTTCCATGTAATGGGCTGCGCCTGTGCGCTCAATAAAAACAACATTGAGAGCGGTA
This sequence comes from Prevotella sp., assembly GCA_016284895.1. Taxonomy (GTDB): domain Bacteria; phylum Bacteroidota; class Bacteroidia; order Bacteroidales; family Bacteroidaceae; genus Prevotella. The sequence goes on along the minus strand of JAEEPT010000086.1, from coordinate 6,072 downwards.
GTGTGACGAGCAGCTCTCGTAAAAAAGATTTCGTCATTCTGAAATGTCTCCAATCGTAAAATACTCTGGCCGTTTACCTTTGAAATCCTTGAAATACAGTTTAATCTCTTTCATGTCTTTGTCAATGTCACCCGACGGCCAGATTGTCTTTGTGCATTGGATGAGTTTGCGTTTGTAGTCAATAGCGTAGAGCAGTATCGGAATCTGTGCCCCTTGCGCAATGAAGTAGAAGCCTTTCTTCCATTCTTCTACCCGTTTGCGAGTACCTTCAGGAGTGATGCAAAGGTGGAACTTGTCGGCTTTCTTGGCCGCTTCAGCCATTGCATCGGTCATGCGCATGTGCTTCTGTCTATAGACAGGGATACCGCCAAGTTTGCGAAAGAGAACGCCCAGCGGCCAGAAGAACCACTCTTTCTTCATCAGAAAGTTTGAATCCATTCCCTCGGCTACATTATATAATTGTCCGATGATGAAATCCCAGTTGCTGGTATGGGGGGCAAGGCAAATAATACACTTTTCGGGATAGACCTCGGTAACATTCGTGGTCCATCCCAAGCGCGTGTAGAGTAGCCAATTACAAAATCTTCTCCACATGATGTCTGTGTCTTTTTTAGAGATTGTTGATATGGTCTACAATCTCATTCACCTGTATGGCAAACTTTTCACGAAGGTCTTTGTAGAACTTCTTTGCAGGCATGCCAGGTTCTGGATGACTCACTCGGCATGTGAATTCTTTCTGCAATCGAATGATGGAGAAGAGCAATGCATCAGCGTTATCCTTGTGGGTATCGGCACCGTAGAGTGATGCTGCCACACATTCAGTGAACAAATCCTCACAAATCGAATTGATAGCGTGTTTTAATAATCTTTTGTTAGCCATAAGAGGGAGTTTTAATGTTCATTTGCCAAAGATATGGAAAAATATTGGATTGACCATGTTATGTATCAAAAAAAAACTTAATTTGTCGTATTTTTCTTGCAGATTGTCATTTCTGCATTGCAAAGCAATACTCGAAGAAGACTTATCTATGTCAAAAAGTGCAAAACCTGCATGTTTTTCATGGGAAATGTGTAAATTTGCACGCAAAGGAAAGCAACAATCATTCGTTTTTATTCACAAATAGTTTAAAGAAAAATAATTATGCAGAAAAGTGCATTGCAGGTGGCAAGAGCTGCCTATCAGCCCAAGCTGCCATGTGGTTTGCAGGGCGCGGTGAAGGTGCAGGAGGGTGCACCCACGCAGAGTGTTGACAATCAGGAGGAAATCAAGGCTCTCTTCCCCAATACCTACGGCATGCCTCTTGTAGAGTTCGTTCCTGGTGAGGAGCAGAAGTGCGAGCCCATGAATGTGGGTATCATTTTGTCGGGTGGTCAGGCCCCTGGCGGTCACAACGTGATTACGGGTCTGTTCGACATGGTGAAGAAGCTGAATCCTGCTAACCGCCTCTACGGTTTCATCCTTGGCCCTGGTGGTCTCGTGGACCACAACTACATGGAGCTTACAGCCGACATCATCGACAACTATCGTAACACGGGCGGTTTCGATATGATTGGCTCTGGACGTACCAAGCTGGAGAAAGTGGAGCAGTTTGAGAAGGGACTGGAGATTATCCGTCAGCTCAACATCAAGGCTATCGTAATTATCGGTGGCGATGACTCGAACACCAATGCTTGCGTGCTGGCTGAATACTATGCCGCCAAGAAGTATGGCGTGCAGGTCATCGGCTGTCCGAAGACCATCGATGGCGACTTGAAGAACTCGCAGATTGAGACTTCATTCGGCTTCGATACCGCTTGTAAGACCTACTCTGAGCTGATTGGCAACATTGAGCGTGACTGCAACTCTGCCCGTAAGTATTGGCACTTCATCAAGGTGATGGGCCGTTCGGCTTCTCACATTGCCCTGGAGTGCGCTTTGCAGACTCAGCCCAACATCTGCCTCATCTCTGAGGAGATAGAGCAGAAGGGCATGAGCCTCGATGATATTGTAGAATACATCGCCAATGCTGTGGCTCAGCGTGCTGCCGATGGCAACAACTTCGGTACGGTCATCATTCCCGAGGGTGTGATTGAGTTCATTCCAGCCATCAAGAAGCTTATTGCCCAGCTGAACGACGTACTGGCTATGCCTGAGGCTAAGGAGATTAGTCGTGATGAGCAGGTGGACTTCGCCAAGAGTCACCTCACGGCTGAGAACCTTGCCGTATTCAACAGCCTTCCCGTAGGGGTTGCCCGTCAGCTGGCTCTCGACCGCGATCCTCACGGAAACGTTCAGGTGTCGCTTATCGAGACCGAGAAGTTGCTCTCTACAATGGTGGCTCAGAAGTTGGAGAAGATGAAGAAGACAGGCACCTTCAAGGGCAAGTTTGCCACTCAGCACCACTTCTTCGGTTACGAGGGTCGTTGCGCCGCTCCTTCTAACTTCGATGCCGACTACTGCTATGCTCTTGGAGCCAGCGCAGCCCAGCTTATTGCCAACGGCAAGACCGGCTATATGGCTATCGTGAAGAATACTACGGCTCCTGCTGCTGAATGGAAGGCAGGTGGTGTGCCCATCACGATGATGATGAACATGGAGAAGCGTAATGGCGAGATGAAGCCTGTGATTCGCAAGGCACTCGTTGAGCTCGACGGCGCTCCCTTCAAGGAGTTTGCTGCTCATCGCGACGAGTGGGCTCGACAGACAGCCTACGTCTATCCTGGTCCTATCCAGTACTGGGGACCCACAGAGGTCTGCGACCAGCCCACGAAGACGCTGGCCCTGGAGCAGAAGCAGAAGTAATCGTCATTAATGAATGTGTGTCAAAGGGGAGCTCTCTTCTCCTTTGACACTTTTTTAATTCTCAAAAAAAATAATTGTTCGCTTCCAATAGTGAAGCAGCAACCAGTCATGCTTTGGTAGAAAAGAAACATACTGTAAAAAAGAAGTCACCTCGTCGTTCGAGTCCTGTGCGCCATAAGCAGCCAGGCTTTTTTGTCCGTCTGCTCCAGAAGATGCCTCACTGGGCCTACTGGGTGGGGTGCATAGGTGTAGTGGCTGTCTATATGTGGTTCTTCTACTATTTCTTTGTTTCTCCCTACGGCTTCCGTTGGCGAGCGCTCTATGGCGACGTGAGCAATCCCGAGGGCTATGATATTCACGGCATTGACATTTCCCATTATCAGGGTGAGATTGACTGGGAACTGTTGCGCAATCAGGGCATGATTGACAACTGTCCCATACGCTTCGTGATGATCAAGGCCACCGAGGGAGCTGATAGGGTAGATCCCAACTTTCATGACAATTTTGAGCAGGCTCTCGAATATGGCTTCACGCGTGGTGCTTATCACTTCTACAGCAAGCGCTCGAGTGCCAAGGAGCAGGCGGCTTTCTTCATTTCGAATGTCAAGCTGCAGCGAGGCGACCTGCCGCCTGTGCTCGATATTGAGCACAAGCCGCAGCAACAGACCGACGAGGAATTCAAGAAGAGCGTGCTTGAGTGGCTCAACATTGTGGAGCAGCACTATCAGGTGAAGCCCATCCTCTACACCTATTATAAATTTAAAATGCAGTACTTGTCCGACAAGGTGTTCGATGAGTATCCTTACTGGATTGCCCACTACTACGTGGACAGCATCGAATACAAGGGTGCATGGAAATTCTGGCAGCATACCGATGTGGGCAAGCTGCCAGGAATCAATGGCTACGTAGATTTCGATGTCTATAACGGTTCCTATTACGATTTGCGCCAACTCACCATTGGCAGCCAGGAACCTATTGGCGTAGAAGCTTATCGCGAGGAAGAATAGTCCCCGCGAAAAGCCTTACTTGTTCAGATGAGCGCTCGACACCAGTATGTAGGCATCTTTACAGGTATAAATAGAAGGTATCGCATAGCTGATGCCGTCGATTGTTAGCGTTTCTCCTCCGATAGCGTCAATCTCATCATCTTCATCATAGCTTTTGAATGCCTGCGTGCTGTTGGCGCTGGGGGTGCTCACTTTCTTTCCTATGCCCATGATGGTGCCTCCGTTGATGAGTAGTTCCCCGTCGCAGGTGAATGCCTTTCTTGCTGATGCTACGTAGGCCTCGCCGCCAGTAAAGATGATGTTTGCGTCGGCTTTGACGGCATGAGGGTTGCTCACTTTTTTCGTTCCTGTGGTGGTCACATAAAGCGTTCCGCCCGTCTGCTCATAGTTCAGCGAGCAGTTGATGCCCTTGCCACCATCGCCTGTGCTCACGATGTTGACCACTCCACCACTCATCAGCAGCAAACTGTCGCTCTTGATGCCGGCACACGAGGTGGTGTCTTTCACACCGTTGACGGTCTCTATCTTGCAACCGCCTGAGGTAGTGATGTTCAGGTTGCCTCCCTCTATGGCGGTGCGTGCGTCGTTCTTGATGCCACGTGCTCCGTCGGCTTTCACGTCGATATTGAGCGTGCCGCCTTTGATGGTGAAGCCATCGTTTACTTTTATACCGTTCGACCCCGTGGTTGAAGCGCTGATGTTGATGTTTCCGCTTTCCATCACCACATAGTCGTCGCTGGCGATGGCATTCTTTGCGTTAGCGTTGATGTTCAGCGTGCCGTTGCCTCTGAGATAGAACTGTCCTTCGCTGAAGAGGGTTGCCTTCTGGTCGATGGTGTCGCCTTTCGCATTGACGGGAGCTGGGGCATAGGTTGTGCCGTCGGTGAGTGTGTTGGTGGTGCCGTCGGCTATGTTGATGTAGAGCGCCTTGTTGGCCTGGTTGTTGATGGCAGGGCCGTCGCTGTTGTTGATGCTGACACCATTGAGCACAATCGTGTAGCTCCTGAGATTATAGACCAGTAGCGAGCCTTCCGATGTCGAGCCGCTGAGGGTGATGGTCATGTTGGCAGTCGTGTTGTTGGCTCCGTTCACGGTCACGTCGGCTCCGTTCACGCTGACGAATCCGTTGGTGTCGCCTGTGACTGTGGCTGTAGTGCCATTGAACACGATATCAATATCGCTCTTGAAATTGCTCATTTCATATTTGTCGTCCTTCACGCAGCCGCTGAGGATAGCGGCCAGTAGGGTCATGCCGATAAGTTTCTTCTTCATATTCATCGTGAATGCGGATTAGAACTTGAATTTATAGGAGAGTCCCACCAGATGCCTGTCCGATTCTCCGTCGGCCTCATTGTCTCTGATGTCCTGATAGCGGTAGGTCAGCTGGAACGTGTGCTTTTTCTTCAGCTTATACTCCACGCCTACCTGATAGCGCACTTTCTCCAGTGGCCATCCGTTGAAGAGCTCCACGTTGGCAAAGGGGTCGAATTTCCAGTGGGGGAAGTCGTAGCTCAGTTGCAGACGGCTGCGCAGGATGTGCTTGTTCTTGATGTTCACGGGGCTCCACGTCATCTCGTCCACGTCGTATTTCTTGTCGCTGACCGAGGGGCGATGTGTGAACTGCCATCGTTCGCGCAGGGATATGCTGAGCCTGCCCAGGTTGAAACTGCCCGTGAGCGACACGTTCACGCGATGGCGCACTCCCCAGTAGCTGGGCATCCACTTCTTGATTCTCACGTTGTCTGATTTCAGACTCACCTCCTCTTGGTTGTTGTCGTAGAGGAAGGTGTAGCCCGCCGAGGCTTTCAGTCCCTTGATGATTTTGAATTCGGCATATACTCCGGCGCTCCATCGGTCGGCTGTGCGCGTGTTGTTGCGTGTGCGCAGCTCCGATTCTGCTCCTATGCTCACCCAGGGGGCCAACTTCTTCTCGGCTGCCAGCTCATACCACATGCCGAAGTCGGCCTGCGCCCAGACGTGGCTGAATGAGCTGAAGCAAAAGATGAGTGACAAGCCTGCCACCCACCAGTATCTTTTGTCGGTATTGCAATTCTTCATACAGTTGCGTTCCTTCACGTTTGTTCTTTTTCTGTCTTTCTCTACACCTCTCTCCATTGCGAGCGTCTCACTCTGAACAGCCCATCTACATCACTTGTCTGATCGGCATCGTAAGTGACGCGCAGCACCACCGTGTCCTTCAGGAAGTCAATGCCGCCTACGTCTATTTTCAGAATCTTCAGTCCTGTGCGGCTTTCCAAGTCGGCAATGAGCTCTTCGCGCTTC
>JAEEPT010000313.1 GCA_016284895.1 Prevotella sp. | reverse complement strand
CAACACCACCGTATGCATCATGTACAGCCTGTGATGCCGTGACATCCGACAGCAGCATGCAATTCTTCAGCACAGCTGCCAACGTGTCGTCACAACTCGACTCAATACCTAATATATATATATCCTTATCCATCATTTTCTATCTGTCAGACAACATTACGGTGAGTGCCGTTCACAAAGGCACGCACATTACCAATGGCCACCTGGAGCAGCCTGACACGAGCTTCAGCAGTGGCCCAGGCAACGTGAGGAGTGAGATAGGCATTCGGTGCGTGAAGCAACGGATGGGACTCCTTGGGAGGTTCTTCGGTCATCACGTCGGCACAATAGGCTCTCAGCCGACCTGCTGTCAAAGCTTCGGCCAAAGCGTCATCGTCGACCAGTGGGCCACGCCCGGTATTGATGAGGATGGCCGATGGCTGCATCCATCCGATGGTCTCGCCGTTCAGCAGGTGACGGGTATTGTCTGTCAGGGGACAATGAAGCGAGACGACATCCGACGTAGAGAGCAGTTCGTGCAGGTCAGCTTTGGCAATGCCTTCAGGCAATGCCCCGGCTTGCTTACTGGTCAGGGCTTTCACCTTCATGCCGAAGGCAAGGGCTATCTGTGCCACTCGCCAGCCAATATTACCCAGCCCCACGATACCGAAGGTCTTTCCTGAAAGCTCGGTGAGTGGGGTGTCCCAGTAGCAGAAATCCGGATTGTTGCTCCATCTTCCCGCCCTGTTCTGGATAGTATAGTGTTCCGTACGGTTCGTCACCGTTAGCAGATGAGCAAAGACCATCTGCACCACACTCTCCGTGCTGTAGGCAGGAACATTCGTGACAACGATGCCACGCTCATGGGCAGCATCAATATCTACCACATTATAGCCTGTGGCCAACACTCCAATATACTTCAATTGTGGAAGCTGAGCCATCTCGTTTCTTCCGATGACCACCTTGTTCGTCAGCAAGATGTCTGCATCGGCAGCCCTTGCTACCGTCTCACTTGCCTGAGTACGGTCATAGACTGTCACCGTGCCCAACTCTTCCAGTTCCTGCCACGACAAGTCGCCTGGATTGGCCCCATAGCCGTCAAGAATTACAATCTTCATGTTCATTCTTTAATAGGTCAGCACTTCAACACCATGTTCGGTCATCAACAGGGTGTGTTCCCACTGGGCACTGGGCTGTTCGTCTTCGGTAATAACCTCCCACCCGTATGGGTCGTCGGCATCAATGAAGACCTTCCATGTACCCATGTTTATCATCGGTTCTATTGTGAAGACCATGCCAGGGACAAGGAGCATGCCTGTGCCTTTCTTGCCGTAATGCAACACCTCCGGGTCGTCGTGGAACTTGACACCCACACCATGACCGCAGAGGTCACGCACCACGCTGAAACCGTTCTTATGAGCGTGTTGTTGGATGGCATTGCCGATGTCGCCAACAAAGCCGAAAGGCTTGGCAGCCTCCATGCCTACATAGAGGCATTCCTTGGCCACATCGACAAGCTTCTGCTTACGCGCCGAAGTCTTGCCGATGACATACATGCGCGAGGCATCTGCATAAAAGCCATTTAATATCGTTGTGCAGTCCACATTGACAATGTCACCTTCCTTAAGAATTTCTTTAGCTGAGGGGATGCCGTGGCAGACCACCTCGTTGATGGAGACGCAAACGCTCTTGGGATAGCCCTCGTAGCCCAAAGTGGCCGGAATGGCACCATGCTCGATGGTGTAGTTGTGCACCAGATCGTTGATTTCCAAAGTGCTCATGCCTGCGTGAATCTTTTCACCCACAAGGTCAAGGATAGCCGTATTGATGACACCGCTCTTCTTGATACCTTCAATCTCTTCGGGGGTGCGAATAAGGCTACGCTTGGGCACCATCGCGCCTTTAGCCTCCATCGCCATCACTTTCTTGTCCAATGCTGTCGGTTCCTGTCCGGCCGGCACACGCCATACTTTACGCCTGGTAAACATATTGTTCTTATTTTGGCCGCAAAATTAGTGTTTTTTTGAATACGGCCTTTCGACAAGCTCAAGGACCTTCGCTTTTTCAAGAGTTTAGGGTGTCTGAGCCTGTCGAAGACCCCGACTATTTAGCAATAACTATCCCCAACTCCTTATTAATCTGCTTGCGGATGTCATCGAGGTCTTTCTTCTGTTTGAGTAGGATGAGCTGGTCGGCGGGGTCAGTTGCGGTTTTCAGTTCCTCCTCCACCGCTTTGCGCCGCTCTTCAATGATAAGGTCTTTGTAACGATAAATCGATGACAGCACCGTGGCTTTCAGCATGTCCTCCTCGCGCTTCACAAAAATCCCATATTTCTCCCATTGGTCAAGCTTGTAAGGCGTGGAGAGCAAATCGGCAGCCAATTGGGCAATGGTCTCATCCTCATGTGAAACAAAAACCTGATCGTCAGGGATATAGCCTGCATCAATGGCTTGGTCGAAGATGTCGAAAACCTTTTTGTTGA
>JAEEPT010000085.1 GCA_016284895.1 Prevotella sp. | reverse complement strand
GCTCGCCATAGCCCATGAGCTGGCTCAGCGGATGAACGAACAGCAGCACCAGCACTACGAACACAGCCGCCACAGTACCCACACTGATGAGCGTTGTTGAATAGACGCGCATCGAGTCTTCGTGTGTCTTGTTGGTGAAGCGGAAATAGGTGGTCTCCATGCCGAAGGTGAGCAGCACCATGATGAGGGCCGTGTAGGCATAGACGTTAGTGATGACACCATAGCCGCCTGAAGCTGCTGAGATGGTGGCCGTATAGAGCGGCACGAGCAGGTAGTTCAGGAAACGGCCAATGATGCTTGACAGACCGTAGATGGCCGTGTCTTTGGCCAGTGACTGTAGTTTTGACATGAGCTGAGCTGAATTTGTCGTAGAGAGATTTTAGTTCGTGGGTGTGACAGGCTTGATGCGACCGTCTTTCTCGAACTCCATTGGGTCGATACATACCTCACGATGGAAGCCCGGTCCGTCTTTCTTGTCCAGATAGGCGGGGTTGATGCGATGATACACGATGTACCACTTGTCCTTGCCGGGTATCTGCAGCACTGAGTTATGGGCTGTTCCGTAGATTTTCTGGTCGGGCCGCTGCTGTAGGATGACTGGCTCGTCGGCCACCTTGATGGGGCCGAGTGGAGATGTGCTCGTGCCGTAGGCCACGTGATAGTTGGGCGAGCCGGTATCGTCAACGCTCCAGAGGAAATAGTAGATGCCCTTGCGCTTGAACACGTAGGGAGCCTCGCGATACTGGTAGTCCTTGAGCGAGCCGCCGCGTGGAGTCATGCGTACGATGGTGGTCGTATCAATCGAGGTCATGTCGCTGTTCAGCTTCGCACCTGCCATGTAGCCGTTGCCCCAGTAGAGGTAGCTCTGTCCATCGTCATCGGTAAAGACATCTACGTCAATCTGCTGTCCGTTCATCTGTCCGTTGGGGCGCTTGTCAACAATGGGGTGTCCCAAGTCGCGGAACGGTCCTGTAGGACTGTCGCTTACGGCCACGCCGATGGCCTTGCGCTCGCCTTGGTCGGCACTGAAGTAGAAGTAGAACTTGCCGTTCTTCTTCTCGATGGCGGGAGCCCAGGCATTGCCCTTGTTGCGAGCCCATTTCGTGTCCTTCAGCACATCGAGGATGATACCTTCGTACTCCCACTTCTTCAGGTCTTTCGATGAGTAGCAGGTGAAGTAGTAGCCGCCCCATCCGGCAGCGCCGTCGGTGGTGGAGTAGATGTAGTAGCGCCCGCCATCGGCAATGATGTCAGGATCGGCATGCAGTTCGGGCAGAATGGGATTGTGTTGTGCTGCTGCAGAAAGACAAGTCAGCGCAAGCAGTGATAAGAACAGTTTTTTCATATTTCAATTATATTAGGTTTTGCTATTGTAATGGTTCGAACGAAGACTAATACACTACACCTGTGGTTGGGTGCAGGAACCAGTCGATTGATGTGTTGTGATTGCTCACCCACTGTCCGTAAGAGTGGTCAGTCTCCATGTAGGCTCCTGTGAGCACACCGTCCTTGTAGAGCCCCAGTGGCTGTCCCTCGAGTGGATATCTGAATGTTCCGTATGGAATCTTAAGTGCCCATACCATGTTGTTGCTGGTGGCCGTCTCGTTGTTGCCCAGGTCTTGTAACACCTGGCTGGCTTTATGGGGGGCGCAATGCACTTCCCATTTGCCCGAGTTGAAGTCTTCGAGCGCGAAGGGATCGAGCGTTTCCAGCGTAAAGTTCTGCAGACCTTTATCAGTTTTGAATTTCACGACGTAGGTGAGCGTCTTCGCTGCAATCTGTGCGTGTGTGGTACCGTCGGGGGTATGCGAGGTGTTATAGAACATCCGGATGGTGGTTCCGCCTTCTTCAGGGGTCTTCAATCTGGGTGACATGGCATAATGGGCATCTTCAAACAGATTGATAATGGCTTCGTCGTGTCTTCCGCGTAGCAGCAGGTCGGCTTTTTCGATGAAGATACGCTTTTGGGAATAGGCTCCGTCGAAAGTGCGTCCCTCTTCGATGGCTACACTTTCCACATCGTTGGCGGTATATCCGATGAGACAGATGGCTGCAGCCAACTGCTTCTTAGCTCCTACAGCAACCAGCGTTACACGTAGTCTTACCGAGTTTGGTTCTTGTGCGGGTAACTTCTGTATGCGTAGCACCAGGTCGTTGAAGTCCCAGTCGCCGGGTTTGGGATAATCTTCTTCGTAGCAATAAGTGTAGGTCTGGTAGATGGGCTCATTCAGTGTGCCAGAAGGAGTGTAGTCGGCCCCACTGTCAAACGAAACATTTGTCTCTGATGAGTTGAAACTCTTCAGGATGTAGCTGCCGTTGGCATCGATCAAGGCTGCATAGAACAGCGACATGTGGCTGGGGGCATAGAAGAACAGGGTGGCCAACTCGTTTGTTTGTATGTTGGCCTCAGCCAGAATCTCTACATCCTTCGTCGTAAATGGGTTGCCGCTTAGGATGCGCACACTCCTGATGCTGACCGATGGATCCACGTTGGCCTTTACCACTACGGAGTGGCTCTGTGTCAGGTTCCATGTGTGGTTAGGGTCAACGTTGCTTACGGGAAATGTCTCGTCCACAACCTGTTGATAAGCTTGGGGGTCGAACATGTCGCGTTTGCAACCTGCCAGCAGCAGGGCAGCGCAGATGGGTAAGCAAACCATAAGAAAACAATGTCTCATATCGGAAAAAAGCATGTCTTTTCGGATGCGAAGTTACAAAAAAAACACTGATTGCCATTGGTTTACCCTTCGTTTTACGAAAGTGTCTAATAAAATTTGTGTTATTTAACAAAGACAGCTTGTATATCTTGATGGTTTTGTTCATTTTCAATGTAACTTTGCAGTCAAATTGTTTTTACTATGGTACTGAATTATATTTGGATTGCTTTCTTTATTGTAGCTTTTGTCGTGGCATTGGTACGGCTGGTGTTTATGGGTGATTTCGACGTTTTTCCTGCCATGATGGACTCTACCTTCTCCTCATCGAAAACGGCTTTCGAAATCTCACTGGGACTCACGGGTGTGCTCTCTCTTTGGTTGGGCATTATGAAAATAGGTGAGAAAGGCGGACTGGTCAATGCGCTGGCCCGACTGCTCAGCCCCATTTTCGTCAGACTTTTTCCCGACATCCCGAAAGGACATCCCGTCACGGGTAGCATCTTCATGAACATTGCTGCCAATATGCTGGGGCTCGACAATGCCGCCACACCCCTCGGACTGAAGGCCATGGAACAGTTGCAGGAACTGAACACAAAGAAGGATACGGCCACCAACCCCATGATTATGTTCCTGGTACTGAACACGAGCGGACTGACACTCATCCCCGTCTCCATCCTTGTCTATCGTGCGCAGATGGGAGCCGCACAGCCCACCGACATCTTCATTCCCATCCTGCTTGCCACCTTCTTCTCTACGTTGGCCGGTGTCATCGTTACCTCGCTCTATCAGCATATCAACCTCATCAATCGCACCATGCTGCTCACGCTGGGCGGTGCCTGTGTGCTCGTTGCCAGCATCATCTGGGGCTTCTCACAGCTCGACTCTGTCATGATGAACCGTGTGAGCACCTCGGTGGCTAATATCCTGCTCATGGTGATCATTGTTGGTTTCATCCTTGCTGGCATGCGGAAAAAGGTAAATGTTTACGATGCCTTCATCGAGGGAGCCAAGGAAGGCTTTACCACTGCCGTGCGCATCATTCCCTATCTTATTGCCATTCTTGTGGGCATCGGTGTGTTCCGTGCCTCAGGAGCTATGGATATGCTCATTAGTGGCATTCGTTCGGCGGTAGAGCTCTCTGGCCTCGACAGCCAGTTTGTAGGAGCCCTTCCCACTGCCCTCATGAAGCCCCTTTCTGGTAGCGGAGCGCGTGGCATGATGGTCGATGCCATGACCACCTATGGTGCCGATTCGTTCGTAGGTCGCCTGAGCTGCATCTTCCAGGGCAGTACCGACACCACGTTCTACATCTTAGCCGTCTATTTCGGTTCTGTGGGCATTCGTTACACTCGTCATGCTGTAGCCTGTGGTCTCTTAGCCGACTTGGCTGGCATTATCGCTGCCATCGCCATCTGCTATATGTTCTTCGCATAAATCACATGCTTTTTCTGCTGTCAATGTGTTTAAAAAATATTTGGTACACAAACTTATGTGCCACAAGTTTGTGTACATCGGGGTGGAAGCCGCCAGGTTAGTGGTTAGGGGCTTCTGTATCAACTTTATCCAGCGCTAAGAACACGTTCGATGCATTTAACATCATGTTAAACGCTCCGAGCGAACAGTGTGAATACTTTGAGCGAATAGTGTGAATACTCTAAGCGAATAGCTGGAAAAATGAGGGGCCGCATCGGTATTGATGCAGCCCCTTTTAACCATTTGAAATGGTGTAAAGTCAAATCATTAGAACATTACACCTACGCCAATAGTAAATTTTGAACCAGTGAACTTTTGTTCTATATTGTATTCGGTTGTGATATTGCCATAAGAGTAATCATTGGTCTTACCGTTCTTGTTCAGGTTAAATTTGTAGTGCATGTCAACAAAGAAATGGTCGTTGAAGAAGAACTCTACACCAAAATTCAGACCATAGGTCACGCATTCACCTGCTTTTATTTTATATTCTGTTGTCTGATAATAGTAATTATAGGAGGTGGAAGAATACTTCCCATAAGTGTTAGTTGCTATCGGTACGCTGTATGATTGGTAATCATATTTATACTCCTTCCCTTCAAGCATGTAGCCTACATAAAAACCTCCATAGGGTGCAATGGCCATTTTGTTCACTAAGGGGAACTTATAACCCACACGCGGAGTACCATAAATGCCAAAAACAAAAGGTGTTGAATTTACCTTGTCGTATTTTGCACTATTGGTCATAGCTGTTGCTTCAAATCCCCAGAACAGCCCACTACGCTTATGCTCTTTGTTTACAAAGTGAGTGAAGCCGAATCCTGCATCGAAGCCAGAGCCACCTGTCACACCTGAAGCTCCACTGTTCATATCAATAGAGTAACCCGCGCGAGCTGTCCACATAAAGGTGCGCTGTGCTTTCTGATACATAGCCGTTCTTGACGAAACTATCTGAGCCTGTGCTGACAATCCCATGACAGCAATCAGAGCCGTAAGTAAAAATTTCTTCATATCACAATAAATTAAAATTACTAATATTGTTTTTATCGCAGCGATGCAAAAATACGGATTGTTGTTGAAAAAACAAAATAAAAGACAGAAAAAATTTTATATCTTTAAGAAAAATATGCAAACTCCTCTCAAAGAAAGAAAAAGCCCCCGTCGTTATGAAAAATGCGGGAGCTTTGGTTTTATGTTTTTGTTAAATTAGAAGGCAACACCGATAGAGGTCTGGAACTGAGAGGTAGAGGTCTTGTTCTTCGAAATGAGTCTGTTGAAGTCGGAACCCCAGCCCAACTGCAGATAGAACTTCGAAAAGCGGAATTTGCAACCAATCTGCCAGCCCATCTGGAAGTGAGTGAAGGCCCAACCGTCACCGCCCATTTGATCCTTGCTGAACACTTCGCGATCGTTACTATAACGTCCTTTTTTCCAGTCGTAACCTTCATCGGTGCCGTAGCAGTTAGCGCGGAAACGCAGTCCCAAATATGGATCGATGTGAATGCTGGAGTTGGGGAATGAGATGTCATAGATTAAGTTGAGGGGAACCTTTGCAGTCAACAGCTTCACGTTATGGGTTGATTTTCCACCTACGTAAAACTCCATGCCGATACCAGGCTCAAGGTAGAGGGGAACTCTTCGGTTGTGGGTCAGACTGATGGCTCTCATGTACGTAAAGCCAAAGCCCGATGCTGTACCATTATAGTAGTCATTGTAATTAATGTCGGCTGTGGTGACTGACTTAGCCGACATAGTCAGAGCGAGGTACTCGAATGAGAATGTGTTCCAACCCCACTTCTCCTCTGGTTGGCGCTCAATCATTGCTGAGCGAGAGGATACGATTTGAGCCTGAATCTGCAGACCCATAAAAGCCATGATGGCCACGAGAATAAATTTTTTCATGTTTTTTCTTTTTAGATTAAGTAATTGAATTTATTTTCTGATATTTGTAATTACAGTTCCTTGGTTTGCTGTCTTGTCAACAACGCTGCTGGTGCTGGCCTTCTCAATCCTCATCCACTCATAGTCGCTTTGGCGAATAGGATGCCATGAGTCTTGATCGAAATTAGCGGGGAAGCCTTTCATCTCAACGTTATACCATTTTCCGTCTTCACTCAACTCTACTTTGAAAATGGCGGCAACTACAGCATCACAGTTCCAACCGCTATACTCTTTGCCGTCACCGCTCTTATACTTCTCTGAAGAGGCATCGTAGATGGCGCGGCTGCGCAGAGGGTCAAGGTTGTTAAGGCTGGCACCCATACCAATCTCAACCTCAGCTTTACTATAAGATTTCAGGAATGTCTTTCTGGGACCGGTTACTTTCAGGTCGACAATTAGAGGTGTTACATAACTCTTTGCGGTAACTTCTACCATACGTGCCTGAGTGTCGGAGGCGATAACTTTTTGAGCATTTGCCGAAATGGCGCACATAGCAAATGCACAAATTAATAATGCAATTCTTTTCATCTTCGTAATTTTTTTAATAAAAAAGTTTAATTATTTGCAAAAGTATATTTTTTTTTTGAATTGGTCAAACAAAAATGCGATTTTTTTACATATACCATTCTATATCTTAGTAATATTATATCTTCACCACCCTGAATGAGTAAGGCGGCAGGGTGATTTGGCTGCCGTTCAGGTTCACTGGCTCGCATTTCAGGCTCTGTTGCTCGGGCTTACCGCTGAAGCCTTCGCCCTGAGCATTGCTGAGCGACAGGCCGCGTACATCGAGCTGAAGCTCTACGGGCAAGGCATTGACCAGCTTCAAGAAGGTGGCGCCCGTTTTGGAGTCGCGCACTACTGAGGCACCAATGCGGTGGGAGAGTTTTGAGGTTTTGGAGGTCTCGGAGTTATCGGAGAGCTCGGAGAACTCAGAGAAAAGATACCTATCCCCGCTATAGCAAGAGAACAGTCGCTGCACCTCGTAGGCTGGTGTGGTTCGCACCTCGGTGTTCGAGAAATAAATCATGTCGGGGTTCCAGTTGTGGTGTCCGTCCTTCGCCAGCATGGGGGCATACGAGCTCATCACCACCACGTCGGCATTGCGTTCCAGATCGGTCATGTAGAGAGCCTCGGCCAGTGCCGTCTCCACATTGGGACGTTTTGCTTTTGTCGATGCCGCCCATTCACCAAGATAAACCTTAGTAGAGGGCTGGGGTTGATGGGTCCCATTGGTTTGATGGGACAGGTATCTGGGATAGTTGTCGTAGTAGTTGCGGTGGTGCATGAACCAGCCGGTTGACTCGTAGTAGTGCTCGTCGGTCATATACTGCAGGTCTGCGTGATTGCGGGTGAAGTCCCATCCCTCGATATAGTCGGCTGAGGGTGTGTGAAAGGGTCCCACTGTGCCACATATATTAATATAAGGATAGCGCGCGCGAATGGCCCGGCAAATCATCTCGTATCGCTCTTCGAACACGGTCGAGATGATGTCCTCATTGCCAATGCCCAGATACTTCAGGTTGAATGGAGCCGGATGTCCTGCATCGGCACGCATCTTAGCCCATTTGTTGGTGGCGGGATCGCCGTTGGCCCACTCTATGAGGTTGCACAGTTCCTCTATGTAGGCAGACATGTCGGCCATGGGTATGCCTCCTTGCTGTCCGCCCAGTCCCTGTGCGTTGTTTGCTGAGTTCTGGCAAGGCACTCCGGCAGCCAGCACGGGCAGTGGTTCGGCCCCTATGTCTTCGCAGAACTGGAAGTATTCATAGAAGCCCAGTCCGCGTGTCTGGTGATAGTGCCAGATGTTCATGTCGGGTTTGCGGTCCCAGAGCGGTCCCACAGTCTCGTTCCAGTGGTAGATGTTGTCGAGTCCCTGTCCGTGGCTCATGCATCCGCCAGGGAATCGCACGAACTTCGGTTTCAGTCGGGCTATTGTCTCTGCCAGGTCCTTGCGTAGTCCGTTTTTGCGGCCCATGAAAGTCTCTTGGGGGAACAGACTCACCATGTCGATGGCAGCCTCCTCCTTGCCTTGCGGCAACAGGAGCAGTCGTGCCTTGCTCTCGGGCACTACGGGTTTCAGCTTTGCTTCGCAGAGTGTCCAGTTGTCACCCTTGTTCTTCACTTTAGCCTGTGCTATCACCATTCCGCTGGGATTGATGAGCTGAATGGTAAATTTCTTCTTTCCCCGTACGAACATGGAGAAGTCATATTGCTTGCCTTCTTCTACTGCGATGCCGTCCCACCCTTCGTTCCATAGTGAGTCTGAGGTTACGATGGCATGGTGCGGGTTGTTCTTGCTAAGCGGACTGTCGGCAGCTATGCGTATGGGTGCATTTGAGTGCCATGCCGTCGATGCTTTCCATTCTTTGCGGTCACGGCTGTTGTATTCGAAGTCACGGTTCTGTACGAGCTCGGCATAGAGTCCGCCATCGGCTGCATAGCTGATATCCTCGAAGAAGATACCCACAAGCTTGTCGCTGATGGTCTTCTGCCGGTTCTGGTCAACGGTGAGTGTAGCCTTGACGGGGCCTTTCAGCCACGACAGGTTCTTGCCGTCGTCGTGCATACGCTCTGAGGAGAGTCGGGCATCTTCCTTGAGGGCGGCGAAGTGGCGGTGCAGGGCAGCTACGATGTCGCTGCTTACCTCGAAGATACTGCCTTCCATGAGTTTTCCGTCGATGGTGGCGGTGTCGCGCAGCCATGCATCGTCACTGATCTGGCTGGGCTCATCGGCTGAGAAGTGGCGGAAGTCACTTGTAGCCGATAAGAACCGCTTGCCTTCCGACGAGCGGTAGTAGATGTCGAATGACCCATCGGGGTTCTCGAACACTACGGGCTCCTTGGCGTGGTGGGTCGATACGATGGGGTAGTCCTGTGGTCGCCAGGTGATGAGGTCGCGGCTATAAGCAGCGGCCAGCACTGGAGAGCGGTCGTTCACCTGAAAGACGAGTCGCCACGAGCCGTCTTTGGCGCGGCAGATGCTGGGGTGGTGCATCTTTTTCTCGGCACCCCATGTGCCGTAGTCGCTGGAGCAGAGCTGCCCCAGGTCCTGCCATTTGTCCTGACTGCGCTCGGCTATATGCAGTCCGGCAGTAGGAGCAGGCGAATAAATGAAGATAGACTGATTCTGAGCCACCGCAGCGGTGGTCAGAGAAAGGAGAATACTAAAAAGAAAGGAGCGTGGGGACATGTTTTTGGGGATTAATTGGAAGGGGGTAGATTGACTGGGATTAACTTAGAGAGGCCAGGACTGACTGGGAGGGGGGGACTAATCATAAACTTTTACCTCTCTCTCACCTCGCAGCACGGCGAGGGCGTTGAGGGCCAGGGCTTCCATCTCGTCTTCGCCCGGAAAGCAATAGACCGGGGCCATGTACTCAATGCGCTTACGCAGTCGGCTGATTACATACTCCGAACGGGCTATGCCACCTGTGAGCAGAATGGCATCTACCTTGCCGCAGAATACTGCACCCAGACCGCAGATGTTTTTCGCTACATGATAGATCATGGCATCGAGAATGAGCTGGGCGTGGGTATCTCCGTCTTCTATGCGGCGCTCCACCTCGCGCACATCAGCAGTGCCCAAATGGGCATTTAGTCCGGCTTTGCCAGCAATGCGCTTCAGCAGTTGTTTCTCGTTGTACTTGCCGCTGAAGCAAAGGCGAATCAGATCGACGGCAGGCAGACTTCCGGCACGTTCAGGTGAGAATGGTCCCTCACCGTCGAGTGCATTATTGGCATCGACAGCCCGTCCGTGGTCGTGGGCCGCTACGCTGATGCCGCCTCCCATGTGGCAGATGATGAGGTTCAGGTCTTCATATCGTTTGCCTATACCGGCTGCATATCGACGGGCTATGGCGCGCTGGTTCAGGGCGTGCCAGATGCAGATGCGGTTCATGAGTGGTGAGCCGCTGATGCGCGCATAGTCGTTCAGCTCATCGACCACGCCTGGGTCGGCAATGAACGAGCGGCAGCCTGGTATCTGCTTGGCTATGTCGTGAGCGATGAGGCACCCCAGGTTGCAGGCGTGGTTGTGCATGGCGATGCCGCTGTAGGTGTCCTCAAGCATCTCTTTGTTGATCTCGTACACACCGCCTGCAATGGGCTTCACCAGTCCACCGCGTCCTATGACGGCATCGAACTCTAGTGGCACACCCACGCGCTTCAGTTCGTCGAGTACCAGTTGCTTGCGGTAGTCGTGTTGCTCAATGACATCGTCGAACTGTGAGAGCTCTTCCTGCGAGTGCGATATGTTGCGAATAATGACGGGCTTCTCGTCTTCATAGGCGGCCATCTTTGTAGAGGTGGAGCCGGGGTTGATGACTAATATAAGCATGGTTACTGAGCGAGTAGGCAGGCCAGGGCCAGTGAATAGGCTTTGTTGGTAGGGCTGTCGCCTCGCGATGGCAGCACCACGGGCACTTGTGTTCCGGCCAGCACGGCAGCTGTCTCTGTGCCGGGGCAGAAGCAGGTGATGGTCTTGTAGAACACGTTGCCAGCCTGTATGTCAGGGAAGATGATGGCATCGGCCTTTCCTTCGAGTGGCGAGTTGATGCCTTTCTTATGGAGTGCTTCTGGTGAGAAGCAGGTCTTCAGGTCAAGCGGACCGTCGATGATGCATTTGCCGAAAGCTCCTGTCTGAGCCTTGGCTATGAGTTGCTTGTACTCAGCGGTGAAGGGGAAGTGCTTCTCGTTCACCTTCTCTGTGCAGTTGATGAGTCCCACACGCGGTTCCTCGATGCCCAGTGAGTGCATGAGCTGTAGCAGGTACTTCAGTTGCTCCTCGCGCTGTTCGGCTGTGGGGTGGGGTATGACTGCCACGTCGGAGCAGAAGATGAGTTTGTCGTAAACGGGTATCTGAGCACATGTCAGGTGGGTGAGCACCCGTCCTTTTGGCAGCAGCCCCATCTCCTTGTTCAGCACGGCGCGCAACAGGTCGTCGGTGTTGATGAGACCTTTCATAATCACGTCAACCTGTCCTTCGCGGGCAGCCGCCACGGCTTGGGCAGCCGCCTTGCAGGCATCGTCGTCATCGAACACTACGGTAGTGGCAAAGCCCATCTCTGTTTCAGCCATCTTGATGGCTTTGCGGGTCGACTCGTCGCGTGGGCAGATGACACCGATGCGTTTCTTTCCCCCCCGTCCTGCGAGGTGGGCAATCAGTTCGTCTAAGTTTTTGATGGCATCCATAGCATCTTGTTTTTAATATGGAATGATAAGACTATTTATAGTTTCACGTTGGGCAAACGTTACGAAAAGTCGAGAGCAGGACAAAAAGAATTAATTCTCTTTTTTTTATGCCGAGACAGAGTAAGTTCGCCATCTTTTGATGGCAAAGATACAAAATAACTGTGAAATTATATCTATAATTTTCTGAATTTTAGCTATAATCGTAAAAATTATAGCTATAATTTATCTATTTATAATTTTGTTGTTACGTAATTTATGTATAAATTTGCACCCGAAATCGTGGTTCTATCAAACCGATTAAAAGGGAATGGGGTGAAAGTCCCCAACTGTCCCGCAGCTGTAAGTTGTCCTTTATAGGGTGCAAGCAACGTGAGTCACTGATATTTTCGGGAAGACGCTTGTACCAGACAATAAAGTCAGAAGACCTGCCACGATGGAGAGTCTCTTGCGTATCTCTGGGGTTAGAACACAGGAGAAGAACAGCAAAAAAGAAAGACAAGAAGGCATGATTCGTCGCCTGCTTTTGTTATTGCTATGCACCTTGCAGTGGGTTGCGACAATGTCGCAACCTACGGGGAAGGATTCGCTCACACGCCGTAGCCGCATAGACTCGCTACAGCATGTGGCCGAGGTCGTGGTCACATCGAAGCTCACCTTCCGAGAGGTCATTCCTTCGCAACAACTGAAAGGCAAGGAGCTGGAGCGCCTGTCGGCCCACTCGGTGGCCGATGCGATGCGCTACTTCTCAGGTGTGCAGCTGAAGGACTACGGTGGTGTGGGCGGTGTGAAGACCGTTGATGTGCGCTCTATGGGTACCAATCACTTGGCCGTGAGCTACGACGGCATCGTCTTGGGCAATGCACAGAATGGGCAGATAGACCTCGGTCAGTTCTCGCTCGACAATATAGAAGAGGTGACCCTCTACAACGGACAGAAGAGCGCCATCTTCCAGGCTGCCAGTGACTTCGCCTCGGCTTCATCGGTCTATTTGCGCACACGCATGCCTCGTTTCGAAGTAGGGCATCGCACTAATTTCAAAGCCCGTGTGAAATATGGAGCCAGCGACATGCTGCGCACCTCGGTACTCTGGGAACAGCGACTGGGCAGCGACGTGAGCCTGAGCACCAATGCCGAGTTCATGACTGCCAGTGGGCGCTATAAGTTCCGTTACCGCAGGAAGAACCTTGACGGTACCGTGGCTTGGGACACCACCGCTATCCGTGAGAACGGCGACATCCATGCGGAGCGTGTGGAATTGAACCTGCACGGCATGCTCAACCAGGGACAATGGCAGCTGAAAGGCTACTTCTATAACTCGGCACGCGGCATTCCAGGTGCCATTGTCAACAATGTGTGGAGCCGTGGCGAACGACAGGCCGATCTGAACACGTTTGCGCAGGCTTCGTGGCAGAAGTCGTTCGGCGAGCGCTTCAGCACCCGATGGCTGGCCAAGTATGCTTTCTATCGCACCCACTACGTGAACCGTGACAGCACCGTGCTGCCTGTCGATAACACCTACCGCCAGCAGGAGTTCTACCTCTCCACCGCCAATGTAGTGGAGATTCTGTCAGGCTGGAGTGCCTCGCTCAGCTATGACCTGCGCTGGAACAAGCTCGATGCTGACATGTATAACTTTGCTTATCCCACCCGCTGGACCAACATGCTTTCCTTGGCCACTGCCATCGACTATCGCAGGGTGAAGGTGCAGGCCTCGGTGGTAGGTACACTGGTGAGCGATCGAACCCAAAAGAGCACAAAACGAAAGAATGACAGTCAACTCACGCCCGCACTGTTTGCCAACGTCTATCCCTTCAAGGGCAAGTGGCTGTCGCTACGGGCATACGTGAAGCAAAGTTTCCGTATGCCCACTTTCAATGACCTTTATTATACCGACATAGGCAATGCCGCCCTGAAGCCTGAACGCGCCACACAGTTTGATGTGGGCTTGTTATTAAAACCCACCCCCAGCCCCTCCCGAGGGGAGGGGAGTCTGTATAGTTCAGACCGCAAGAGTAACCAAACTCCCCTCCCCTGGGGAGGGGTAGGGGGTGGGTTCTGGGGGTGGTCTCTGTCTG
>JAEEPT010000084.1 GCA_016284895.1 Prevotella sp. | reverse complement strand
TACTACTCACAACTACTACTCTCTCTCTGGCCAGCGTCTTTCGCAGGCTCCGAAACGCAGGGTATTCATCGCAGACGGCAAGAAAGTGATCAGGTAAATTCCAAAAGTGCTTACAATAAAATCGATAGCAGTTTTTGGCAATCATGGTGACAATGAGAAAGAACGATAAAAAATAACAGCAGCAATGGAATATGTAAAACTTGGAAACTCCGATTTACAAGTGTCGCGCATCTGCTTGGGATGCATGGGATTTGGCGACCCAACCATCGGACAGCACTCATGGACGATTGGTGAGAAGCCGACACGCGAGATTATACGCCGTTCGCTCGAACTGGGCGTGAACTTCTTCGACACGGCGATTGCCTACCAGTTGGGTACGTCGGAACAGTATGTCGGACGTGCCCTGAAGGACATGGCTCAGCGCGAGGACGTGGTGGTTGCCACAAAATTCCTGCCGCGAACCGACGAGGACATTCAGAAGGGTATTGACGGGCGACAGCATGTACTGAATAACATCGACCTGAGCCTGCAGCATCTCGGCATGGACTATGTGGACCTCTACATCTATCACATCTGGGACTACAAGACGCCTGCCGAGGAAATTCTTGAAGGCATGAACGATGCCGTTCGTCAGGGTAAGGTACGCTACATCGGCATTGCCAATGTGTATGCCTACCAGTTGGCAAAGATGAATGCACTGGCAGAGAAACACGGCTGGGCAAAATTCGTTTCGGTGCAGAACCACTACAACTTGATTATGCGCGAGGAGGAGCGTGAGATGCAACCGCTATGCCGTGAGGACAACATAGCACAGACTCCTTATAGCGCTCTGGCTTCGGGCAAACTTGCCAAGCGTCCAGGAGAGACATCGAAGCGACAGAAGGAGGACTCGTTCATGCACTTCAAATACGATGCCACCGCTGAGCAGGACAACCGCATCGTGGAGCGTGTGGTGGAGCTTGCCGACCGCTACGGTGTGGAGATGACGCAGATTGCACTGGCATGGCTGCTGACGAAGGTGGAGTCGCCCATCGTAGGAGCCACCAAACTGCACCACATCGAGGGAGCCGTAAAATCGCTCGACATTCATCTATCTGAAGATGACCTTCGCTACTTGGAGGAGCCTTACGTGCCGCACAATCTCTCTGGCGTGATGGCTGTTAACAAGCCTGTAATGAACGAGGAACCAGTATGGGTTGCTGCCAAAAGAAACAAATTAGGTAAGTTCTAAAAGCAGAATCTTTAGAACTTACCTAAATTCAACATATTAGAGAACCTACCTAAACACGGTATTACCCTTTTATAAGTCCCTTCTCCTTCAGGACGGGAAGAATAATCGAGGCTGACTGACGAGCATTCTTTTTCTCAATCGCATTGTATCGTTTCAACAATGCTTGATCGTTGGCAAGCACCTTCTCCACGAACTCGTCGTTGATTCTAACCACATCGGTTTTTCCTTTCTCATTCGCATCTTTATCAAGGTAATAGCATCGATAGCTATTGAACTTGTCCATATTGAACCAAATAACATCTGCTGCAACCCCTGCTGGCACAGCCACTGGCAATGGAGAAGCGATGAAAACCACATCACCTGCAACACTTGCCAATAAAGCTCCACCATTGATCCAATGTGCCACCACACACAGTTTGTTGCCTTGGTAACGATAAGCCTGTGCATAGTTTGTTACATCGAGAACAATGTCATTACAGCGCAGGTTTCGACAGTTGACATAGAGATGACCCATATATTCCACAACCAGCACTTCTTTCTTAAGAATCTCGTCTGCCTCCTTGTCACCAGTTTTGAACTTAAACTGGTCATCCTCAAACTTAACCTGACACATTTGATTCGTTCTTCCTTCTGTCAATGACTCGACTGGAGTCCAACGGTTGGCTACAAAGTCGGAGTAGCTCTTGCAAAACTTAGCATTTTGTGCCTGAAGCATCATTGGCAAACAACCCAATAAAATAATCATTAGCTTTTTCATATTCAATTTCTTTTTTAATTTGTTATTAATGATTTCTTTTTCTCTCTTTCCTGTCTGAGGAATGTCTTTTGTTCCTTTCGACGCTGCAAAGTTATGGCGGTTTTCTGGCGTGTCATCATTTTATTTCATTTTTCTTCTCTTTTCGTTCCGGCAACCACCTTTATTTGCGACAAACAGGGGAAAGGCCTTTGATATTTGTCGCAAAGAACAAAGACAAGTACAAAGGACAAAGAACAAAGGGATGAGGGACGAAAGGAGTTGTTTTTGCGTAAAAACGGGATTTCTGCGCAAGTAGTTTGCAGACGAGCAGGCAAAAAAGTAGCATTTTTTAGAATGATTGTTTATCTTTGCGATAAAAATTAATATTATGATAACCATGAAACAGAAACACTTTATCCAAGTATGGATGCTTGTCGTCTTGCTATTCCCTCAAATGGCGGAGGCGGCTTCGTACATGAAAAATGCAGCCAGTTATAAGGCAATGCTATCTGGCAAGAACACTATCGATTTGTCACTACCTACGTTCGACTACTACACGATAGGAGCGAATGTCTATCAGTCGGAGCGTAGCCGAATAAAAGTCGTCCTCAACAAAGACACGGTGGAAATCTTTGCCTGGAAGAGTTTAGGTAACAACTGGAACAACAAGTCGGCTGCCATGTGCTGGAAAGGCGAGAACTTCACTATTCTCTGCGAGCAGTATGGCATAGGCTACAGCAACCAGGTGGTGCTGCCCTCGCAGAACAACTGGCTGGAGTTCATGCTTGGACCCGACATTGACGACAGCTATCACAAGACGATGAAAGTACGCTGGAAGGTGCCATACGAATGGCAGGGCAAGACAATAGAGCTGCTGGCACATGTGGTGTGGCGAGAAGGTAATACAAAAGACAAGGGATACGGAGACCCCATGGACTTCTCGCTCGGCAAGTTCTCCATTGCTGATCCGCCACCTGTCAGTGTTATGCTGATGACACCAATGTTGGCTTTCGACAAGGAGCATATCGGCAAGACCATGATTCCCTATGCCATTCAGGCAAGCAAGGTGAACAGCATGAAGGTGACCTACACGAACCGCGTCACGAACCGTAAGGAGGAAATGGCAGTGGATAAGCCTTCGACTTCGGGCTATATCTATCTGCCTGCCGACCTGCCCATGAGCAACGTGAAGGCAGTGTGCAACGTAACAGACCAAGAAGGAAACCGGGTGGACGTCACCAGCGACGTGGTGGAAGTGGCACTGTTGCACCAGCCCAAAAACTTCAAGGCGCAACTGACAGACAATGCCCAAGTGCATCTGAGTTGGACGATAGACTACCCCCTCTACAGCGACATCATTGACAATGACTTCTGGGAGATACAGCGCAACCTCAACGGCAGCACCAACGAAGAAGATAGCCAGTGGATGACCATCGGGCAGGTGGCATTCGAACAAGACACTCTCTTCACCTATACCGACGAGGACTTCCTCAACAACTACCGTGGCACGGCCGCATCCTACCGCGTCCGACGTATGGGAACTACCGTCTGGGGATGGGGAGAGAACGCAGGGCGACAGCTGTTAGTGATGAGCGAACAGCCCTACCTGCGAGAAATAAACCATGTCAGCGTGCAGAAGGCTTCCGACTGGGATGCGGACGGACAGCACGCTGTAGAACTGCAATGGGAATGGAAAAAGGGGTTGCTAAAGGCGAAGATTGGCGATGCCCTCGCCATGAACGGCGAAGTTTATCAGACAATTGCCGAAGCTGATCAGAAAGGAGGCGGCGTCTGGGGCGTGCTGGTGACCGATGATAACGACAAAGTCCTGGCTTGGAATAAAGAATGGATAATCAATTTGGATACGTACCGTTTTTCTCTGAAGACCATCTTCTCCAACGACCCTGTGCCTCCCGGTTTCAAACGAGTGTTGCCAACCTTCGACAATTGGAACAGAATCATCAAAGCCAACAAATGTTCTGGCTTATTACAAATCCCAACAGGAAGAGAAATCAACCTCACCAATCTATGGGACATGTTAGAGAGGCCGAGGGCAGACGACAATTGGTTTATGGGGCGGGTAGTGTGGCAAAAACTTTATGCCTTATCGTCTGCAGAAGGCGGCGGAGAATACCTCCTCGAAAGTCCCAATAGCAATGATTTGTATTCTCTTCATGAAATGTGGCCTAACGCATCAGATATCGCAACTCGTGACCTGTTAGAAAGCTCCAAATACCCTTTATATTGGGATCCGCGTGCAAAACTACTGCTCTACATCGACATGAGGAACGAGGCAGGACAAGTAGTCGCCACAGAGTGCCGCGACATCTC
Source organism: Prevotella sp. (assembly GCA_016284895.1). Taxonomy (GTDB): domain Bacteria; phylum Bacteroidota; class Bacteroidia; order Bacteroidales; family Bacteroidaceae; genus Prevotella. Next base: position 9,074 of record JAEEPT010000084.1, on the reverse strand, counting down.
AGCCGATACGGCTCTCGTCAACAAAGGCAAATATACTCTGGAGCTAACGCGCAAGTGTGTGGATTATGATTTCCGCCTGGTCATGAAGCGTGGCTCTTCACCCCTTCGCTTCCGGATGAACGATGCCGACAGCATAGTTTATGTGGTAAAGAAACTGGAAAAGGGCGATGCAGCCAGCTATAAGTTCATGAACACGGACAGCATCACGAACCTCGCTGCCAAGCAGCAGCAGAGCACTGTGGAGCTGACATGGCAAAACACCGGTGGCGACAGCGACTTCTACCGTGTGCTACGCCGTGAACATGGCGGTGGCGACAGCCAGCCGTGGGACACGCTTGCCACAGACCTCACGCAATTCTACTACATCGATAAGAAACCTCGTCCGCAGCATGTCTATGACTACCGTGTGGAGAGTGTCTATCAGTGCGAAGGCATTAAGGTGAACGGACAAACGGTCACCGGACAATGCGCACCAACAGGCATGGTGCGCGGCTACGTGCGTCTGGCAGATGGCACGGGATTGGGAGGTCTTAGCGTGACAGCCGAACCTATTGGTAACATCACGGGAGCAGAAGTGAAGACTGCCGTCACGGATTCCACAGGCTATTTCGAAATTGGAGGACTCGTCTATCAGCTTGCAGGCAGCTACCGCATCAGTGTTGCCTCGATGGGCGATGCGGGCAGTTTCGAGCCACAAACAGTCAGCTTCGACGATGACGTGAACCTGAGGAGTAATTTCATCTTCACCATTAACACCTATTATATATATAGTGGCAATGTCTATTACGAAGGTTCCAGCATCCCTGTACCAGGCGTACAGTTCCAACGCGACGGAGTGCTCATGGTAGATGGCAACCAGCGTCCCATCACCACCGACAACAATGGAGCCTTTTCTCTCAGCATACCGAAAGGCACCCACCGCGTGCAGGCAGTGAAGGACGGTCATGTGATGAAAAACGATGGCTTTCTGCTGAACCCCGACTCGCAGACAGGCGACCAGCGCGACTGGAACTGGACGGCAGATGTCAGCACTGTGCGCTTGTGGGACCAGACTAAGGTGGTTCTGCATGGGCGTGTCGTCGGTGGCAACGACCAAGGACAACTGCCGCTGGGGCAGTCGCTCTCGCGCAACAACCTCGGCGACAGCATCAAGATTGTGATGCAGCTGGAAGGTGACAACAGTTCGTGGATTGTCCGCGACCAGCACGACGAGACCATCAAGGAGCGCAATGCTACATTCCTGCACGGGCGTCAGGATACAACACTCATGCACAGCACCCGTCGTTCCATCACCATCCGTCCCGACAACAAGACAGGCGAGTACGAGGCATTGGTCTATCCCGTCAAGTACAAGGTTATAGAGATTTCAGCTACAGGCTACAGCACCCTCTTCCAGCAGGGAGAAGTGGCTCAGACGCTCGACCTCACGTCCGCTGCTCATGAAGATACAGCTACCTTCAACCGTGTTTACCATGCCGTACCATCGCTCGACATCAGGCAGTTCAACCCCGACCAACTGAGCTACTTCGGCATACGACGCTACACAGCCCAAGACAACATAGGCAACAAGGCAACCGTTGAGCTATGGAATGAGCAGAAAGGCTATGCGCTCGGTCACCCCGTATTCATGGCAGGCTCACCATACGGTTTCATGCTGACCGCTTGTGAACGCTATTACTACAACAACGACCAAAGCCGAAGTGCAGATATCGTCAACCTGAAAGGCGGCGAGGTGACATTCAACAATGGACTTGTCAGCACATCCAAAGTTGACAAGGTGACGCTCGACGAAGAGGGAGGAGGCAGTTATATCTTCACGCCAGAGAATCTCACTCTGTTGCTCACCGATGAGGATGCACTTCGCAGCATGAGTGTGACGCTATTTTATGATGGTACCTATTACGACGTCACCACCCTGAAGGCGTATGTCATGGCAGCCACCGCCAAGAGCGAAGGGCGACGCATCGTGGCAGCAGGACGTCCACACCTGCTGGACATTCTGCGTGACCCGCCAGGCGCAGAGAGCCATTCCTATCTGGAGGCTGGCGCAGAGATGAGCTATTCCTATACCGCCAACGTGGATTGTGAGGTGGGATCCAATATCAACCTGCAAACAGCTACCGGGGCGGACTTCTATAAGGGTGCGGTGTTCATTCCCGCTGCGGGCGGAGCTGGCACAGAGATCGGTAGCATCAACTCGGTGGAGAAGGCAGACTTTCTCAATATCTCTCTTGTGTGTAGCTTTGGCTGGGGTTGGACCTTCAACTATAAGATCAGCACCTCAGAGACGATAGAGACATCGTCCGATCCGAAGTGGGTGGGTCCGAAAGCGGACGTCTTTATTGGCATGACAGACAACCTGATACTGCAGGATGCTGTTGCCGTGCGAGTTGTACCATCTGCGATGTACCAGCGGCTCACACCTCGACAAGCAGGCACCAGCGGCAATATCGACGTGCAGACAGGCACCATGAAAGTGCTGGCACGCGGAGTGGATGCTGCCGGCGACTCCATCTATCTTATCCGCGACGAAGTGCTGGGCGTCTCCACAAGGGTACGTTCCTCCTTCGCCTACACACAGCATCACATAGAGAAGGAGCTGCTGCCCAACCTGATCCGTGTGCGTAATTCCCAGATGCTGCCCAAGGGAACCGATCCTGCCTATGCAAAGTCGCTGGCAAACAAGCAGGGGTTCCCTGCCTATATCAGTCTGGTGGATGATGATGACGACAACTTCTGTCTCACCGACGGCAAAGGTAAAAAGACCTACACACAGTATGACCCCGCAGGCAACGATGTCGTACAGCGCGACAGCATTGCAGCGCTTAACGGCGAGGCATTACATTGGCTTGGCTTCCTCTCTATGAACGAGGAGGAGAAAGTGAAAGCCAGCAAGCTGGCAAAGAACTATGCCTTCGACGGCTCGTCAACCGTTGACTACAGCGAAGAGTTCTCAGCGGACTTCGGTAAGACATGCTATCTGCACTACCCCCTCTTCGGTTCAGATATAGGCGGTTTTAGGGACTGGATAGCCCATAGCCTGTGGAATCTGTTAAAGAAATCCTCTGCCGGCAGCAACAATCAGGACCAAGATGTCAAAAACCCCGCCCTTATCGAAGATGTAAAGGTAGAATTTGACGCGGAAGGTTCTAAGTTTGCGGTAGAATACACACCTGTCACAACCTTTAACATCGCTGACGAGAACGGCAAGGGCGAGTCCTGGAGCAAGAAAATAGGTTTCACTCTTGATGCTGCTGAAAATACGTACCTCAATGTAGATGTGCTGAAGACAACCAGCAGCTACCTGAATCTCGACACGACACAGACGGTGTTCAACCGCATAACAGTGGACGTGCTTAATGAAATCAGAAAAGGCATATTTAAATACAATCCGATGACGTATGTCGAGATGTTTTCCACCCCTATCTACTCAGGCTTAGTATTCCGCACACGCGGCGGTGCCACCCACAAGCCTTACGAGGACGAGCGCGTCACGAAATACTACAACCCGGGAACTGTGCTGGACGCAAAGACAATGGAAATCGACAAGCTCCGCATCTGGGCCGACCAAGCGTCGGTCAGCAATGTTCCTTTCGACCAGCCTGCACGCTTCACGATTCACATGAGCAACGACACCGACCTGCCTGCTTTGGCGGGTAAATACTTCTCGCTCTGCCTGAGCGACCCCGACAATGCAAAGGGAGCCAAGGTGATGGTCGATGGCGTAGGACTCACAGGAACCGGCAACACCATCTATCTGCCACCTGGCGAGGTGATCACAAAGGTCATTGAGATCTATCCAGCAGCCGAATTCGACTACGAGGACATCATCATCAGCCTTTATGATGAGGAAGACATCGAACGCGACACGCCGCTTTCTCTCTCCGCCCACTTCGTACCTTCGGCTGGAACAGTGAAAGTGACCACTCCTGGCGACAAATGGGTGGTGAACACCGAGAGTCCATACGATTACAAGCAGCAAAAATACTACCTTCCTGTACGTATCGAAGGTTTCGACGTGAACTACCGAGGCTTCGACCATATCGAGTTGCAGTACAAGCTTTCCACACAAGGCGACAAGGACTGGGTGAACGTGTGCTCGTTCTTCAACGACAAAAATCTGATGGAACAGGCATCTGGTGTGGTGGACAGCATACCTGCCGACGGAACCATTCAAACGCGCTTCTTCGGCGAGACCGACCCTATCGAGCAGAACTATGACCTTCGTGCCGTGGTGTATTGCCGCCATGCAGGTGGCTACCTCACAGCATCCTCTCCTGTCCTCACGGGTGTGAAAGACACGCGGCGTCCTGTGCCTTTCGGTACACCTACTCCAGTCAATGGCATACTGGGCATCGGCGACGACATCTGCATCCGTTTCAGCGAGGACATCGCTGGCAACTATCTCAGCAAGATTAACAACTTCGAGGTCTTGGGCACTCCGCGTAGCGGCGACATCAGCACCAGCACCTGCCTCTCTTTCGATGGTACCAGTGCAGCCCTGTCCGCAGCCACACTGAACCTCACGGGCAAGAGCTTCACGGTCGATGTGATGCTGAACCCAGCCCATGACCAGCAGGCAATGACCGTATTCTCGCATGGCGGCGACGAGCAGGGTCTGAAACTGGGCATCACCGCCGACCGCCACATGATTGCTGTGGTGGGCGGTAAGCAGGTAAGTTCCACCAAGTCCATATCCTTCAATGGTCTCCGTCAGATAGCCTACACCTTGGAACAAGGCAGCGATTCCATGACCATACGCTTCTATGATGGCAACAGCCTCATTGGTGTGCAGAAGGTGGATGGCGTTTATCGAGGCAACAGCGAACTGCGTCTGGGCTTCGACTACGATGCTACCGAAAACATACAACCTGGCGAACTCAACTGGTACAAAGGTGACATGCTGGAGTTCCGCCTCTGGAACCGCGCACTTTCTTCGGCAGAGCTGGCGGAATATGGTCAGAAGACCCTCACCGGCTATGAGCATGGTCTGCTCTGCTACTACGCAATGAATGAGGGTGAGGGCTTGTACAGCTACGACCACGCTGGCAGCGGCATCGACCTGGCGCTCATCAGCACAAACTGGAAGCGTCCTCAAGGCATATCCATGCGACTCGATGGCACGAACGGCATCCGTCTGCAACCCGACCGCTTTGTGCGCACCGATGCTCAGGACTACACGCTGATGTTCTGGTTCAACACCTCCGACCAAGAGGCTACCCTCTTTGCCAACGGAGAGGCACAGACAGAAGCCGATGCCCGCAACCACATCAATGTGGGTATCAAGGGTGGACGCCTCTTCGTACGCTCAGGAGGTCGTGAGTTCCCAACCGATGCCTTCTGTAGCGACGGCAACTGGCACCATTTCTCCATGACCGTCTCCCGTACGCGCAATGTGGGTAATATCTATATGGACAAAAAACTCATCGAGAGTTTCAGTGTGGACAGCTTGGGCGGCATCATGGGCAATAACCTCGCCTTGGGAGCCACCTACACCGATGCCTCCACCTGCACTCGCATGATGAAGGGGCATATCGACGAAGTAGCCATGTTCAGTAGCGTGCTGCCAGTGAATATGCTCCAGAACTATGTCAACAAGGCACCCGCAGGAACAGAGACGGCACTGCTGGCATATCTGGACTTTGGACGTAGCGAACTGCAGGACGACAACACGCAGCGTCTCATGCCTACTGGCATCAGCCTCAAGCGTTATAAGGATGCACGAGGAAATGTGGTTGCACGGCGTGACACGCTTGTCGCCCAAAGCGTCATCGAAGCCCATGCAGCCCGCGATGCGTATGCACCAATGACCAGCACCAGCAAACTGGACAACGTGAACTTCAGCTATGTGGCAAACGGCAACCAGCTATTGGTGAACCTCGATGTACCGAACTTCCAGATAGAGAAGAGCAATGTCTATGTCACCGTCAAGGAAGTGCCCGACCTCAATGGCAACTACATGGCGAGTCCACTGACTATGGACTTCTATGTCTATCGCAACCCGCTCCGCTGGAATCTCAAGCACATGGACCTGCAAACAGCTTATGGAGATGGCTATTCCTTCGAAGCCACTATCCGCAACCTGAGCGGACAGGCACAGAACTTCCAATTGCACGAACTGCCTTACTGGCTTAGCGCCTCACAGACACAAGGCCGCATCGAAGCGTTGGACGAACAGACCATCATCTTCAGCATCTCGCCTTACACCAACATCGGCACATACAACGAACTTATCTCCATGTTGGGAGACGACGATATGACCGAACCACTATATCTCAATGTGAAGGTATCAGGAGAGCAGCCAGCATGGGCAGTGAGCGAAAACCTGAAGGCAGGAAACCAGATGATGCACATCGTGGCACGAGCATATATTGACGGTGTGGTGGCAGATGATGTCAACGACATCTTGGCAGTGTTCGGTCCGAATCAGGAAGTAATGGGAGTGGCACACATCGATGCCGACCAGACAGCCAACGCCAACGAGGTGCTGACCTTCCTCACCGTCTATGCCAAACCAAACACAACCCCAGAGTTGGAGTTCCGTCTCTACGATGCATCCTCAGGGCAGATTTACAAACTGCAACCGCGCGATGGACAGCCAATCAGCTTCATGCCAAATGCCTTCGTGGGCAGCAGCACGGCACCTCTACAGTTAGAGAACAACGAGAGCGACGTAGAGACGCTGCAACTGCGCAAGGGTTGGAATTGGGTATCACTCAATGTATTGCCAGAAGGCGCCATCACCCTTGGCGACCTGCTCTACGGAGCATCCAACTGGGAACCAGGCGATGCCATCGAATTCGTCACCGACAAGTTCGCCGCCTCCTTCTTCTGTCGCCAAACGAAAGCCACAGAACGAGGCTACAAGTGGGATGGCGAGCACAAAGTCGTGAATATCGACCCAACACGTATGTTCCGCATCTATGCAAACAGCAAGAAAGTAGCATACATCGGAGGTCGTACCGTCGATAAGGAAATCCTCGTCCATCATGGCTGGAACCGCATCGCCTACCTCGCCCAGCTGAACCTCCCTATCGCACAGGCGATGTCCGTCTATAATGTCGAAGCAAGCGAGGGCGATGTGCTGAAGTCGCAGGATGACTTTGCCATCCTCAGTCGCGATGCATCCGGAAACCTCGTGTGGAAGGGAACACTACGCTATCTCGAAGCAGGCAAAGGCTATATGCTCAAGCGAACAGCCGAGACCGATGCCACCTTCTTCTACCCTTGCTACTATTCCGAGTCCCGTTACTCAGGTGCCAAGACAGCTCCGCGTCGCACAACACTCCTTGAAAACAATAGTGCGACATCGATGAACATCGTCGCGAGTGTCAGTGGAGTGGAGATACAGGACAACGACCAGTTGGTAGTCTTCAATGGCGCCAATCGCATAGCAGTGGCAGAGGCTGACGAGGATGGCTTGTTCTACCTCAACGTATCACAACCCGACGACCAGTCCCATCGTCTGACCTTCTGTCTGGAACGTGACGGACAAGTGGTAAGCATCACCGGCAGCGACTACCGCTACGCCGCAGATGCCGTGTTAGGAAATCCTGAACTGCCAACCGACATCAGCTTCGCACCAGTCACCTACGACTACACCGACGGTTACTGGTACACGCTCGATGGTTTACGCCTGTCTCGCAAGCCACAGCGTCCAGGTCTTTATATACACAACGGAAAGGCAAGATATTACAGATAATCTTTAGAACACACCATAACCAAAAGAAGAGATATGAAACAAATCATCAAGATAGGACAGTGGCTCTGCCTCCTCCTTCCCCTCGTCATGCTGTCCTGCTCAGACTCAGACGACAAAGATTCCCCTTCGCCCTCACAGCAGACGATAGCATCCGGCAACGATGCACGTCCCAACTGGCAGGCTCCGCAATACACCTTCGAGCAGACCATGAGTGTATCGTTACTCATGCAGCGTGAGCTGGAACCATACGTCACCTCGCAAGACCTCCTCTGCGCCACCATCGGCGACGAGGTGCGCGGCCTCACGTCACCCACCCTGGAGGGAGACCTCATCTTCTTTCCTCTCACCGTGGCAGCCAACGGCAAAGGCGAAAGCATCAAGCTCTCATATTATTGTGATCGGCTCCATCGCATCTTCACCATCCCGTGGACGACCTTCGACGCCTCTTTGGATCCTATGGGAGAAGGAGACATCTACCGGCCACAATTCGTGACCATCAACTAAGACATGCCGATTGTCGCTGTTGCAATGCGGCAAAGGCATGAAAAGCGGGTAACGCAGATAGTGTTTTCCACAAGTTCTGCGTTACCCGCTATTATCATTTTCTGATTCACCTCATTTCGGAATCACCCTTCTGCTTATCCAATAGTTCTTTTGCCTCTCTTATTTTGAATAGGGGGATTTAGCCAAAAAAACCATAAAATGCATGTCCGTTTTCAAACGTGTGGATGGTAGTACCCCCAGATGCTTGTATATTTCATAAAATCGTCTTACCTTTGCGCCCACGTTGATGACGAGGAAGAAGAAAAGCCTCACCACAACCCCGAGACCCAAAAGCCCCCACCCAACCTCCCCGAGGGGAGGAGAAAAAAGCCTCACCCCCGACCCCAGGACTCCTAAGCCCCCACCCAACCTCCCCGAGGGGAGGAGAAGGTTGAAACTTGAAACGGTGCTTGCGCCTTGAAAAGAGTAACATTCAAATAGAAAATAAAAATGAAACGAGAAAGTATTAAGACATGGTTGCTGATAGCCGTCCTGACCATTTGCGGAACGGTCAGTTTTGCCTCATGCTCTTCAAACGATGACAATCCGGCGAAGCAAACGCAAATAACCACTATTGCTGATAAGGTGTGGGCTTTCAGTCTGACCCATCCAGAGGGATTCACGCTTGACATCCGTACCATGACAGAGCCGACGGAAGGTATTGCCGTCAGTTATGCTGCTACCCAGAACAGCCACAGTCGTGACCAGCTCGACAAGGTGGTGAGCCATGCTTTGCAGCACGAGGGATACGTGGGCGGATGGTATAACAGCGAGAATGAACTGTACTATTTCGACAGTACAAAACTCTTCCCCGAGAACAATCTGAAAG
>JAEEPT010000083.1 GCA_016284895.1 Prevotella sp. | reverse complement strand
CGAACACCACCGAGCCTATGTTCTGCATGTCGGCAGTGTTGTCGGTAAACGAGCGCATCACAAGAAACTGGTCACCATCCACGACATCCTTGTATGCGGGGTTGCTGACCGTCCACTTCAGCTCTACGGCACCGGCATCGGTGAGCAGCTTGCCCGTGCTGAACTTCAGCACGCTGGTCGTCAGGTTCTGCACCTTGTGCATCATCTTGTCGGTAGTCTGCACCTCATAATCTAAAATGGTGAAGCCGTTGGCCAGCACAATGTTCAGCTTCATGTTCTTGTGCTGCTCTGCAGCCGGCACCTTGATGAAGCCGGCGTAGGTGTTCTTCTTGAATGCAATGCCGTCGATGGTCTTGGTGGCTCCGTTCTCGTCGGTATAAGAACCGCCAATCCATGTCACGGCCTGGTCGCTCGAGAAGGGAATCTTCAGCATGCCCAGCTCGTCGTTCGCCGTGCCAGGCACCAAATCGAAGGTCTGGAAGTTCACGTCGCCTAACGGGCATGCCCTGATGGGCACCACCTGTTTGTCCAGCACCTTCCAGTTGTCGCCGCCCAGCTTCATGGCCATCTCGCTCTTATTCATCAGCGTGTCCAGGTCGTTGGCTATTCCTTTGGTGTAAGCCCAGTTGTTGCTGCCGTTCCTGGCACTAAAGGGTATGCTGTAATCGCAGCTAAACCCCAAGCCTGAAAGGCCTTCGTATGTGCCCTTCTCCAAACAGTTGGTGACGTAAACGTTCGTACTCCAGCTTACGACGCCTACGAAAACGGCTCCATGTCTTTTAGTCTCACTGATGAGTTTACCATCGAAGAGGCAGTTTGTAATGGTTGGCTCAACACTAAATGTTCTGTTTATAAATCCACTCACGACCCCGCCTTTGACGGTGGCAGAAACCCAACAGTCGCTGATGGTTATAGTTTCAGTTCCGTCATCAAAATCTGATACCAATCCGGCGGTATTGTCCGTATTATCTTTATTATTTATATTGCCAGTTACATGCAGATTCTTTATAGTGGAATTACCTGAGAATCTGAAAACACCTGTACTATAATCTGAAATATTTGCATTCAGCGTATGGCCGTTGCCATCAAAGATACCTTTGAAATAATAACAAGCTTGGGTTACGGAAATGTCTGCCGCCATGATGGCGTTCGCGTTCACGTGACGTGATGTCTTATCACAGAGGGCATTCCAGTCATCGCTGTTGCGCAGCACGTAGAAGGTCTTGCCTTCCAGAATCACGGTGTCTAACGCCCATGCCCCTTGCGGCACAAGCATCCCCACGAACATCACGACCGTAGCGGCCACTCTATGCAGCCATCGTAGCCAACAAGGATTTAACCCCCCAAGCATCTGCTGAGTAGATTTTGTGTTGGTTCTCATTCTCGTTTTTGTAATGTTATTATTGATTATTATTTTTTTTGTTGTATCTTCTGTAATTTTAAGGATTGCCAAAGAAGCCTTTGTTACTATACTGCGACCATCGCAGATACATCTCCTGATAATGCTCCTTGATGAACTCCGAAATTCGGCTAATCTCCCTGTCATTCAATATACCTCGGTTCTGAAGTACCACATCACCGTTGCTCTTTACGAAGAACTTTGCCGAGCTTCCCTCGTTTAGTTTGCTGTCACTTGCATGAACATGCATACATTCAACTACACAAAACGACGTGAAATACAGGTAATATCCAGCCACCTTGAAATCATAGTATTTTGGCATAGCTCAATCCTCCATATATTTTAGATTTTGCTGAAGATAGCGGCTCGCAATAGAGAGTTCAATATCGTCCATCGTAGTTTCACACACCTCACCGTCGGCACTGAATACCACTGCCTTGTCAGGACAGTTAAGGTTGAGCACATGGATGCCATCCATCTTCCGAGTGAAGGCATATCCGTTGACGATTACGTCAGCATTGTCGGCAATAGTCTTGATGTTAGGCATAAGAGATACGTACATTTTTAATGGGTTTCAAAAAAGAGGCTGAATCAATATAGAGGTTGTCAAGAACAGGTTTGAGGTCGATGTATTCCTCTTCTGCATCATCGTTGTGTTGATACTTTGCCATCACTACCAGATAACCGTCATCCCACTTCACGACTTCAGTGTACCGCTCTAAACTGTAAGGGGCTCTGAAACGGATATGATAGTTCCCGAAAGTGAAGGAAGTAAAGCCATCGGCACTGCTCAGGATGGCCTCACTGCTCGTCACCGCTGGCTCTCGCCTCGTCGTTGTCGTTGTATTCATCTTCATTTGTATTTGTTTCATTATGATTCTCCCATATGATGCGTACCTTCTTGCCCTCGAAGAGCTGTATGGAAAAACGATCGTTCATCTCGTCTTTTGTGTTGTTATAACGCGTGCAAAGTTACAAAAATTCTTGACAATTCAGCCGTAACTATTCAGCGATTATCCCCATTCTGCCCATAGGTAGTATTCCTCACATGAAATGCTCGTCATCCCATATTCCAGCAAAATCATCGGCAGTGTATTTCTTCTTTTCAGCCTTTTCTGCTACGGCAGGATACAGGGCATCACTCAAGCGCTTGATAAGCGCAAGCTTCACCTCATTGCTGGCATCCTTAATAAGATTCCAGTAATTGTCAGATTCTCTTTTCAATGTGATTGCTGTCATATCTCTTTTTTTTTGTTATCTCTCTTTTCACGTCGTCACCATTCGGCACATCGCTTCTGGTTGCAAAAATATAGAAAAAAGTTCAATTTGACAATAGTTCAGACACATTTCCCCCTAAAAAAAACACATTGTCCCTTCAGAATTAACAAATTGCATATTTTGAAACTAATTCGACCTGTACGGTTGAAGTCATTTCTGAAAGAAATGTGCTTATTATTGGAAAGAAATTTGCATAATATCCATAATTTTTATGTCCTCAAAAACTCTTTTGAATAAAAAATTATGGATATTATGGTAATTTCTTTCCATCTTGGTTTCACCCTTTTCATCAAAAGGAACTACCATCACGATGAAATGGGGAAAAATGAGCCTTATTTAGACAATCGAGCCTCCAAAACTTTCAAAAAATTCAGCAAACAGTCAAGGGGGTGAAAATTCGCGAGTTTTGGGCAGTTCTGTAACTCACTGTGGCACAGAAAGATACAGAAACAACGCATTCGTAACTCACTCTGATACAGACAATTAGCGCGATTTAGGCGCTTTCACACAGAGATCTTGGATAGATCATCGCACGATTTAGGTTAGATCGCTCAGCGAAATAACCTAAATCATGATTTGAAATGCCCAAGATCGCATCGTGATTTTGGCGCAAACCTGGTGCAGTTTTGCCGAAAAAGGGTGATTATCCAACTGTCATTTCAAAGGAAAATGGTCAAAACAGGAGCGGAAAAACGGCAAAAATACAACAAAGAGAACAGTCTGTTCTGAAAAAGAACACCCGAAACCGGCTACAAACCGCCCGAAAAAGTGTTAAAAAAACCTACTTTGCCACTTTTTCAGGTTCATTTTTTGAGCGCCTTATTTAGACAGAGGGGGGATGGGAATTACTGGGAATTTCCCCCCATTTGCGGCTGTTGCGTCATTTCGCTTTTCGTTTTCATTCTCATGTTCATGGCTTAATATTGTTATGATTTGTTGTCTATAATTTGAGTCGGTTGCGTTTTGCCCTTCCAGTAGAAGAAAGACGACAGAAGGGCAACTGTGATGACTGCCGTGAGCACGTATGAGAGCGTGCGCGGCAGACCGAAGGCGATGGGCGACACAAGGATGAACACCGTGCAGACCACGGTCATGAAGAGGGCTGGCACCAGTGTCATCCAATAGAACTTGTGCTTGCGGGCCAGATAGACCGTACTCACCCAGAGCGACACAGCTGCCAGGAACTGCGTGCCCCAACCCATGTACTGCCAGATGGTGCGGAAGCCGTCGGGACTGGCTATCTGCCACACGAGCATGAGCAGCGCCACGCCAAAGACGGGCAGACTGACGAGCAGTCGGCTCGACACTTTCTGCTGACCGATATGGAAGGTCTCGGCAAGGATGAGACGGGCCGAGCGGAAACAGGTGTCGCCCGTCGTGATGGGAGCGGCCACCACGCCCAGGATGGCCAGGATGCTGCCTACCATGCCCAGCCAGCCCGTGCAGATGATCTTCACCACCGTGGGGGCATCGAAATACTGGATGAGCGTCTTGGCGTGCTGCCCCTCAAACTGGGCTATGACCTCGGGCGGGCACACCTCGCGCCAGCCATCGGCAAAGAAGAAGTAGTTGGACACCGTACACCACACCAGCGCCACAATGCCCTCGGTGATCATGGCACCGTAGAACACGGGACGACCCAGCCGCTCGCTGGGCAGACAGCGGGCCATCATGGGCGACTGAGTGGCATGGAAGCCGCTCACGGCACCGCAGGCCAGCGTGACGAAGAGGGCCGGGAAGAGGTCGCCCTTCATCTGGAAACGCTCGGCGCCCCAGTTGTAGAACCCGTCCCAAGCCTCGGGCAGCACGGGCTGCTTCACGAAGAGCACCACCATCAGGGCTACCACCATGAACAGCATGGCGCCTCCGAAGAAGGGATAGACGCGGCCTATCACCTTGCTGATGGGCAGCATGGTGGCCAGAATGTAGTAGCAGAAAATGATGACAATCCACATCATCATGTCGCCCCAAATGGAACTCAGAATGACGGCAGGACTGTAGATGAACACCACACCGGCCACTAACAGCAGTCCTACGGAGACTACCATCAGCACAGCCCGGGCCGAGTGGCCCAGGTACTTGCCGGTGAGGTCGGGTAGACTGGCTCCGCCGTTGCGCAGCGAGATCATGCCGCTCATGTAGTCGTGGAGCGCTCCGCCGAAGACACAGCCCAGCACTATCCACACGTAGGCCGCCGGACCGTACCACATGCCCATGATGGCACCGAAGATGGGGCCCGTGCCGGCAATGTTCAAGAACTGTATCATGAAGATGCGCCACGTGGGCAGCACGATGTAGTCAACGCCGTCGGCCTTCTCGATGGCTGGCGTAGGACGGTCGTCGGGACCGAACACGCGCTCGGCCACACGACTATAAACAGAAAAGCCCAGCAACAGGGCTACTAAAGAGATAAGGAATGTAAGCATCTTGACTATTGTTTCGTTTTTGCATTCAGTTGGTTAAACCTTTGGCATTTTTTTACCCTAAAATTCGTTTCACATTCATATTATATGATTCGGGTGCAAAAATACAAAAAAAATACCTAATATAATAAAAATGGCACAAAATTACGAAAATTATTCATGTTGAGGGAAAGCCCTGAGACGGTCATCTGATAATCTGATAATCAAGCCTAAATCACATATTTTGCCGATTATTTAGGCTATTTGACTTTATTTTACTATCTTTGCCGCAGAATTTGCGAGGCCAGGCATCTTGCTTTTTCGCAAAAGGAACAAAAAAATAAAGTGTTTGGATTATGACTACATTTGCACTGAACAATCTTTGGAATTACATTGAAGGTCTTTCGCTCAAGCAGAAAGACCGCGAGTGGCTGGCAAGCAAACTGTTGGAGCCAAAGGCCGACGACGCTAAGACCGCCCAGCAGAAGGCTTATGTGAAAGAGACACTGACCCGCGCGATCAATGAAGTGAAAGCAGCAAAACGCGGCGAGGTGAAAATGATGACTGAGGAAGAATTTTTAGAAGGACTAAAAGTTGAAGGAATCGTATGATTGTAAAGATTATACCTTCTGCAGAATTTGACCGTCAGTTTAAGCGACTTGCCAAGAAATACAAATCGCTATTGGACGATTACCTCTCTTTCAGTAAGGACCTGAAAAGCAATCCCTTCCAAGGCAGCGACCTTGGCGGTGGCGTGCGAAAGATTCGCATGGCCATAGCCTCGAAAGGCAAGGGTAAGAGCGGAGGCGCTCGTGTGCTGACACTGACCGTACTGGTGAACAGCGACACTGATGTGACACTGTTGACTATTTACGATAAGAACGAGATTGAGAATGTCTCAGACCAGTATGTCAGATGGCTCGTCGAAGAAGCAATGAAATAGAAGGTTTGCTTTTTTATTTTTCCCATTTCAAGTTTCGCGGATGATGCTCCAGCACGGCTTCGCGCAGCGTGGTGTCAGACAGGTGGGTATAGATTTCTGTGGTGCCAATGGACTCATGCCCCAGCAAGGCCTGAATCACGCGAAGGTCTGCCCCACCCTCCAGCAGAGCCGTAGCAAACGAATGGCGCAAGGTGTGGGGCGAGATGGTCTTCTCGATGCCAGCCTCATCGGCCTGCTGCTTCAGCATGATGAGAATCATGGTGCGCGTGAGGTGAGCCCCACGGCGGTTCAGGAACAGATAGTCCTCCTCGCCGGGCTTGATCTTGAGCGAGTCGCGCCACGGCATGTAGAGGTCAATCTCATGGAAAGCCGTCTCAGAGATGGGCACCAGCCGCTCTTTCGCCCCCTTGCCCAGGATGCGCACGAACTGCTCCTCACGATAAACGTTCGACATCTTCAGGTTCACCAGTTCCGACACACGCAGTCCGCAACTGAACAGCACCTCGATGATGGCTCGGTTGCGGTGGCCCTCGGGCTTCGAGAGGTCGATGGAGTCTTTCAGCCGATCGACTTCGGCAGGTGTGAGAAATTCGGGCAGATGCTCGCCTAAGACAGGCGACTCCAGCAGTTCGGTGGGGTCTTGTTCCAAATAGCCGTCGAGCACCAGAAAACGATAGAAGGCCCGCACACCGCTTAATATGCGGCACTGCGAACGGGGGCCAATGCCAATGTCGTGCAGTCCGGCTGCAAACTGCTGCAGGTCCTCCAACTTCACGTCCAGCACATGCAGGTCCTGAGCCTGCAGGTAGGCGAGCAGTTTGTCAACGTCGTGCTCGTAGGCATCGAGCGTGTTGGGCGACAGTCCGCGCTGCAGTTTCAGGTAGCGCACGAACTGCTGTCTGATTTGTCCTGTTGTCTTCTGATGGTCACCCATGATGGAACTGTGGAAAAATTTTGTCGCAAAAATAGCCATTTTCCTTCACATTGTGGTTTTCCCTTTAGTTAAACAACGTTATTTCGCACCCCAAAAACGGGCAAAACTCCCACAAAATACACCTTATTTAATAAAAAAGCCCACAAAGCAGGGGCTATATGTGTTTTTTTTTTAATTTTGCACCGTTTTCTAAAAAGCAAAATTCTCATACACTCTTTGAACGGTTCAAATTGCGTTTTGGTGAAGCGAACTAACAATATGAACAAGAAAAAGATACGCCGATACCTCCAGAAACTGAGATACATCATACCCACGCTGTATTTCAACTTCCACTACCTGCCTTTCCGACAGGCTGTGCGCCTGCCCATCGTGCTGTATAAGCCTCATCTGCTGGCATGCAAAGGAAAAATTCGGTTGGAGCCGGAGGATGGTCGTATCCATCATGGCATGATCAGGTTGGGCTTCCGTCAAGTGTCGCTTTATCCGAACAACGGCATCACTTGGGAAGACAAGGGGGGCACAACCATTTTCCGCGGTTTGTGCATCATAGGTAATGACAGCTATGTCTCGTTTGGACCGAATACGAAGGTTGACTTTGGGCATAGTTTTGCAGCACGTGCAGGATTTAAGCTGGCATCCTACCAAGGTGTCACCTTCAACCGTTTCACACGTTTCGGATGGGGGTGTCTTTGCATGGACACCAACTTCCATCCAATATACGATATGACGACAAAAGAATACAAGCCCATCAGTGGTCCCATCGTCATCGGCGAATACAACTGGTTCGGCACCGGTTGCAAAGTGATGCATAGCGTGATAACCCCAGAGCGTTGCATCTTCGGCATGGGAACTGTTGTCACCCGTGGCTGCGTGAAGCAGAGCTATTGCGTGATGGGTGGCTCGCCTGTCAGGATTCTGAGTGAGAATGTGATGAGAGACTTCGGTCACGGCACAACGAATGATGAGGATTTATTAGAATGTCAGTAAAGCGAACCAAACATCCATGGCACGATAAACTACTAATATAGTAATATGCGTAGCAAAACAATTATATTGTCAAATGTCACATTGCAAAGCGGCAACAAAGGATGCGTTGCTCTTTGCTACAGCACGATGTATCTGATAGACATTATCATGTCTCAAAAACAAGTTCCCTATCATCTCATTCTTACTGAGAGTAAAGAGAGCCTGGGACATCATGAGCTGACGATTGGCGGAAGAGCCATTGCATACGAAAGCGTTGAACACGCTTGGCCTGTTAGTTGGAAAAAAGCATACCGACTGTTGACTAACTTCAAAAAGAATTTCCGTCTTTACAAATTATACCGTAATGCTGACTGCATCATGGACATTGGCCAGGGTGACAGTTTTACTGACATGTATAGCTATAAGCGTTTTGACAATATCGACAAGGTACACAGGCTGGCACGTTTGTTCAGGAAACCATACTTTTTTCTTCCCCAAACTATTGGTCCGTTCCAGAATCCAGCTATTCGTGAGAAAGCTGTCAAATCAATTAATAAGGCTTCACTCGTCATGACAAGAGACCGCCAAAGCTTGGATTACGTAAATGACCTGACAAACGGTAAAGCAAACGTGAAGGAGTATATTGACGTGGCATTCTTTCTTCCCTACAATAAAATCAAATTTAACAAAGACGAAGTGCATGTAGGTCTGAACATCTCAGGACTCCTTTGGAATGGCGGATACACACATGACAATCAGTTTGGGCTTAAGGCTGACTATCAGCACGCGATACGCAGCATCATCCGTTTTTTCATGTCTAACAAGGATGTCCAACTACATCTTATTTCTCATGTGGCCACACACACACGGAATGTGGAAAGCGACTATGCTGTGCTTTATGATCTTTGGAGGGAATATCATAGTGGGCAGATGACACTGGCACCATTATTTCTGACTCCAATAGATGCTAAGGACTACATCGCCGGGCTCGACTTCTTCATGGGAGCACGAATGCATGCCACAATAGCAGCCTTTTCTGCTGGAGTTCCCGTTTTGCCGATGGCCTATAGCCGCAAGTTCAACGGGTTATTTGTTGACACACTTGCATACGACCATCTTGCTGATTTGAAAGTTGATGACGAAAAAACTATTCTAACGAAGGTGGAAGAATGCTTTGCCCAGCGCGAAAGTTTAAAACAGGAGATTGCTACTCAATTAGCCTCAACAGTTTCTGAGCAGAAAGAGAAACTGCTTCATGATTTAACAACTCAATTATGCCTATGATAGACAGGATCAAGAAATATCATCTCTGCATAGGCTGTGGTCTTTGCGCTTCGGTGTTAGGTGAAGAGAAGTGTAAGATGCAACTGAATGGCGAAGGCTTTTATGAGCCTAAAGCTATTCAGCCGCTTTCCCCGTCCGAACTCGAGTTGATAAAGAAGCTCTGTCCTGGCATCCATATCGAGGCAAAGGCACACAAGGGTGTCTGGGGGGCCATGATTTCCGTTTGCGAGGGATGGGCTGCCGATACTGACATCCGCCATAAAGCAGCTTCAGGCGGTGTCGTTACTTCATTGGCTATCTGCGCTTTAGAGCAAGGTCTTGTTGATGCCGTTCTGCAAGTTGGTGTCAGAGATGGCAGCTATCTTTATAACGAACTGAAGATATCCCACTCCAGAGAAGAAGTGCTACGCAATGCCCAGTCACGCTATGCACCAGCATTGGTTCTCCATCGCATTAAGGAAATCTTTGACAGCAGCGCAGAGTGCTTCGCATTCATCGGGAAGCCTTGTGACATTGCCGCCATGAAGAACTTTATTGGGCAGTTTCCACAATATGTTGAAAGAGTAAAATACTACATATCCATTTTCTGTGCCGGCATGCCCAGTTACAATGCTACAGTTAAAACATGGCAAATGTCAGGTCATCAAGATGAACCTGTATCACTGAAATATCGAGGAGATGGCTGGCCTGGCTACTTCGTGGCCCATTTCGAAGATGGTTCCAACTTCCAGTTGTCATACAATGAAAGTTGGGGGAAAATACTGGGGCATCATGTCGGCTTCCGCTGCAAGATATGTCCTGATGGAATAGGTATGCTGGCTGACGTAGCCGTAGGTGACAGCTGGAACACAAAGGACGGCTATCCCGATTTTACAGAAAGCGACGGACGCTGTTTCTGTATAGTGAGAACCTCTGCTGGCGACAGCTTGATGAAAGCAACACTTGCAAAAGGCTATATCAAGGCAAAAGCATTAGACATCAGAAACATCAAGCAGCAACAGGCCTATCAGTACAAGCGTCGTAAGCTAGAGGGATGGCGACTAATCCCCGTCCAACTAATGACTGGCGGCTTGCTGCATTTCAAGGGGCTCGCCATTTGGCGTCAGGCCTTGTCAGCAAACTTAAGAGTTGGTCTTCGTAATATGCAAGGAACATATAAAAGAATAAAGAAGATCAATGGGTAGCAGTCAGAAAATAGTCAGCGGCATCGTATGGTCCACATTGTTCAACATCATCAATGCGGTCTATAATTTCGTGGCTGTACCTATACTGATAGGCTACTTTGGCAAAAGCCAGTACGGATTGATAGGACTGGCCATGAGCGTTAACGTCTATATGCGACTGATGGACATGGGCTTCAGCTCCACCAATGTCAGGTTCTTCTCTACCTGGCTGGCTGAGCACCGCCACGAAAAAGTGCTACAAGCTTTCCAGACAAGTCTGTCTTTCTATGGAAGTATCGGATTAATTAACGGGCTTATTCTTCTCGTCGTTTCGTTTTTCTCCGATTCCATCTTCAATGTCACACCCGAACAGGATGTCATTTTGAAGCACCTGC
The DNA here is from genome assembly GCA_016284895.1 of Prevotella sp. Lineage (GTDB taxonomy): Bacteria > Bacteroidota > Bacteroidia > Bacteroidales > Bacteroidaceae > Prevotella. The sequence goes on along the minus strand of JAEEPT010000083.1, from coordinate 2,639 downwards.
TTTACATTCTTGCTGTAGTAGCATTCTGCAACTGGTTCTCGTCTTGTTTTGACCAACTCATCAAAGCTACGGAAAATGTGGCCTGGATTCAGCGCCGTCAGATGATTCCCAAGGCCTTGCAGATACTGGTACTCGCTGCAACGGTACTGATGGGATTCAACATAGAGACCTACTATATTCTGACTTGCCTGGCTACGCTCTCTATCCTCCCACTGTCCATCGGGAAAATTCGTCGGGAGACACCTTTTATCAAATTCCTACCTAAACTGCACTGGCCAACCTTTAAGGAGATGCTCCCCTACAGCTTGAATATCTTCTCCTTCAGCCTGTTCCAGTTCTCCTTCTATCACCTGCGTCCAGTCTTCCTTGGCATGCAAAGTACGATGGAGTCGGTAGCAGACTACCGAATCCTGAACGGCATCATCGGACTGATACACATTCTGGCCAGTTCATTTCTGCCAGTACTGCTCCCCTCTACCGCCAAGGTACTGGCACGTAAGGACAAGGAGGCATACTACCGTGTGGCCTACGACGGTACAAAATATATCAGCATCATTCTCTGTTTTTGCACCTTCGGCATGATGACCGTTGGCTCCGATGCGCTGTCGCTCTATGTGGGAGAGAAATACCTCTACCTCATCCCGTGGTTCAACCTATGGCTCATCTGCAACTTGGTGAGTCACAATCAGGCTATCTCAAGTCTTATACTGGCAGGCAGCGACATTCGTGCCATTTCCTATAGCAGCATCGTTGCTTCCATCGTTGGTCTGGTATCTTCATGGCTCTTGATTCCCTACTATGAGGTAGGTGGCGTGGTTATCGGGTTCGCGTTGTATGGGAGTGTGCAAATGCTGTTCTATTATCTGTATTATTGGCCGGTAAAGATGAACATCAATTCATGGCGAGTTGCCTACTACTCCTTCGGACCGTACCTCCTATTGGGAATCATCTGTTATTTCGTATGTCATCTGCTCCCCCAGTTTGAAAGCCATTGGGCCAACTTCTTTGTTCAAGGCATTGCCTTTAACATGATATACATGCCAGCTTGGTTGCTATTGTCAACCAAAGACGACAGAGTGTTTTACCTTAAGATATTGAAGCGGCAGAAATGAGAGACAATAGCGTAACTGTATCCAAGGGGATTGCCATCATACTTGTTGTCATGATACATGCAAGGTGTCCAGAACTGTTATTGAGCTGGCTATGTATGATTGTCATGCCTACATTCTTTTTTATGAGTGGTTATTGCTTCAAAGATAAATATCTGAATGATGCCAAAGGATTTGTTGTCAAACGCGTCACTGGCATCTATTGGCCATACCTGAAATGGTCGCTACTATTTCTACTGTTGCATAATGTCTTTTATCATTTGAACATCTATAGCGATGAGTATGGTTTCAATGGCAGAACATCGGTGCTCTTTACTGCAACAGACTTCATCAACAAAGCAATATCTATTACCACGAAGATGCAAGGACACGAGCAGCTATTGGGTGGCTATTGGTTCATGAAACTGTTATTTGTCGGGTCCTTCATTTTCTACCTAACCGTAAAGGTCTTGCGTAGCCGTTGGTGGGGGGCACTTGTTTTACTGGCGGCAGCCATTGTATTGTCATATTTCAATTGGCGACTACCCTATTTCGGTATTGGTACTCGTGAGTTCTTTGCGGCCTCCATTCTCTATATCGGCTATCTGTACAAGCAATACCATTTGACGTGGCATCGAATCTTGGTTATCAACTTCATCGCATTCTTGCTAATGATAGTTGGTGCGCGCTTTTGGTATACAACAATGCACGATTATCAGTACTGGATAGTTCTACCGTACACCATTTCTGCAGTGATGTTAGTATTAACATTGCTTCACTTCAGTGAGTGTATGCTAAAGATTAAGAACAACTATGTGGTACGTTTTTTGATATTTACAGGCGACCATACAATGGAGGTGCTAACCTGGCATTTCCTCTCACTGAAATTGGTCTCATTGCCACTAATAGCCATTTATGGGCTACCTATCAAGCGACTCTCTGAATTCCCTGTTATCGAAGAGTATGCTCATCAAGGCTGGTGGATTATGTATCTTTTTATTGGCGTAGGCATTCCAATCCTTGGAACCTATTGCTATCACCGATTAAAAGATACGATATTCTGCAAAAATCAATAATGTAATTCTTGACTATATAAAATGGACACATTCACTATCATACTACTTGGATTAGTTATTCTGCTCTACCTGAAGTGGATACTCATCCTCCTGGTATTTCCCTTCCAGGTAATGCATGGACAGATTCTCAAGAAATGGGGAAAGGTCACAAAGACACCATTAGCATACAAGATTTTAGACAAGCCATACCACTACTGGGAGAAACTTTTTCTCAAAGGCTGGCAGCGCTATATGTTGTTCCATATCAGTCTTGTACCATCTCACCATCTGCGTAGGTTTGTCTATAAAGCACGTGGAGCAGAAGTCGGTAAAAACGTTGTATTACACTTCAGAACAGAAATCCGTAGTATCCATAAACTAAAGATAGGCAAGGGCACCATCATCGGCGACAATGCCTTGCTGGACGCACGATCCGGATTAACGCTTGGTGAGAATGTTAACATTTCCTCTAATGTATCATTATATACTTACCAGC
>JAEEPT010000312.1 GCA_016284895.1 Prevotella sp. | reverse complement strand
TGCCGCCAGACCTCACTACCATAGTACTCGTCAAGTATCGCTATATCGTCCTTGATAGCCTCCAAGCTTTCTGGTGTTATCGTAGGTTCTTGAATGAAAGCTAATGCTTTGTTGAAGCGTTGCTCCATCTGTCTGATACGCTCTATTTGCTCTTTGCGTCCTGGAAGGAGCTCACAGATTCTATCTTCCCTGATTATCTTTGGAGCTGCCTTTCCTGCCAGTACCAAGACTTTCTTTCCATTACGATAAACGTGGAGTTGGCGCGAGCGAACAATGGCTGTCAGTTCAGGCTCATCCTGCATGGCTATCCATAGGGGGTGATAAATGCCATCTTCTTCAAACAGCTTTTTCTGCAGGTGGGAGCACATTTTGCTTGTGTCAATAGATTCCTTGTTCATATATTGTATGATTACTGTGGTCGAATAATTATCTCTTTGTCTTCCATATTTCAACTGGTCCAAGCAGTCCGGAAGGGAGTAGGGGAGATTCTTTGGTAAAGAATTTGAAACAGCCTACCGTTTTGCGACCTTGTGACGGACGTGGCTTTCCATTTTGCAACCATTCGGGGATAGCTGCCATATAGCGTCCTGCCATAGGTTTGCCTGGCGCATAGTCGTATATCAATGGATCAGACCAATCGATGTCGTCGGGTTCCTGTTCGTCTCCAATCATGCGGTTGGGCCAGAGGTTGGTGACATCGATTTCTATCTGATTATCACCCGTATGGAGTGCTGACGTCATATCGAGCAGGAAAGGAGCTTTCCACATGACGGGGAATGCAACACCGTTGACACGCACGGTAGCCATGTTCTTCACATTGCCCAAATGAAGTACGAGACGGCTGCTTTTGAGTTGTCGATTGTTCAGTCGGATGTGGGTGTTATAGGTGGCTGTCCCTGAAAAATACCTGATGGCAGGTGTTGGTGATTGTGTCCAGTCGAAGAGTGGTTGACGCTTCATCTCTGCCACATCAGGAAATGTGATGTCCCAACTATCGTTGAGTGTAGCTACACATTCATCTTGTTGGTGATGAACAAGCAACGTTGCCAAGGAATCGTTCTGCGCATACTCCATGGGATTAGGCGTGATGACGAGAAACCTCGAGCCATTAGCCTCGATGGTCAGCTTGTCGCCGTTGAATGTCTCCATTGCGAGATTGTAAGGATTCCACACTTCTATGCTCTCTCCACCAGCATATTGCGCGATGGGTAGGGTGGCTGTGGCAACGGTGTCAGTGGGATTGCATACGAACACGATGTCAATATCGCCATCGGTCCGCCGATAGGTCTTGAATCTGCCTGTGTCACCCCATTGCTGCTTGCTGGGCAGTCCGCGTTGGAGCAACGACTGGCATCGCGCCATGTAATCGAAGAAAGCCTTTGCTCCGCCTGCTTTCCACCACGTCTGTTTGGGCACAAAGTGAGTTCCCCAAATACCGAACGACATGCCTGGTTCGACCTGTGTCCACGGATTGCATGCTCCAGCGTGCAGCATCATGCGGTTGACACCTGTACAGAAGGCACGGTCGCAGATGGGCTTGAGCGATTGTGGGTCGTCCTGCCATGCATATAACGGCCAGCAGGTGAATGCCTCAGCCACAAGCAACGGCTTCTGCAGGTTGCGCATCACTTGCTCATGCCGTCCCATGTCCTTCCAACCCCAGTTAGGGCGCACCCAGAACTCTGTGGCGACGAGTGCCGTGGGAGTTGCACGTAGTATTTTGTAAATGTCGAGCACCTGGAATGGTTTCTGTCCACCTGTTCCGTAAGGCTCCACCAGAAGTTGCATGCCTGGCGCACTCTTTTCAGCAAGTTCAGCCATGTAACCGTAGTAGTTCTCAGCAAAGAGCGATGTGAGTACATCGACCAAATCTTTTCGGAACGCTGCACTCTCTTCTTTGCTCCCTATCACAGCCTTACCCACGATGTAGGGCAGCCATAGATGGATGTCGTAGCCTTTGCGACGTAGGAACTCATCGGGCAGTACCACGCTCCAGTCCTGACCGCCTGCCTCATAGCTGTCTATTTCCAGCCGACAGAAGGTTTTCCCTGCATGCCTCCCTGCCAAGTCAATCAGCATCTGAGGATAGCCACTCCAGAAATGCCTCACCGCCTCTCGGTTCATCTTGTCGCATTCCAGTCCTTGTCCCGACTTAGGTGCCTGTGCCTCGTTGGTCTTTCCGTTGGTCGTGTGGCCGAAGCGCAACAACAGCCAGTTGCCCTCCTTCATCCGATTGACATATGACTTCGGTAAGAGCTTCATCATCTTGTTCGTGATGACAAGGGTGTCTGCCCATCGCCCATCCGTCGTTGCGGACAGACAGGGTGTAAGGTCGAGGATGTCACTCTTGCTGACCACTGAATCGTTGGGCATTGCCAACACACAGATGTCTTGATAGTAATTGTATTTTGGGTCAAGCTCTGCACGTGGCAAGCGAATGGCTTTGGCTTTTGGAGTGAATGCCACGGATTCCACCACAACCTTCTGCATAGAGTACTCGGGCGTTACGTTGACGTAAG
>JAEEPT010000082.1 GCA_016284895.1 Prevotella sp. | reverse complement strand
GGCTACAATCTGGCCCTGGTGTTCTCATCGAGCAAGACGGGCGACACGTTCGAGGGCGCAGTAGGCAGCACACTGTGGGTGGATAAAGTGGAAGTAACTTTTAAGACAGACGAGAAATGATGATGAAAAACAAGATAGTTCTTCTCTGCCTCGGTGCCTTGATGCTGGCTATTTCGGCAAAGGCTGAGCAGCATGATACCGATGGAGGATGGTTCGTAAAAGGCCGTCTGGGCTACAACATAGGCGGAACGGCTCCACTGGGCATGCCTGCCAGCATTCGCTCATTAGATGCGTTCCATCTCTCAGCCAATTTCATGGAAGGCCTTGACGTGGGCTATGAGTTTACACGCAAGATAGGTGTGCAGGCCGGACTACATTTAGAACGTAAGGATATGGACGGCGAAGTGACTGTCAAGGGATATAAGATGAAGGTGAAGATGGATGCCGACGAGATGGAAGGCTACTTCACAGGACATGTGCGCCAGCAGGTGGATATGTGGATGATTACCTTGCCCGTGCAGTTCACTTTTAATGCAAGTCGCAAGCTGACACTGAAGGCAGGACCTTACGTGTCGTGGCTGTTTGAAAAGAACTTCAGTGGCTATGCCTACGATGGCTATTTGCGCAAGGATGACCCTACAGGGCCGATGGTGAAGATGGGAACCACAAAGGATGAGTGGGCTACCTACGATTTCCCCGATGACATGCGTAGCTGGCAGTTCGGCGTAGGTGTAGGACTCGATTGGGACATCTATCGTGGATTTGGTGTGTCAGCCGACTTGAACTGGGGCTTGACCGGACTGATGAAGAGCAGTTTCAAGACTGTGGATCAGGTGCTCTATCCCATCTATGGAACAATTGGAATTTTCTGTAAACTGAAATAACACTAGTTTATAAATAATTAGAATTTTGGAATGCTTATGAAGAAAATTTTTACTACCATGCTGGTTGCCTTTGCTGCTATAGCTGCATGGGCAACTGATTACAACGAGCCGATTATTGTTACAGTCAATGGTGTTTCGTCTGAGCAGACGGGCGTGATTACTGTCGTACAGAATGGAGACAACTACGACCTGACCATGAAGAACTTCGTGTTGCAAAGCGAAGACGGTCCCATGGGCGTGGGTAACGTGGCGCTGACGGGCATTGTGCCTCAGACTGTGGGTGATGTAACCATTCTGCAGACCTCGGCTGTAGTGACGATTACTGATGGCGATGATCCAGAGATTCTGTTCTGGATGGCAGGCATGCTGCCTCCTGTTCCCGTGGAACTGAATGGTAAAATCGAGAACGGACATCTGCGTTGCTATATCAATATCGACATGATGGCAACTTTGGAGCAAGTGATTCAGGTTGCTATTGGCAGCGGTTATCAGATGCGTAACCAGAGCTTTGAAGACTGGCACACGTCAACGGGTAACTATGTTGAGCCCAATGCATGGCACTCGTTTGAGAGTGCTTCGGGTAGCCTTGCCAGTATGGCTGGACATCACATTGAGAAATCCGAAGATGCTCATTCAGGTGAGGCCAGCGCACGCCTCTATGCTACCAGCATCTTTGGTGTTGTAGCTAATGGAACCATGACCACGGGGCGTATGAATGCAGGCTCCATGAGTGCAGCAAATACAGCCAACCATGCCTATATTGACCTGAGCAAGGCCGATGTGGATGGTAATGGCGATCCTTTCTACACACCGTTGTTCTCTCGTCCTGACTCTATTGCTGTTTGGGTGAAGTTCAAGCAGGGTACAGCCAAACCTGCTCATCCATACGCTACGGTAAGTTCATCGATTATTAGTGGTAGTGAGCGCTATCAGGATCCCGAGGACAAGACATACACCAATGTGGTGGCTCGTGCCAAGTACAATACGATTGCCGAGACCAACGGTGAGTGGGTGCGCGTGTCGGCTCCTTTCGTTTATACCGAGAATACGGAAGATCCTACAGCTATCTTGATTACGCTCTCGACGAATGCAGATGCAGGTCAGGGTAGTGCTAATGACGAACTGCTGGTTGATGACATTGCGTTGATCTACAATGCCAAGCTAAATAGCCTGAAGGTATTTGGAGAGAGCGTTCCCAGCTTCGATGCCGATGTGAAGGAGTATAACATCGACGCAGAAGATAAGGAACTGACCGCAGACGACATTGAGGCTGAAGCCAATGGCGCTGCTGCGCTTGTTGCCAAGAAAGTAGAGATAACGGAAACTGGCTACAAAGCTACGGTAACTGTTTATGGTGGAGATATGGAGACTATCAACAGCTATGTGGTGAACGTGAAGAGCTCCGTTCCGACTGTTATCGAGAACCTGCCTGTAGCACCTGTGAAGAACAACGCTATCTACAACCTGCAGGGACAGCAGGTGAAGAAGGCAGTGAAGGGCCTCTACATCATCAACGGTAAAAAAGTGGTGCTGAAGTAAGATATAAGTCTTATAGGGTCCTATAAGTCCTATGGGGCTTATCATTCATAATTCTACAGCGGTTTGCGCTATCAGTGCAAACCGTTGTTCTTTTTGTACTCTTCCAAAAAGAACAACGCAATAAATCGCGCGTGCTTGCGTTAAATAAGATGTGTCAAGACGAAGAGTATTACACATATTAATTTTGTTGGGCATCGCTCTCACAGAGTTGAAAGCCCAGTATGAACCATCGTTCAGCCATTATTGGGCGATGCAGACCGCCTATAACCCTGCTGCTGCTGGAAAAGAGAGTATGATTAATGTGAATGCAGCCTACAACATGACCCTTACGGGCTTTGAGAACAACCCGAAGACCATGTATATCTCAGCCGACATGCCTTTTTATTTCATAGGAACTTATCATGGTGTGGGCGCAAAGTTCACCAACGATAAGATTGGTCTGTTCTCGCATAATACATTTGCCATACAGTATGCATTCAAGGTGAAACTGTTGGGTGGTATGCTCAGTATCGGTGTACAGCCGGCACTGTTGGGGGAGAAATTCGATGGTTCAAAACTAGATCTCGAAGAAGCTTCTGACCCCGCTTTTTCCACCTCGGAGCTTACAGGGTCATCGTTTGATTTAGGTGCCGGCATCTATTATTCCACAAAGAAATGGTATGCCGGATTGTCAGCGCAGCATATCCTGGCACCTACCGTGAACTTGGGTGAAAAAAACGAATTAGAGATTGCCCGGACGTATTATTTCATGGCAGGAGGCAATATTCGATTTAAAAATACGTTTCTTTCAATACAGCCTTCAGTTATGGGACGAACCGACGGAGTGGCTTGGCGGGCCGATGTCACAGCGCGTCTGACCTACCAACATGAGAAACGGAAACTCTATTTGGGCGTAGGCTACAGCCCTACTAATTCGGTGACAATCTATCTGGGAGGCGACTTCCACGGTGTGAATATCGGCTATAGCTATGAGGTCTATACCAATGGGGTGAAACTGGGCAACGGAAGCCATGAGCTGAGATTGGGCTACCAGACCGAGATGAACCTTTTCAAGAAAGGACGCAACAAGCATCAGTCGGTAAGAATCCTTTAGAACCTGACTACTTGTGGAGGACGAATGAAAAAGAGAATGAATTATTATAATGATATGATGACGACAAAGAAAATATTGCGGAAAGAGACAGGACTTTTGTTCTGTCTGTTAGCATTTCTGCTGACCAGCTGCTTTGGAGGAAAGGCCACCACCTCATCGGGCGGTGAACTGACAGGCTCAGGCGGACGCTCCTTCGCAGAGCCTGCCCCTTACGGTATGGTGCTCGTGAAGCGAGGGCACCTGCGCATGGGTATGGAAACCGTGGACTCGCTTTGGGGTAAACAGACTCCTGTACGTGATATTTCAGTTGACGGATTTTGGATGGACGACACCGAAATCACCAATTCTGAGTATCGACAGTTCGTGAACTATGTGCGCGATTCAATTATTCGTGAGCGTTTGGCCGATCCGAACTATGGGGGCGATGAGTCCTATAAGATTGAGGAAGATAAGAACGGTGACCCCGTAAAACCCCATCTGAACTGGAAGAAGGCTCTGCCACGCAAACCTAATGAGGATGAGTTGCGTGCTATGGAAAGTGTCTATGTGACCAATCCCGTTACGGGAGAGAAGATGCTGGATGCCAGTCAGATGAATTACCGCTATGAGGTCTATGACTACACCACTGCTGCACTGCGCCGCAACCGTTTGGACCCCACAGAGCGTAATCTGAATACCGATGTGAAGACGACTCCTGAGGATCAGGTTTGGATTTCGAAGGATACAGCCTATGTGGATGATGAGGGCAAGATTGTGCGTCAGACTATCAACCGGCAGTTGAGTGGTCCATGGGACTTCCTGAATACTTACATCGTTAACATTTATCCTGATACTACCTGTTGGGTAAACGACTTCCCCAATGCCGACAATGAAGTATATATGCGCAACTATTTCTCGAATCCTGCCTATAACGATTATCCCTGTGTAGGTGTGTCTTGGGAGCAGGCTAACGCCTTCTGCGCATGGCGCACTGACTTCTTGCTCAAGGGGTTGGGGGCTGCCGCTCGCTATGTGCAGCGCTATCGTCTTCCGACCGAAGCTGAATGGGAATTTGCCGCTCGTGGCAAAGATCAGAACGAGTTCCCCTGGCAGAATGAAGATGTAGCCAGCGGAAAAGGATGTTTCTTTGCAAACTTCAAGCCTGATAACGGTAACTATACAAAGGATGGTAATCTGATTACTAGCAAGGTAGGTATCTACTCAGCCAACTCGAATGGACTGTTTGATATGGCTGGTAATGTGGCAGAGTGGACTTCTACTATCTATACTGAGGCAGGAGTCGATGCAATGAACGACATAAATCCTCAACTGAGTTACAATGCCGCTATTGAAGATCCCTATCGGCTGAAGAAGAAGAGCGTGCGTGGCGGCTCATGGAAGGATCCTGAGAGCTACATTCGTTCAGCTTGGCGCTCTAGCGAATACCAGAATCAGCCTCGCTGTTTCATCGGATTCCGTTGCGTCCGCTCGCTGGCCAATACTACCAGTGAAAAAGCAAAGCCAGTGAAGGCGTCAGCAAGGAAAAAATAGTTTTGGGCAAAAACTGAAAATCGAGATTCTGAAATCTCGAACAACGAAAAGAATCTCAAAAAAGAAATCGTAATAGAGAATTATCAATGACAACTTACAGCAAATTCAATATCATTTACCGCTTGCAGAAGTGGCTTGACAGTGTCCCGGGGCAGACGTTCATGAACTATGCCTATAGCTGGGGCGCTTCAATCGTGATCCTTGGTGCACTCTTTAAACTGACCCATCTGCCAGGTGCCAACTTCATGCTGTTCCTGGGTATGGGCACTGAGGTGTTCGTGTTCTTCATTGCCGGCTTCGATCGTCCGTTCGACAAGACCGAGGATGGCAAGGACCTGCCCACTCACGTTGTGGAAGATGAGATGCCTGATGAACAATCTGGCGCTGTCCTCTCTGGTAGCGGTGGGCAGGCTGTTGGCGGTGGCACGATTGTCATTGGAGGCGGCTCTGTAGGCAGTGGCTCGAATGGAGTTGCGGGCGATGATGCCTTTGCAGCAACGACAGGCGGCACGGTTAGTGGAGGCACATTCGTTGGCGGAAGCGGCACCTTTGTCGGAGGCGGTGGCGTGGTTGGTGGCGTGACAGCTCCCGAACTACCTGAACTGCCTGAACTGAATCCCGATATGGAGGAAGCCACCAATAACTATGTGGAGGAACTGAAGAAACTGACCGAGACCCTTCAGAAAGTGTCGGAGCAAAGCGAACGCTTGTCGGTCGATTCAGAGGAAATGGAAAACCTCAACCGTACGCTTACCGGTATCTGCAAGGTGTATGAGATGCAGTTGAAAGGCGTTAGCCAGCAGATAGGTACCATCGAGGAAATCAATGATCAGACCCGCAAGATGGCTGAGCAGATTGCAGAACTGAATCGCATCTATGCCCGTATGATTGATGCTATGACGAGCAACATGCCCAAAATGAACTAACCATGGCAATAAAGAAAAGACCCGTATCTCCCCGCCAGAAGATGATCAACCTCATGTATGTGGTGTTGATGGCTATGCTGGCGCTGAACGTCTCCAATGAGGTGCTCAATGGCTTCGATATTGTTGAGAAGAGCTTGAACCGCACTACGGAGAACTCAGCCAAGGAGAATATGGCTATATATGAGGACTTTGAACAGCAGATGAAGGCCAATCCGCAAAAGGTGAAGGAATGGTACGACAAGGCGCAGCAGGTGAAGCACATGAGCGATTCGCTCTTTGACTTTGCGGCTGAACTGAAGTTGGCTATTGCAAAGGAAGCCGACGGCAAGCATGGAGATCCCTCTAACATTCAGAGCAAGGAAGACCTGGAGGCTGCTAACCAAGTGATGCTGGCTCCTGGTCGCGGACGTGGAGAAGAACTGCGACTGGCTATCAGCTCCTTCCGTGATCGCATGGTGAAGATGGTGCCCGACACCGCCCAGCAAAACATCATCAAGAGTAACCTGACCACTGAGGTGCCTGCCACAGCTACCACACTGGGCAAGAACTGGCAGGAATACATGTTTGAGGCCATGCCAGCGGCTGCTGCTGTGACCCTGCTGTCGAAACTGCAGAATGATGTGCGCTATGCCGAAGGTGAGGTGCTGCACACGCTTGTGCAGAACATCGACGTGAAAGATATCCGTGTAAATGCCCTCGAGGCTTTCGTTATTCCTAATTCACAAACCATCGTTCGTGGTGATAAGTTTTCGGCTCATATCGTGATGGCTGCTGTCGATACCACGCAGATTCCCGATGTCTATATTGGCGACAAGAAGATGGAGCTGGAGAACAATCTCTATGAAATTATATGCAGTCGCACGGGCGACTTCTCTCTGACTGGACATATTGAGACCGTCAACGGCAACGGCGATAAGATTCGTCGTGACTTCGAGCAGAAATATACTGTCGTAGATCCCAGTGCAACGGTGAGTGCCGACCTGATGAACATGCTCTATGCCGGCTATTCCAACCCCATCAGCGTATCAGTACCGGGCGTGCCTTTGAATAAGATTCAGGCTACCATGACCAACGGCACCTTGCAGCCTGTGGGACCCGGCAAGTATATTGCGCGACCTGCAAAGATAGGGCAGGATGCCACTATCACCGTGACATCAACCAATACAGGACGTGCTCAGCAAATGGGACAGTTCACGTTCCGCGTACGCAAGTTGCCTGACCCTACACCTTATATAGATATGAAGGACGAGAAAGGCAATCCTGTACGCTATAAGGGTGGCGGACTGGCTAAGCAGAGTCTGATGGCGATTGACGGTATTGGTGCTGCCATCGACGATGGTATTTTGGACATTGGTTTCCGTGTACTCTCATTCGAGACCGTGTTCTACGACAACATGGGTAATGCTGTGCCAATGGTGGGTGAGGGCGATAAGTTCTCGGCCCGACAGAAGGACACCTTCCGCAAACTCACGCGTAACCGTCGTTTCTACATCTCGCGAGTGAAGGCTATCGGTCCCGATGGCATCGAGCGCACACTGCCCTCATCCATGGAAATCATCGTGAAGTAGGTCGAAGATTGAAAATTGAATATTCAAGATTGAAGATATTGATAATATGAAACAGATAGAAAACATGAAAGGAAATTGGATGCTGAGATTGATAGTGCTGGCAGTGGGCTTGCAGTGTTCTATCTTCAATTTCCAGTTTTCAGTTTGCTCGGCACAGCCGAAGAAAAGTCGTTTGCAGGCAAGCAGCAAGGTAAAGGCCGAACAGAAAGGCACTACGCAGCAGAGCGGCATGTCACAGCGAATGCGCGTTATGTATCCAACGGCCGTCGATATGCCTGAAGATGTCGTGTGGCGTCGTGACATCTATCGAGAGATAGACCTTAACGTAGAAGCCAACTCAGGACTCTATCATCCTACTGAGCCCATTGGCAAGCAACTGAATCTTTTTACCTATGTTTTCAAGCTGGCATTGGGCGGTTATATCCCCGTCTATGAGTATCGCCTTGACGGAACAGAGGTGCTTGATGCTTCTGCAAAGGTTGACATGAAAACTGTGCTCGACAACTACCATATCTTCTATGAAGAGAAGGACGGTAAGTTGAAGGTTGACAACAGTGACATACCTTCATCGGAGGTGAAAATGTACTATCTGAAAGAGAGTGCCTACTATAATCAGGCCAATTCATCGTTTCATATCAAGGTGCTTGCTTTCTGTCCGGTCATGTTGCGAGAGGATGACTTTGGTGGTGAGGCTGCCAAATATCCTCTGTTCTGGGTGAAGTATTCTGATGTAGAACCTTATCTGAGTCGGCAGAGCGTGATGACCAGTGATGTGAACAATGCAGCTACCATGAACCTTGATGACTATTTCACGCTGAACCGTTATAAGGGAAAGATTTACAAGACCAACAATATGTTGGGCAAGACACTCGCACAGGTCGTTGGCAATGACTCTACGAAGCTGTCGGCTGAACAGAAACGTATTGAGAAAGAATTGGAGACCTTCCGCAACAATATCTTCGGCGACAAAGCGAAGCGTGACTCGCTGGACAGTATTGCCAGCCTTGATCCGAAAGTGCTGAAGAAGATGAAGGTCAAGAGAGGCGACAACACAACAACAGTGAAGGCCACTAAGACGCGTCGTACAAAGAGTGCCAGCTCGGGCTCGTCGGGTGGAACAATCAGTGTGCGTCGTCAGCGTCACTAAGATGTAGCCCTTGTCAGTGCCTACTTCTCGCGCACTATGCAATGGAGTATTATTGGCGATTGTATCATCATTAATTTATAAGCTTATGAAAAAATTTTTTACGTTAATGGTTGTAGCCGTGATGATGTCGGCTCTTCCAGCAAAGGCTCAATTTGGTTGGGGTCTTCGTGGCGGTGTGAACTTGACGAGCTTGTCGTTCAGCAGCGCAGTCTTTGACAAGTCAAACCGTGCAGGTTTCTTCGTTGGACCGACTGTGAAGTTTACTGTTCCCATTGTGGGTGTCGGTGTTGATGTCTCAGCTCTTTATGATCAGCGTAACTCAGGCATTGAGGGTCAGACTGTGGTTGAGAAGAATGTGTTCGTGCCTATCAACGTTCGTTATCAGTATGGTCTGGGCAGCTCTGCCAGCGTATTTTTGAAGGTTGGTCCTCAGTTTGGTTGGAATGTAGGCGATAAGACTTTTCAGTTGAATTCAGAGACCATAACCAATGTGAAGAATCAGTTCACGTTGAAGAATTCAAACATAAGCTTGAATGTGGGCTTAGGTGCTACTGTGTTTAACCATCTGGAATTAGGCATCACCTATAATATCGCCTTGGGTAAGACTGGTGAGGTGAGCTATTGGGATGCAGCAAAGTCAACATTTGAACAAGTCACTAAGACCCGTACCAATTGCTGGCAGCTGAATCTGGCTTACTATTTCTAATCGTCTGAGATGAAGAAAAACATCACTTTTACAATATTGATGCTGTTGCTGGCGGTAGTTTCCGCTCAGGCAAGTCCTCGTGATGAATGGCCCTATAATCAGCATCAGAAAAAGACGACTGAACTTAAGCTGGGTGTTACAGCCGGTCTGAATATTACTCAGATGCACTATTCTGGAGTGCCTGAAGGAATCAAGAACCAGGCCAGCAACAAGGCTGGCTTCCTTGTGGGACCTACGCTTCTGTTCACATTGCCTAAGATTGGATTAGGTGCCGATGTGTCGGCACATTTCGACTATCGGTATGCCACGATTAGTGATGTGGGCATCAAGACCATGTCTGTTCAGATTCCTCTTAACCTGCGCTACGGCATCGATATCGACGACCTGAACATCTTTGTCTTCGCCGGACCTCAGTTGAATGTTCCAGTCGGCAACAAGACAACGAATGTGTTAGGAGCCGAGTGGAGAACAACGAATAGCGGACTTAGTCTGAATTTTGGATTGGGTGTCTTGGCCATGGATATTATACAGGCTCGTATCTGCTATAACCTTTCCATGAAGAACACGGGTTCGTTCTTCTACGAAGGCGAATGGCGTGGTAATGGCAAGGCCAATGCCCTCCAGGTGTTAGTGTCATATTTCTTCTGATTGAACTGTTTTAATGTCCTACGCCGACATTATCCTTCCTTTGCCGCTCAACGGCTATTTCACCTACGCAGTGCCCGCTGCCATGCAGAATAGCATGGTCAGCGGCATGCGTGTTTTAGTACCCTTCGGTCGCAATAAGTTCTATGTGGGTATAGTGGCGCGGCTTCATGAACAGAAGCCTGAAGGTTATGCAGTGAAGGACATTGCGCAGGTCATGGATCAGTCTCCCATCTTGTTGGAGAGCCAGTTCCGTCTATGGAAGTGGATTGCCGATTACTACATGTCGCCCATTGGTGAGGTCTATAAAGCAGCCCTCCCTGCCGGTCTCAAGGCTGAGGATGGTTACAAGCCGCGCACTGAAACCTTCATCAGGCTGACACCAGCCTATCGTTGCGAAGCCTCCCTTCACATTGCCCTCAACGTTCTTAGCCGTTCCTCCAAGCAGCAGGAAGCTTTTTTGTCCTATCTCCAATTGTCAGGATGGGACGTTTTCGATTTTGAGCGATCTCAAGCAGCCGGGACGGTCGAGGTACAAGTTCAGGGGGAACAGCCATCTGCTATTGCCGAGGTTACTCGTGAGGAGCTCATGAATAGCTCTGGAGCCACGCTGCCCGTACTCAATCAGCTCACGAAACGTGGTATTCTTGAGACTTACGAGGTAGAGGTGGGAAGATTGAACTATGGAGGTGAACCTCATCCCGAACTCGTCAAGAAACTGAATGCAGCGCAGCAAGAAGCTTACAATCAGATTCTGTTTTCCTTTATGAAGAAAAACGTGACGCTGTTGCATGGTGTCACGTCGAGTGGAAAGACTGAGATCTATATTCACCTTATCCAGCGCGAACTTGAGCAGCATCGGCAGGTGCTCTATCTCTTGCCCGAGATAGCCCTTACGGTGCAAATGATGGATCGCTTGCGTAGGGTATTCGGCAATCGTCTAGGCATCTATCACTCTAAATATAGTGATGCCGAGCGAGTCGAGATATGGCAGAAACAGCTCTCTGCCTGTCCCTATGATGTGATTTTAGGCGCTCGCTCAGCCGTTTTTCTGCCATTCCATCGACTTGGACTCGTCATCGTTGACGAAGAACACGAGAGTAGCTATAAGCAGCAAGACCCAGCTCCACGCTATCATGCCCGCAGTGCAGCCGTCATGTTGGCCCGCGACTTTGGGAGCAAGGTGCTTCTGGGTACTGCCACTCCATGTATGGAGACCTACCACAATGCCCGGACGGGCAAATACGGGTTAGTAGAACTGAAAGAACGCTATCAGGGCATTGAACTGCCCGAGATACAGGTTGTCGATACCAAAGATCTTCAGCGGCGCAAGATGATGCACGGACCATTCTCTCCCTTATTGTTGGCCCGAGTACGTGAGGCGCTCGAACGGGGCGAACAGGCCATCATCTTCCAGAATCGTCGGGGCTACGTGCCCATGATTGAGTGTCGGCAGTGTGGCTGGGTGCCGCGCTGCGAGCATTGTGACGTGTCGCTCACCCTTCACAAGAGCATGAACCAGCTGTCTTGTCACTATTGTGGCTACACCTATCAGATTCCCACTGAATGTCCGGCCTGTGGCAGCAAAGAACTCAAGGGGCGAGGCTATGGAACGGAGAAGATAGAAGACCAGCTGCGCGACGTGTTTCCCGAGGCGCGTATTGCCCGTATGGACCTCGACACCACACGCACAAGGAATGCCTATGAGCGCATCATCAGCGATTTCTCTGCCGGACGCACCAATCTGCTCATCGGCACACAGATGATTTCAAAGGGACTTGACTTTGATAATGTATCGGTGGTTGGCATTATCGATGCCGATGGCATGCTCAACCAGCCCGATTTCCGAGCTCATGAACATGCATTCATGATGATGTCGCAGGTCAGTGGACGAGCAGGAAGAAAAGGAAAGCGCGGACTCGTCATCCTTCAGACCAAGAGCTCCGATTTGCCCATCATACATCAGGTGGTACGCAATGATTATCAGGCGCTCTATTCCGACATGTGCGCAGAACGGCAGACCTTTCATTATCCACCCTATTATAGGCTTGTCTATGCCTATTTGAAGCATAAGCACGATGCCGTGGTCCAGACGGCCAGCATCGAACTGGGTTCTCGTCTGCGCCAGTGGTTCGGCGGTCGTGTGCTGGGGCCCGACAAGCCCTCGGTTGCCCGTGTCAAGACACTCAGCATCCGTAAAATAGTGCTCAAGCTCGAAGTGGGCATCGACATGGCCCGGGTGCGCCAATACCTCATGATGGCGCAACAGCAAATGTTGCAGGACAAGCGCTATGCCTCGCTGCAAATCTACTTTGATGTCGATCCTCTTTTTTAGCAATACGCTCTTCTGCTTTTTTTTTGACCACGTGGTGATTTAATATTGGTCATGTGATGACCAAGTATCGGTCATGCTGAGACCAAGCATCGGTCGGGTGATGACCATCAATTGGTCGGACGAAGACCTAACATCGGTCTCGTGGTGACCGAGTATCCGTAAAAAAAAAGTCTTTTTGTTTGGCTCTTTCTTCTATTTAAATTATCTTTGTAGGCAGAAAACTAAAAACGAAAAAGCTAAATGAAGAACTTATTCCTTATTCTTACGTGTCTGTTGGGCATGGCCTCGCCATGTCTGGCCGATGAGAAGACCGACGTGACCGCACAGTATGTGGCCAATGCCTCGTTTGAGAACGACAATCTTTCCGGGTTGCAGACTAAGACAGAACAGGCCGACGGCTTGCGTGGCTATGTGGTCAGCAGTCCGCAGGGCTGGACGGTGACCAACAGTGCCAATGCCGTGAGCTTGCTGGTCACTGCCGATTGTTTCACCGACAACAACTTCGGCAAGGTCACCACACTGGCCGATGGCACCAAGGCATACTACCTGCGACAGGGATGGAGTGGGGGAGCCACTTCGGTGCGCCAGACCCTGAGCGCCCTTCCCAAAGGCAAGTATCAACTGGCAGTCAACGCGCGCTCTGCCTATGCCAATGCGGCCACTTCCTCCTTCGACCTCGTGGCAGGTTCGCAGAAGAGCACCGTGGCCTTCGCGCAGGGCGCAACCGGCTGTTTCACCTCGATGGCATGGGGTGAGCAGACACTCAACTTCGAACTCGCAGCCGACGGTAGCGTTCAGGTGGGCTTCGATGTGGCATGGGTGTCGGGTGGCTCCTGCGTCATGTTCGACAATGTGCGTCTCTACCGTCTGAGCGATGACTGGGTGGAGCCCGAAGGTCCCACCGAGCAGGATGTAGAAAGCCCCACAGAAGGCGTGGTGAAAGGCGCATTCGTAGCTGAGCCTCAGATGAAGAACGACCTGCTGCAGATGCTGGCCAACTTCGCCACCTATCTGAAGAACGACTATCAGGAATGTACCTCCCCCAATTCCGTCAACGAGGCCTGTGGCTGCTTTCGTGGCGAGAACACCATGGGCAACAACGAGCAGGGTGTGCGCCCCAATGCCGACCTCAGCATGATCTGTGCCTTCCTCGTGAAATACGGTAAGGATAAGG
>JAEEPT010000081.1 GCA_016284895.1 Prevotella sp. | reverse complement strand
TGTTTTCGAACTTATGCCAGCCCCAGTCGGACATGGCTGTCAGAGGCACACCTGCCTCATAATCAAAAGGGAACGACTGCAATCCTGTTACGTCAACAGTCGTGGCGAAATGTCCGTTGCCTACGGTGAGTGAAGCCAGTGGGTCGGCCTCGGTTATTACGGGATTATTGCGCGAGGCTACGGCCTGGCGGTTAATCTTCTTTGTGGCATTGTCGGTGTTGAACCCCATCTGTTCCATTTCAAGTGAAGCCCAGATGAACGGGCCGACACCCTTGGCATCGTTGTCGCGAATCTGTTCTGACAGATAGTAGTCGTAAGAACCGTCGCGGCGCTTGTTCTCCTTGGCCTTCGCTTTCGGATTGATTTTCTTCAGGGCAGCCTCCACTTCAGGGCTGATGCCCGGGCCAAGTCCGGCTACGGCGCAACAGTTAGTGAGTGAAATAGTCTTGTCGGCGTTCACGCGGATAAAGTTATTGATAATGCCGCGATATGCCTTGATGCCTGCCTCGCGAAATTTCGTGTCCACATATCCCTTGCGGTAGGCTTTGAGCAGGGCATAGGCAAACATCGACGAGCAGGTGCTCTCCAGGTAGTTGCCTTCGCGACCGGGCTGGTCCATCACCTGATACCATACGCCCGACTGCTTGTCCTGCCACTTCACGACGGCAGTGAGGTCTTTCTGCAGCAGGTCGATTACCTCTGCACGACGGGCATAGTCCTCGGGCAGTGCGTCGAGCACCTCAATCAGTGCCATCGTGTACCATCCTTGAGCGCGTCCCCAGCAGTGCTGGCTCAGTCCTGTCTGTTTGTCGGCCCAGAACATGTTTCGGTTCTCGTCGTAAGCATGACGGTTCAGTCCCGTCTTCGGGTCAATCGTGCGCTGGTAAGTCTTTACAAGCTGGTCAACGGCATCGTCATATATAGCTGTGATTTCCTTTTGGAGGGCAGCTTTCTGCTTGGCTGTCTTGGCAGGCTTTGCACCGATAGTGATAGGGGCGGTCAGTGTGCGATAGGGCAGTCCCATGAAAATGCCGTCGAGCCATACCTGATAGGCATAGATGGCCTTATGCCAATACACCTTGTCGGCCACCGTGCGCGGCTGGTCCTGCAACTGCTTCATCAACGTTTGCATGGCTTTCAGGTTCTTCTCCTCTGGCAGTTGCTGATACATGCGTGTGACGAAATGACCCGTGCGGATGTTGTCGAGGTTGTAGTCCTCCATCTTGAATCCGCGAATCTCGCCCTTCTCGTTGATCATCGTGTCGGTGTAGAGCTTACAGTAATCCATGATTTTCTGGTCCCCATAGCGCAGATAGGTGTCGAGCATGCCTTCGAGCTCTATACCCATCACGTAGCTCCACTTAGGACGGTTCGAGAAATCGAGCATATAGCTCTTCGGCTGTCGTTGCATCTCGCTGTAGGTCATCCACTGTGAGTAGTACTTATAAGGCTTCTCAATGAGTGCCAGACCGCCATTGATAAAGAGATTCTCGAAGCGCACGTCACGCGTCTTTCCGCTCATGAAGTTTCCTTCGCGTACACCGTTGAAACGGCAGTTCTTCACGTTGATGTCATAAACATAAGTATCCTCTTCCAGACCGATGATCTGTACACCGTACTGTGACTTCTCGCTGGTGATGTTTTCAATGTTCACATTGCGCACGATGGGGTAGAATCCACGGCAGCAAATCTCATTGTGCTCATAGTCGAGATTGATTTTCAGTACAGACTCCTTGCACACTCCCACCTTGATGTTGCGGGCGTTGATGTTCTCGATGATGCCGCCTCGGCATGAGTTGGTCTTGATGCGCACCACGCGCTCCAGTTCGGGCGAGTCCATCACACAGTCATGTGCAAACACGTTCTGGCAACCGCCTGAAATCTCCGAGCCGATAACCACGCCACCGTGACCGTTCTTCATTTCGCAGTTGCGGATGATGATGTTCTTCGAGGGCATGTTGCGCTCGCGTCCGTCGCGGTTGCGTCCGCTCTTGATGGCTATGCAGTCATCGCCCGTGTTGAAGAAGCAGTCCTCAATCAGCACACGGTCACAGCACTCAGGGTCGCATCCGTCACCGTTAGGTCCGTCGTTGATCATCTTCACACGGCGCACGGTGATGTCGGTAGAGTGCAGGGGATGAATCACCCAGAACGGTGAGCGTAGCAGTGTGATGTCCTCAAGAAGGATGCGCTCGCACTTGTTGAAGTTTACCAGCTGGGGGCGAAGTCCGTCTTTCGCTCCGAACACGCGCTCAGGACTGCGTTGTCCCTTCTCGTCGTACATGGGGATGCCGTCCTCGCCATTCTTCAGCAGTCGGGGGCGCGATTCAATCTTCTGACTGATCATGCCTTCCTTCCAGCCATAATGTGCAGCACCACACCACGGCCACCATGTCTCGTTTGAACCGCCACCGTCAATGGTTCCCTTGCCTGTTACGGCGATGTCGGTAGCCTTGAAGGCATAGACGCAGGGCGACAGGTTGAAGCACTCCAGTCCCTCCCATGAGGTTTCCACGATAGGGTAGAGTTCGGGCTCGAAGGCAAACAGCAGCACGGCACCTTCTTCCACGTGCAGGTTGACATGGCTCTTCAGCTGGATGGCTCCTGTCTTGAAGGTCTGTCCTGCCGGAACGATGACGCGTCCGCCACCCTTCTTCGCGCACTTGTCGATGGCTTTCTGAATGGCTTTCTGGTTCTGTGCAGCTGTGTTCGTGGCTTTTGCGCCAAACTTGGTGATGTCGTAGTCTTTCCCGTTGATGACGGGCGTCTTGATGCTTTGCTCTATCTGCTTGTAGAGCGCCTCATCCCACTCGCGAGCCGATGCCTGCAAAACAGGCAGTAGCAATGCAAGTAGCAATAGTCTGATAATTCTTGTAGTCATGTTTATAGAGGTAAATTTAAGTTTTAGTCGTTAATAACATGCAAATATACGAATAAAACTCAATCCCACCAAATTTTAAACACCTATTATAATGATGTTTGTGACGTAAAGGTTTACGTAGGGATGGACTCACTAAGGTCGTTGTTGACCCATGAAATCAATGAATTCCGGACAGGAATTGTTTCAGAAGAGAAACGTCTTTCATGCCAGGCTCTGTCTCGAACTGTGTGTTCAGGTCGATGCCGATGCAGCGCGGATGACTGAAACTGTTGATGCGTGCAACATCGTCGGGACCGATCTCTCCGCTCAGTAGGAACGGCTTCTCGCCCTTGTATGCCTCCAACAACTTGGCATCGTCCATCTTCTTGAGGTCGAACACGAACATGTCGATGCAATCCTCATAAAGAGAATAAGTGGCAAGGTCTGCTGGTGTGCTCACGCTGATGGTCTTCCAAAGCGAAATGTTCGGGCTGATGTCAGGGTCGAGTGTGCATCGCAGATTACGAATGAGAGTGGGTGTCTCGTTGCCGCTGAGTTGAATGACGTCGAGTTGAAAATTGACTACCCGCGTGATGATATTTTGCGCCATTTCATCGAAAAAAACGCCTACTTTTTTACACGAACCAGACACCTCAGAGTGAGTGGAAAAGTTGGCTCTTCTGTCTGGAATGATGCCAGCATGTGTGGGAATCATTGTTACATTTCTTGGCGACTCCGACTGAAAAATCATGCCAATCCAGTCAACTCCCAGTTCCTCTACCTGCTGGATGTTCTCTCCATTGCGCATGCCGCAAACCTTAACCTTCATCGTTCTCATGCTGCAAAAGTATGAAAAGTCGAGAAAAAAACAAAATAAACATATAAAAAAGGTGGAAAAGTGCGATGTATTTCGTTAATTTCCCATAATAAAGTAGTGGTTTCCACTTTTTTCCTTATATTTGCAAAGAATTACTAATCTGAAAATAGAATGCCATACTGAAAAATGAAAACAAAATTTATAACTATGAACCAAATGATTTCCAAAATCCGTTTGTCAATAGTGGCCTTGCTGCTATTGATGCTGACTGGCCCCGTGTGGGCTGCCAACACAAAGACTACCGTGGAACAGGTGACAAGTGCTGTCACGCTTTCTACCGATGTTGATTACACCATTACCAGTGCTACGCCTTTCTCTGGCACTGAAGCCGTGGTGAACATTACCAATACGGATCATGCCGTACTGATCCTTGATGCTGTAAGACCGTCGAAAGCCATCAGCAGCTGGTTGAAGTATGTGCAGATTAACGGTCAGAAAGCTGTGAACAACACCAACTGCCAGGTGAAAATTTACAACTTGGGTTGTATCATCTTGCCTTATCCCAATGGCGATCAGTTCAAGCCACTGACGGTCTATTCCGAGAAAAACTTCGAGGGTGAGTCATGCAATGACTTCGGGCTGGAGAACACCGGTGGCTACATGAACACACTGACCGATGAAAAACTGAACAACCGCATCAGCTCGTTCAAGCTGAAGCGCGGCTATATGGTGACGTTTGCCCTGAAAGATGGTGGTCGTGGCTATAGCCGTTGCTTCATTGCAGCCGACAAGGATATTGAGATGGCTTCAATGCCTGGCATTCTCGACAATTCCATCTCATCGTATCGTGTGTTCAAGTGGTACGATTGCGGTAAGAAACAGCTGGCCAACTACATGGACAAGACAGCCTTGACTACGCTCAACGTGCAGAGCAGTTACGACTGGGCGCAGGGTAACAGCAGTTTCCTGCCCGATTTCGAGTGGGTTCCAAACCATATATATGAAGACTATCCTTCGTCGTCAACGATAGGAAAAGCCACCCAGTCCCCCCATACAAAGAACAACAACGAGCCTCGTAACTCGGCTGATGATCACCCACAGGACCTCACCACTATTCTTAATAACTGGGAGAACATGATGCGCACGGGCTTGCGTCTCTGTTCACCTGCTTCATGGGACGGTAGCGACTATGTGGGCAACGCCAGTGGCTTCCTGGCTGAATTTCTCGACTCTATCGATGCCCGTGGCTGGCGTTGCGACATCATTGACCTGCACTGTTACTGGGCTGAAGGAACCTTCAACAGCATGCACAACTGGAGCGACAAGTACAAGCGCCCCATCTGGATTTCAGAATGGTGCTGGGGCGCTTCATGGAATAATAATGGCGCTTTTGCTAGTGGCGTGACAGAAGCAAATGTGCGTGATGCACTACAGCGAATCTGCACAAATCTGAATAGTTGGGACTACGTGGAACGCTACTACTATTGGAACGGCGAGCGCGACCCGTCTCGTCTCTATAAGAATGGTTCGCTGACTCCTGCCGGACAGTATTATGCCAGCATGAACTCTGGTCTGGGCTATAATGGCAAGTACGACTACGCACCGAAGGTTCCTACTCAGTATGACCCTTCCAATTTGTCTGTTATATTCAACGGTGCAGATGGTATAGCGCAGCTGAAGTGGAGTGATAGCAATGGTGAGATGAATGCCAGCATGAGCGTAGAGCGCCGTCCTGGTATCGGAAAGGCATGGGAGACGATTGCTTCTATTGACTTGCAGGAGAGCGTGGCTTCTTATACCTATGAAGACAAGGAGGCAGCCAATGGTTGTCAGTATCGCATTCATATCGTCGATGGTAAGTCGGCTGACCGCTATTCGAAGGTTGTGACAGCAGTCAATAGTGAATTTAAGGCTGGCGATGCCATTGAAGTCAGTGAAAATACCATGTATATTGGAGGAAATCTGTTCATTAACGGCAGCTTCGACATGGGATTCCTCGGATGGACAAATGGCCTAGGCGAAGCGCCTGCAGCTCCTTACTTCCAGGTGGTGAAGGCTGGTGGCTTTGATGGTGGCAACTATTTGCAGGCTTATGCCAATGGCGCTCAAACCACGGCAATGTCAATCAATGTTACCATTCCTATTGAGACTCAAACCTATTATTATTTCTCAGGTGCTTCGAGCTATATGCCAGCCAGCAACTACAGCCGTTTAGCCCTGAGCAAAGAGGGTAGCGCTGCTGCGCTGGCTCAGGTGTATCTCAATAATAATTCCATTTACTGGAATATGCACAATGGCTCTTTCTTTAGCAATAATTACAATGAGGCTCGTTTGCAACTCTATAATCTGGAGGCTAAAGGACAGGTTGACGAGTTGATGCTCAGCCGTCTGTTCGAGTCGCGCGAAGACGCCTTGGCTGACGGCGTAGCTAAGATGCGCGAGAAGGCTGCTATGTTCATCCAGTATAACACTAAGCAGACGGGCAAATTCCCCGCACTAAATACTGAACTGACACAAATCCTTTCTGGTGTCACCACCACTGGTGAAGAGGCATTGAACACCCTCACCACTGCAGTCGATCATGCTATCAAGGCTTATCAGATATTGGAGAACAATGAGCGTGGCGACATTCTCGCTTATGCCGAGAAACTCGTTTCCTTCGGTCTTTTGGGCGCCGATAATCTGCGGGAGAAGCTTACTGCAGCTCAGCAGGCTGTGAGTGCTGCCGACATCGTTATCACTTACACAGAACTGAATGCCGCAGCTGCTGAGTATCTGCCTCAGACCAGTGTTGAGGATAAGGTGAAGAGTCCAAGTTTCACAAGTTCGACCGGTTGGACCACCAAGTGCGGTACTTATACTCAGGGTGACCAGCGTCTCAACTCAACTGATGAGACTACGTTCTGGAACGCTTTCTGGTCGGGTGTCGATGCTACAGATGAGACACAGACAATGGCTATCAAGCAGGATGTGAATTATCTTTCTCATGGCCTCTATGCACTGGAGTGTAAGGCTTCGACAGAGCACTACTGTCTGTCCGATCAACATGGATATATTACCAACGGCACGCTGACTGAAACCACACCGTTGCTCTCAGCTGACTACTTCGACCTGCCGGGCATCTCGAAAGAGACACGTTGGCAGACACTGCTTTCTGCTCCTATCTATGTGCCTGAGAATACGAATGTGACGATTGGCTTCGAGGGCTCGAAGAAGGGCGCTCTGAGCGGTGCCTGGATTCAGCGCGGCCAGACCACGGGTCAGTCTAATGACAAACGTGAGGGATGGTGGTGCGCTACTGACTTTACGTTGAAGCACACACCGCTTTACCAGCTTACTGTAGTTCCTGAGCAGTATGGAGCTATCTGTCTGGCTTATGCCCTGAATCCTAAGGCAACGATGAAGTATTACGAGATTGTTGGCATCAATCCTGAATACACCCAGCTGTGTCTGGCAGAAGTTGAGCAACCTGAGGCTGGCGTTCCTTATATCTATCGTTCGACGGTGGCAGAAGCTCAGTTCCTTGAGTTTGGAGAGCCTGTTTCTAAGGCAACAACAGAAGAGCAGTGCAACTTGCGCGGATTCCTGGTCTCTTCGGCGCGTGTGCCAGCCAATTATTTCTATGTGAAGGATGGCGCTTTCGAAAGGGCACCCAGCACAGATCGTCCCAGCATCGGCAACTTTACAGGACTCCTCCGCCCATTCTCTGACAACAAAGCCACTGGCATTCCTGTCATTGAGAACTGGCAGGGACAAACGATGCCCATCAATGGCGTGACCGATGACGATAAGCAAGCCAATGAGACTAAGATTTCTACTGGTATTCATTATGTCTCTGTGCAGACAAAGGCTGCTGATGGCATCTATACCGTTGACGGTCGCAGCGTTTCTGCACAGTCCGTGAAGCCTGGCCTCTATATCAAGGTTGTGGGTGGACGCGCCTATAAGACTATAGTCAAATAATAAGATTTATACATGAAGACACTAAGACAGACGTTTTTGGTGGTGGCTGCGCTCAGCGCGGCCACTGCTTTCTCACAAGAAGCGGTTCGCTCCTCGTCAAGCCTTTATCTGCCTGCATACACCAAGGCAGACAATGTCGTTCCTTTCGCTATCTCGGCTGAAGGCAAACGCTTTTCGCCTACATGGGGACTGGATCAGGCATGGATCAGCCGACAGAATCTTCGTAAGGGCGTCAACCACATGGGAAAGGAAAATGTTGGAATCGGTCGAACGGCTTTCCGATATACTCAGGTATTGACCAACGACTCAGTGATGGGGGCCAACGATATCAGCGCCATGCGCACTCGCAGCAATGTCTTTGATGAGGTGGATCCTCAGCTGCCGCTTGTTTTTACGGCTGACCAGGAGGCTGTCAATCCCGAGACAGCATCAGCACCTTCTGAATACTATGTGAAGAACAAGAGCGCTAACCTCGATCACTGGGCAGCTATGATCAACAGTCATGTGCATTGGATGCAGGCAAACACACGCCATCCTATTGTGGGCATCTCTCCCTTCAATGAGGGCGACTATTGGACAACGGAAGAGGGCGCTACCGCCGATAAGCAATGGCAGGTGGCCAAACTGCTGAAGGAAAACTATCCGCGTTGCAAGAATATCGCTATGGTAGGTGGCAATACCCTCAACAATGACAAGGCACTCAACTGGTACACCTCAGGTAAAAACTATTACGATTGGGGCAATACTCACCAGCTGGCTGGCTCGTTCGATAACTTTGCTGGCTTCTTCCAACAGCTGGCCAAGGACGGAAAAGTGGGCTATGCCGACGAGATGCACAATGTGGGCGAAGCCATGATAGGACTGGAGTACGGCATGACCGTCGGCATCTGGTGGGGATTCGACAGCCGTGCGCGTGGTGAGTTCTGTCAGATTAGCCGCAACGGAGTGCGACTGGCCTACGGTGAGAACCGTGCGAAGTGGACGGCAGCCTCGGTCTATCGTCATGATGACGGACGTGTGAAGGCTTTCATCGGATCCAGCGAGCGTCAGGCCAACACCACAAACTATCAGCTTGTGTCAACCGAGCGCGAAGTCTATTACGACGGCTTCGGTCCTGTGCATGAGTATTTTACGGTGATGCCTGGCGGAACGGGCTATCAGACAGGACAGACCAATGCCGAGCGCGTCATTGATATTACCTGGGGCGAAGACGTGGCTCCCTGCGTTATTAATGGTACTTATAGGATTTTCAATAAGGTCTCTGGCGCAACAGGCAACATGTTGTCCTATTCTGCGAACACAGGCAATATCACATCGAAGAAGTATGGCACCACGACTGCTGCACAGGCTAAACAGCAGTGGGTGATCAAACCTGCAACCAATAGAACAGGGGGCGACCTGAGCTTCTACGATATTGAGTCAGTTGACAATCAGAAGATGCGCATGAATGTGAAGGACTTTGCTACGTCTCAAGGCGATGTCATTGCATATCAGCAGGACAATCCCTCCAGCAATGAGCAGTGGTATCTCGAGTATGCCGGCAATGGCTATTATTACATTCGCAATCGCGAGAGCGCACTCTATATGGCTACGGCAGGAACTTCCTATTCGGCCAAGATCATACAGCGCACTTGGGCAGAGGCCGACAAAGACCGCATGATGTTCCGCATCCTTCCGGTGGATGTCGATTATGAGACAACGGCTCCTGCTCAGCCTGCCAACCTCATTGCCGAGGCACAACCGGCTTCCGTCAAGCTGACGTGGAATGCTAATACAGAGGAAGATTTGGAAGGCTACATGGTGGTACGTGCTCCTAAAGGCACTACCGACTGGAACACCATTGCCCGCAAACTCTCCACCAACTATTTCATTGATAATACCTGTCGTCCTGGTACCTCATATATATATAAGGTGAAAGCCATCGACCGTGCGCAGAACCTGTCGGAGGCATCTGCTACTGCTGAGGCTGGCCCTTCAGGAGAACGTGCGCTCATTGCCGTTTGGGATTTCGAAAACAATGTTTACGATATGACCCCGAATATGATGGATATGGCAGTGAATGGCACCGTAAGGTATCAGACTGATCACAAGTCAGGCGAGAAGTCGCTCTATATCGCTTCTCAGTATGCACAGCTCCCTTATGGCATTGCCAACAGCGATGAACTTTCTATCTGCCTATGGGTGAACTGGCGCACATCTACCACGCAGTGGCAGCGCATCTTTGATTTTGGCGTAGATACTGATCACTACATGTTCCTTACTCCTAACAACAGCTATACCAATGTGATGCGCTTTGCTATCAAGAATGGAGGCGACGAGCAGATACTTGATTGCCCCAGTAAGTTGTCGGCTTATCAGTGGAAACACGTAGTAGTGACGATCGGTAAGGGTCAGACTACTATTTATATCGATGGTCAGGTGGCAGCCTCTACAACAAGCATCACTATTCGTCCGAGCGACATTCGACCCATTCTGAACTATTTGGGACGCAGTCAGTTCCTCGCCGACCCGCTGATTTCAGCTTACTATGACGATGTGCGCATTTACAACTACGCTGTCACAGCCGATGAGGTGAAGACCATCATGGACGGTGGTGACCCCAGCGGCATTGACATGCCCGTAGCTGATTCCGATGCTCATTCCGCTTATTATGGCATCGATGGCATCCGCCGTTCTACACCCCAGCGAGGCTTCAACATTATCAGTCCGACTGAAGGACGCTCGCAGGGCAAGAACACCAAGAAGGTGTTTCTTACCAAGTAAGTAATCGTAGAAATAATAATTTGGGACGCTTTTGCATGTGTGATGATTACCCCATGCAAAAGCGTCCCAACTTTTAGGCTGTATCGCGTCATGATTTAGGTTATATCACGTCATGATTTAGGCTATATCACGTTACGATTTAGGCTATATCACGTTGCGATTGATGTTATATCATTTTACGATTTAGGCTATATCATTTTACGATTTAGGCTAAATCATGTCACGTTTTAGGCTAAATCATTCTTGAATCATTCACGTTTCATTTTCTAGTAATGGTGTAACGCCATTGTCATAAGCACTAAATACTACATTCGAAAAAAGTTTGCAAAACATCTGTTTCATCTGTTTCCTTTTGTAAATCCTTATATATCATAAAGTTACAGTTGAAGCAGATGGAAGCAGATGTTGACACTGTTTTTGGGGGCAGATTGCGTTGCTATTGTTCTTTTTTCTTAGCTTTTTGTCTCAAAATGTAAAAAAAACTGCTCCCAAATCACGTTAAAGTCTTCCTGGCCCATCTTGTGGAGGCTGAGGAAAAAGATATTTCTCAATTGTCCAAGCATGATCCGAAAGGATATCACTTTCGGCAATGATTAACCAATTGGTGTCAATCGAACCTGCCCCTTCGTCACCTTTAGCTTTGCATGTCTATTGCTAAAAACTATTAAATTTTATACAGAAAAGGGAGATTATTTCTTTATCTGTACGGTAATTTGTATATTCGTGCCCAGAAAGTGTTTATCGTGATTAACACATTACGGCGGTATGTGTTTATAGTGGTTAACACGTCCGCATAAAAAGTGTTTATTAAAACCAACAAGGAAACTGTAAAATTGAAATAGAAATGGAGAGTCTGTTTAAACGTCATGATGCTTATCTATCAAAAGTTCAAAGGCGTCAGGTATCAGCAGACAATCTACTCTCAAATACCTCACAAATATGGAGGAGGCCAATCTTATTCGTAGAGTCTTTACCAACTTGATGACTGTCACAGACTTACAGAAGCCAGACAAGATATACCTCGACAATCCTAATCTGCTTTACACACTCAGTCTGGAGAAGCCAGAGATAGGAACTGTGCGCGAGACATTCTTTGCCAACCAGTTGGCATCTGCTGGTCACAAAGTGGAATATGCAGGCTATAAGAAGGGTGACTTCCGTATTGATGGTGACATCGTCATTGAGGTTGGCGGACAAGATAAAGGCTTCAGCCAAGTAGCCAATCATGAGAATGCCTATGTCGCAGCCGATGATATAGAGTCAGCCTATATGAGGAAGATTCCTCTCTGGGCCTTTGGTTTTCTATATTAACGCAAGGATATCACTTTCGGCAAGGATTAACCACATAATTTACAACAACTCTAAGAAAGTGGGAAAACCGTGACCAATTTTCATGGAAAGTTCGTAACTTTGCAGCCGAATATTCACGCAAATACGTATTTATCATGGCAACAGTAGTATTACAGGTTCCAGACGAGAGTTTGGTTTCAAAGGTAAAGAACGCTTGCAAGATGCTTGTGGGCGTAGCATCAGTAAAGGTACATAAGGCCACTAAGAAGAAAGATTACGACATCACAAAAACGGCCGGTTATCGCGAGGCGATGGATGATGTCAAGAACGGCAGAGTGACAACATACGACTCTGTCGATGACATGTTTAAGAAGTTAGGTATCAACGTATGAAGTACATTGTAAAGACCACTAAGCGTTTCGATAAAGATTTGAAACGCTGTGCAAAGCGTGGACTTAATATGCACCACATACAAGAGGCAATGTTAATATTGTCTTCTATCGGCACGCTACCCATGAAGTATCGTCCCTACAAGTTGTCGGGCAACAGAGACGGGCAGTGGGAGTGCCACATAGAAACTGACTGGCTGATGACATGGGAGCAGAACAACATGGAACTGACGCTGCCCTCTATGAAGGCAAGAACGAAATGATAATGAATGAAGATGTGGCGGCGTTCAACTCCTGGACGTCGCTACTTCTTTGT
Organism: Prevotella sp.; assembly: GCA_016284895.1. Classification (GTDB taxonomy): domain Bacteria; phylum Bacteroidota; class Bacteroidia; order Bacteroidales; family Bacteroidaceae; genus Prevotella. The sequence continues at coordinate 1,176 of JAEEPT010000081.1, read as the reverse complement.
TACTTCACCTCTATACAGGTCATCAGCCATGTGGAGAATCAGGTCGTGCATCTCCAAGTCGTCCTTGTAAAACTGTGGAATAGCCTCATAGCCGACGGCAGCGCCAAGGATGTTTCCTGTCACAGCTCCCGTACTATCGCTGTCACCCCCATGATTCACGGCTAAACCTGTTAAGTGACGTTATTCGTTGCGAAGGTATTCGCCTGGAGGGATACCCACCATTTCCTTGAACTTTTTTTGAAAATAGGTTCGGCTGCTGAATCCGCAGTGCTTTGCCACATAGTCGTTGCTCCAGTTTGGGTGCTCCTTCAACATCTTCTTTGCCTCCTCTATGCGCAGGTCGGTGATCCATGTAGCGAAGACCTCCCACTCTGTGGTCTTCAGCCATGCTGAGAGCTGAGCACGCGGCACATGCATCTCGTTGGCCACCATCTGTATGTTCAATTCCTGGCGCAAATGGCCACCACTGGCCGTCCATTCGTCAACAGCCGTGACGACACAGGAGAAATCGGGCATAGCACTGCCGTTGCTGTCGGATGCAAAGCAGTCGGGATTAGGCTGCGAGTTGTCTGGGGCTTCTGCTATCTCGACGAGCTGCTGGTCGCTACTCACCATGTAGCAGAGGAAGCAGATGACGAGGTAGAACAGGGCGGCGAAGGTCAATAGGCCAAAGATGCCGAGCAGGCGTGTGCTGGCGAAAATCATCAGGGGCACAAGGATGACAATGGATGTCATCAGCCACACGCTCCGCTCCATCCAGTTGAGTATGCCGTGCATCTCACGGTCGTAATAGGATGCCACGGCGTTTCGCATACGGCGCAGCTCGCGCTGCGACAGCCATGAGTAGTAACCTTGCGTTAATGCGTAGATGATGCTGCCGGCAATCTCGGCCATGCGTATCTGCGGCGTGTCACTCAACAGTGGCTGTCCGTCGGTGGCGGCAGCAATGGCAAGTATCGCCACCGCGACAATCCATGCGAGCACACCCACCAGCCACTCATGTGTGTTCACGCTTTGGCGACGCTGAATGTAGAGCAAAGCGGTGGAGAAGAGCACGGTGGCAAAAATGAAGAAAGGCAGGTTGAGCATCACTGCCTGCGTCACGCCCATGGCACGCAGCTGCAGCTTATACTGAAGCACAAAGTGTATGGCAAGCAGAGATGTGCCCGCCGCCAT
>JAEEPT010000080.1 GCA_016284895.1 Prevotella sp. | reverse complement strand
CCATTCAGAGCGAGTGACGTTTTCACTTGAAGTGAGTGACGTTCTCACGCTCAACAACACTATAAGAAAAAAGTTTGTAAAACATCTGTTTCATCTGTTTCCGTCTGCAACTCACTGTCAACAAATCATTTACGAGCGAAGCAGATGGAAACAGATAGGAGCAGATGAAAACAGATGAAAAAATCTGCTTCCATCTGCAACCGCTGTAAACACATGACACACAGACGATTGCAGTAAGAAGCAGATGAAACAGATGTTTTGCAAACTCTTTTCCATTACTTATCAAGCCACGCAAGATATGCACTTGTGTACTATTTGTGTACTCCAAAATTTGGAAGTTTCGCAAAAAAGCTGTTCTTTTGCAGCGGATATGAAAAAGAAAAATCTACATCTCGCCATCGCCATGACTTGCGCCAGCATCAGCACTCATGCACAGATGTATGTCTGCACAGAAGACAGCTTCGACGCATTCGACCACACAAAAGGCACCGTGACCACCTTTCGGGAGGACAGCCTGTGGGTGGGCAGACTCGGCTATCGCATCGCAAGAATTGACAGCATCACCTTCTGCACACCCGCCCATCCTGTGCAGGCGCTGGGCTGGTGGGGCGACGTGAACAACGGTTTATCGCAATATACCGCGCTGAGCAAGGATGTTGACGGCATGAACGAACAGGCATGCACCGTGACGTTCAGCTTTGAGGCGAAAAACGGCATCTGCCTCGCTGCCCGATGCAGCATACAGGGCATCGACGATTCACCGATAGACCCATTCGACCCTGATGAAGTCTCAACAGGCGATCCTTACATCTATGTGAAGGAGACGCAGACGGGTGTACGGAAATTTGAGGCGTGGGTGATGAACGGCCCGGTGTTGCCCAACCCAGAGCTGTGGGTGAAAAGCGAACATGAATGGTGGGCCGACTGCGGATCGCTACTGGCAGGCCGCAACATGGGCGAAGTGCAGACTATCGTTGAGACATGGCTGCACGAGAAAGGAAAATTCGTACCGAACACCTAATTATAAAACGAAGTGAACTATGATGAAGAAACTATTACTACTACTGACCGCCACGCTGCTGACCATTGCAGCGCAGGCTCAAGACTTTCCCGAAGCCCCAAAGTATATCGACCTCAGCATCAAAGAGCGTGCACTTGTGAAGGGCAACAACGACTTTGCCTTCCGCCTGTTCCGCTCTGTGCGCAACGACAACAATCAGGTGGTTTCGCCGCTGAGCATCACCTATGCGCTCGGAATGTTGAACAACGGTGCAGCAGGCATCACCCAACAGGAGATATGCCAAACGCTGGGTTTTGGCGATACAGGAGCCGATGGAATCAATGATTTTTGCAAAAAAATGCGTACTGAGCTGCCTGCTCTCGACGAGCAGACCAAGGTAATGATTTCAAATGCCATCTTCCTGAATGAGCCCCGCTACTTGCTGCCCGACTTTGAACAGAAGGCCCACGACTACTACGATGCCACCACCGAGACGCGCAATTTTGGCGATGGTGAAACCATGAAAGTCATCAACCAATGGGGCAGCGACCACACAATGGGCATGATTCCAACTATTCTTGACGAGCAGTCCTTCAATCCCCTTGCCACCAGCTATCTGCTGAATGCTGTCTATTTCAAAGGAATCTGGATGCTGAAGTTCGACAAGAGCGAAACACAAGAGGAGCTGTTCGACGGTGCGGTCACCGTTCCCATGATGCACATGCTGAATGGTCTGCCCTATTATGAGAACGCAACCTTCCAGGCACTCGCACTGCCATACGGAACAGGTGCCTACCAGATGACGGTGATTCTGCCCCGTGAAGGAAAGAGCATCAACGACATAATGGCTCAGATGAATAGCAATATGTGGGAAGAGCTGTACATGAATATGACATCTGTCGATGTAAAACTGCCCCGCCTTGACATTACGACACAGCTCAACCTCGTAGAGACTATGTCGGCCCTTGGCATGCCCAGCGCATTCAATCCGATAACAGCTGACATTCCCAACTTCTGCGACAATCCGCAATTTATCAGCGACATGGGTCAAGTGGCCAAAATAAAACTTGACGAGGAAGGCACCGAAGCAGCAGCTATCACATGGATGGAGGCAGCACAGTCCATTTCAACTGATCCTGAACCTGTCATCATCGAGTTTCATGCCAACCGCCCGTTCCTATACGTTATCAGTGAGCAAAGCACAGGAGCCATTCTCTTCATCGGGCAGTTTACTGGCAAGAACGCCACAGGCACCATGCCCAGCAGCGTGAAAGTTCCCACTCGGAAGCCTTCGGAGCCATCGGCTGTTTATGATTTGAGTGGACGAAGACTGAAAGGCCGTCCAACCAAAGGATTCTATATCTCAGACGGGCGAAAGGTCATCCGCTAAGCTCCTTCCAAAAGAAACTCCGAACAAGTCATCATGAAGAGGCGACACATCTTTATTATTACAGTCCTGCTTGCTGTGGTCTGTTCCTGTAGCCAACGGCAAGCAGGACTTCGCGAATATCACGAAGCACTGTCACTCATTGAGCAAGGCGATGCTCCTTCGGCACTGAAGAAACTGGAACAGGCCGCCGAACTGGCCACCACCGACAGTCTGCTGGCCCTGGCCCAAAGTCAGATGGGAACACTCTATTTCAGTCAGCGCCTGCTGGACCGCTCACTCAGCAGTTACCGGCAAGCTTACGACATTGACCTGAGAGCCGCCGACACACTGGGCCTCATCTACGACCTGCGTGATATTGGAAACGTGCTCCGTGCTCGTACTGAGACCGAAGACAGTTGTTTAGCTTATTTCGAACAGGCACGACAACTGGCCATTGCATCGGGCAATATAGCAATGCAGCGCGATGTGGAAAGTCAGATGGCCGCCTATCACCTCTACCACAATCACCTCACAGAGGCACGTAGCCTCCTGTTTCCAGCCCTGCGGCACGTTGACGACAGCAACCGCAGCGCACTCTTCTTCATGATGGCCGACCTCTACACGCGTGCCGGACAGCCCGATTCTGCCGTACCCTACTACGAACAGCTGCTCACCTGCGGCACCGTCTTCACTCAGCAGGCAGCTCACCGCGCATTGGCCGAAAGGGCACTCCAGCAGGGAAACAACGCATTGGCACTGAGCCATTTGCAAAAATACGAACAACTTACCGACAGTGTTCATAAAGCCAATGATGCCGAAGCATTGCGCAAGACTGCAGCCCTCTACGACTATACGCAACACGAGCGCCAGTCGGCCTCACTACGCCAACGACTCACCATGACCATTGCCCTCGTTGTGATTCTACTACTTTCGGTAGTGGCACTGTTCTTCTTTTTCAGTCGCCGCCGCATGCACTACCAGCTGAAGGTGGAACGACTGGAACAGCTTCTGGAAAAATACCGACAGCAAGGCGACAAGGAGGGCGTTTCGACCGCCCCCTTTCTGAGCGGCACGCCCATCCGGCAGCATATAGAAAAGCTGTTGAGCGATTATGCCCAACAGCCTATGAATGATGCCGACTGGCATCAGTTAGAAGAAAGCGTGCTACAAAAAGATGCCACGTTCATGAGCCGTCTGCAAGAGTTTTGCCGCCTCACTCCACAGGAACGAAAGGTGTGCTTACTACTGAAATTAGACATATCGCCTGCAGGCATCGCCCAGCTCACCGCCCACACCAAGCAATCGGTCACCAACACCCGTTCGCGCCTTTACGAAAAGGCTTTCGGGAGAAAGGGGAAGCCAGCGCAGTGGGATGAGTTCATCCTTTCGCTCTGACTTCGCCTTGTTCTTTACTTCAACACCTTCTTGCCGTTTATGATGAAGATGCCTTTCGAAGGATTCTTCACACGCTGACCGCTCAGATTATAATATGAGGTGGCACTGTCGGCCTTGACTTTCTCAACATCCTGGATACCGCTCAGCGAACCGGGAGTAAGCGAGACGGTGGCATAGATTTCGATGGGAGCAGGCTGGTTGGGCATGACGTTCAGCACCATATAGACACCGCCTTCGTTCTTGAACTCACGGGTCTGCGGGTCATAGACGAACTTCATGTCGGTGAGCTCATTGCCATAGCGAGCCACTATATAGAGAGGATAGAGTCCGTACTGTCCATAGAACTGACCAGCAGCCACCGTCACAGCCTTATCGCCAAAGGCGCCATCGGCTACCGTTCCCTTGACCCAAGCATCGGGCAGTTGCTCGCAGAGTCCCTGAATGTACACCTCATCATTATAGAAGCCTACACGTGCGTTGCGCTTCGCCACCTCATAGCCCGTATATTCACCTTCGTCATTATAGAGCATTTTATTGCCAGTGAACACATAGGAAGTGGTCTGCAAGCCCGCCGGAGGAGTGACTACCTCGGGCAACGCGGGCTGCGCACCGTTCTTTGGTGACAGCACGACATCGGTCAACATCTGGTAAGTGTTACCGTCGGAAGTCACGCAGAGAATGTACTGCTGAGCCACCAGCACGCCCGATTCAGCATCATAGCTAAATGTGATGTCGCACTCACTGCCGTCATAGCCTATCATATAGAGCTGAGTGGTTCCGTAGGTGCCGGCACCCTGCCGCTTGGCAAACGTAGCCACACTGCCATCGATGGTGCCATGCAGCCACATCGTCGGGTCGAATGCGCTCAGTCCCTGAATGGAGATATTGTTGCCATCCACGACCACCTTCACGTCCTCGGTCAGTTCCTCATACTGGCTCTCATTATAGGGGTTCACGTTCTTGCCTGTCAGTATGTAGGCATCTTTATCCGTCTCATTTGCAGCAGTAATGATGACTGGTGAGAAATAGCCCAACGCGTAGTTCTGGGTCAGACTACCGTTCAGGGCGATGTACATCTCACCGAGCGTAAACATCTTCTGTGTCTCGTCGTAGTTGAACACAATGTCGCAGAGTCCATCACTATTCAATCCCATGTAGTAAACGGTCAGTCCGCTGTACGTTCCCACTTTCTGTCCTTTTGAAAAGGTGACCACTGTGCCATTGCGAGTTCCCTTCATCCAGGTGTTACCCTGAATGGGATTAGGGAAATTGAAATAGATGTCGTCGCCATCGAAAGCCACTTGCATAGCCTCATTTACATCCTCACTCTCCTCTCCAGATGTAAAAGTTGAGAAGATATACCAATTTTCAATGGTAGCCCCGCTTGGAGGCACTGTCTGCGCATTTGCCGCAGTGACAAAGCAAAGCAGCAGAATCAGCAATGTTTTTACAATTCGTTTCATCGTAATTATTAAGTTATGTTACTAAAGTTTTTCACCGTAGCACAGGTCGCCACAGTCGCCAAAGCCTGGCACAATGTATTTCTGTTCGTTCATGCCCGCATCAATAGCAGCACACCAGATGGTGCTGTCCTCTGGCAGTGTCTGTTTGACGAACTCAATGCCTTCAGGGGCTGCAATCACGCAGCACACATGTATTTTTTTAGGCTTACCCGTCTTCAGCAAGGCTTCAATACTGGCAACCATCGATCCACCCGTAGCCAGCATGGGGTCGACCACCAGCAGCGTCTTTCCCTTCACCGAGGGGGAAGCCATGTACTCTGTGTGAATGCCCACCTCAGTATGTTCGCGGTTGGTGTAAATGCGATAAGCCGAAACGAAAGCATTCTCTGCCTTGTCGAACACATTAAGGAATCCCTGATGGAAAGGTAGTCCTGCACGCAGCACAGTAGCCACCACAAGGTCATCCTTCGGCAGGGCAACGTCGAGTGTTCCTAAAGGCGTGGTGACAGTCTTGGGTTTATAGTCCAGCGTCTTCGACAACTCGTATGCCATCATCTCACCAATACGTTCAATGTTGCGACGAAACACCATTCGGTTCTTCTGGTGCGACCTGTCGCGCAGTTCGGCCATATACTGATTGATGACCGTGTTCTGTTCTGAAAAATTTATAATTTGCATATTCGATTATGATGAATAATTCGCACAAAACCTATCATTATGTTACTTCCGAACGACCTTTACAATACGGCCATCGCTATACTTAACGATATTAAGTCCATGCTGCATCTTGTTGAGTGTGCGGCCATCGGCAGAATAGATGGTTTCTATCTGTGGGACAGGGGTCACTCTCTCTGTGAAGATGCCGGAAGTGATATCAACTTTGGCTGAAGGCGCACTTAGTCCACCCATATCGTTGGCGGCCCTCACGGTATAGATGCCATCTTTGGTCGGGACATAGGTTGAAGTCTGGGTGAAATCGACCACCTTACCATCGCAGCAAACGGCATAGAGCAATGCATAAGGGCTGTCATCCCACGTGAGTGTCGCTCCATTCTGTTTTACATTGGTTGGCACGGGGGCCTGCTCGGTGAACATCGTTGGCTGCCAGTCGTCATCCTGTCCCATGACAGCTGCCAGAGTGTGAAGGGCGGCTTCATCGGCAGTGAGCACGGGGTTGTTGACCTCGTTGCGGCGATTCGTATAGACGTCACCCTCTTTCTTATCGTATGCATCATAGACAGTCTTACGATTGCTGAGGTCAACGGCAGCACCGGCAGAGGTGTGTGAGCCGTACTCGGCAAAGCGCTTGGGATAGCCTCCGCTCATCTCGCTCCAGCCTTCTGCCTTGGGTACGACCTCCATCTCAGTATCGATGAACAGGGCAATGGGGGTGCCTTTACCCCAAGGACGACCCAGGGTATAGGTGCCGTTCACCTTGTTGTTGTCGCCCACGATTTTACAGCTTTGGAAAATGTAGCCATACTTCTTAGGCACTGATGGCACAGCCAGATAGCCGCTGGCCACCTGGCGCAACGTCACCTTATTATAATATACATCACCCTTTCCGCAGAGGAAATCAGTGCGTCCGCGCAGCACGCCGCCTTCAAAATAGAACTTACCATTCTGATTATTGGACACATAGGTATCCTGATACCCCCAGAGGCAGGCATCCTTGAAGATGGTGCGATTCGACTTGTCCTGCACAGCAATGTCGCGTCCGTGGGCGTCGCCCATCGAAGTCTTGATGGTGAGGTTCTGGAAGTAGCTGTTGGTGGCAGTGCTCTCAATGATGAGCACGTCGCCATTGCCAATGCCCTCAAGCGGGCAGGCCGTACCGAAGCCGTTGTCCCAAGTAGCATCGGGTGTGATGTTGGTGATGACCACGCCCTCCATGCTCTCACCGATGAAGCTCGTGTTGGGAGCGGTGAGATGCGAACGTGGATCGGGATAGGTATTGCCGTCGCCGCCGGTAGTAGTGCCATTCGTATCGAAGGTATAGTTGCCATTCTTGATGAACACACGATAGCGCACGCTCTTGTTGCTACGGGTGTTGGCAGCGGCAAGTGCCTCGGTGATGGTACCGTTGTCAGGCACGATGAAGTCGTAGGCAGCCTTGGCTACGGACGGGCGAGCCATCGTTGTGAACGATATGGTCGTAGCGGTGCTGAGCTTATTACCTGACCGGTCGGCTACGAAATTCTCGGGCAGTGTAAAGGTATAGGCAGTAGAATAGGCCAGTGCGGAATAGCTGAAGCTCACGGAACGGCTGTTCCATTCGGGCTCGAGCTCTACCTGTGTGCCGTTACCGCTGAGCACAGCCTTGGCCGTGCTTCCAGCCGACTGTATGCGCTCATCGAAAGAAACGGTGATCTTGCCCGTTGCGCTCACGCCTGTAGCGCCATCAGCCGGAACGGTGGCTGTCACAACGGGAGCCACCTCGTCGGCTACCACATTGGCAGCGCCCAACACAAAAACATTGCCCACGCCACACTCAGAATTGGAGGTGTAGTCCAGACCATCGAAGGTCTTGTCGAAAGCATATTTGTTGGAAAGCATCTCAGTACCTACGCCCGTGATGCGGATGAACACCTGTTCCTGTCCGATGGCCGATGCAGGCAACTGGATGCTGAGCGGACGCGGTGTGTTGGCGGTCATCTCCCATGCAGCACCTTCTATGTCGGCAAAGTCGGTGCCATTGGTAGAGAGCTGAGCCTTCCAATTCTTGTGAGCCATGTTCTTGGCTGCCATGTCGGCCTCGAAGACGACTGACGTGAATCCCTTGGTGGAGAACTGATACTGGAAAGCGATGTCGGAGGAACGATAGCCATTCTGGTAGAGGCCGTTGATGCCCGCAAGTACTACTTGCTCACGATTGCGCACCACTGGGGTTCCACCGTCCTGAGTGTAGCAGAGCGAGCCGTCAGTAGTTCTCACGACTGAAGCCTTGGCATTGCGATCAGCATCCCATGCTGCATCGGCAGGAAAAGGATAGCCTGCCGTGGTCTTATAGGCATAGCCAGCTGTGGTACTGGCATCGAATACTGCCACGAAGTCCTGCACTTCATAGTTAGCTATAAGCTGCATATCGCTATTGACTGTCAGCGTTCGGGTGGCCGACATGGCGGCATTCTCGTTCTCGTCGGTCCACTGCAAGAACTTCAGTATCTTGTTCTCATTGGCAACTGCCGTGATGGTGGTGCCAGCCTCATACCGGCCCTCATGGTCGTTGGGGGTGAGCGTGACAGACCCCATCTCGCGATCGGCATCGTTGGTGGTCTTAGTCGTCACTTGATAAACGGGAACTGACTCGAAAACGGCTTTCATGGTCTTCTCGCTATCCATGATGATGGTGGTAGTTGCATCGGTTGAGACCGTCTGACCATCGGCATTCTGCCATTCCTTGAAACGATAGCCGAAGTTCTTACGGGCGGTCAGCGTGACTTGTGTACCTTCTTTATAGGAAGCAAGCTCTGGATCGATGGTGATAGAGCCTGCCTCGGCAGGCACCACAAGCGTATTCAGGATGTACTTCGTAGTGGAAGCGGCAGCACCAGTAAGCGTGCCGTTGATCACGAGATTGGCCAGACCCATCGTCTTGGTTTTGCCCAGACCGATGAAGGCAAAGTTAATCTTCAGCGGCTCATCGGTAGTTGCCATCAGATTGGTCAACTGATAGTCGAAATGGGCAATGGCAAGATTCTTGCCATCGCGATTCACATCGGCAGAGGTGCAGAGTTCTTCCTTCTTGTCACCCGTCTCAGCCCATACGGTGAGTTTGCCGCCATCGGTACCGAAACGGGCTCCCTCAAAACTAATGGACGAAGGCATGAAGTAGTAGCCGTCCTCGGGGGTGAGCGTGAGGGTGAGCGTATTGTCGGCTGTGGCTGCTGAAGGGAAACTTCCATCCGTGCCGTTATAGATCTTGGTCATCGTGGTCGTAGCACCATCAGCTCCCCTGTAGGTAATGGCATCCTGGACTGTGAGCGAAGAGCCAGCCGTGAACCTCTTTCCTGAAAAGCCAGCTGCGAGTTCGGCAGGCTCCATCTCGGCATCGTCGCCCTGAGCCAGTCCACCCTTGTTGAGCTTGTAGGTAATAGAACCCGTGAGCTTCACGCCCGCAGCGTCCTTCGACTGTCCGCCTACCTGCACGTCTGATATGCACAGCCACTTGCCTGTGGCATTACTGGTGTACCAGGGATAGACACGAATCTGCATCTGTTCGCCCTCTTCCAGCTTGATTACTGGTGTGGCCTCCACCTCGTTCATCACACCACTGGTCATCGAGGCAGGTGCATAGATGGCAGTACGGGTCACGAAACCATCAGTGGAATAATACACATGACAACGCATGCCGTTGCCACCGCGCGCGCCCACCTTCATGGCGATATGATTGATGTCAAGTTTCTGACCGTCGGGAGCCGTGATGCTGAATTGCACATACTGGTTGGGGGAGTCATCTTCGGCCTTCACCCATGCGCCGCCTTCGCTGGTGCTCACCATCAGGCCATTCTGAGCGTTGTTGCCATATTTCGCCATGCCTTCCACCTTCACTGTGCCTGCAACAGCATTGCCTTCCACCACGGCATCATCGTTGGTGGTCAGCGGCCATTTCACGGTAAAGGGATTGCCGCCTCCGAGTTCAATCACATTAACGGTGAGAGGCACATTCACCTGCTTGTCGCCCAGCGAAGCCGTGATGGTGCCAGTGAACTTTCCTACAACTGAAAGGGATACGCGGGCATAGAAGTTCTTGACCAGCGTTCCATTCTGATAGTCCACGTTGAGCGAGGAATCCCACGACTGCTTGTCGAAAGAGAGTGAGATGCCCTCAGAAGCCGTGATACTGATGGTTCCATTGTCAGGAGAGAGACCGAAGCCGTTGAGTGTCAGCTCCTTCACAGCTGTTTGTCCCAGATAGCCATCGCCCAAGTCTGCCGTGGCAGGCGAGACAGATAGATCGGTAGGCACCACGATATGATCGGCCAGAATGCCTTGTGCCTTCATCATCTGCGCACAGAGTCGAGCTGCCAGCAAAGCACCCGTCGTGTTGTAGTGGGTGTTGTCGCCCTCGCAGAACAGGGCATCGTGGCACTTGGCTGAACCATAGCTCTCATAGAGGTCTTTCGTGGCAGTGGTCATATCGATGAAAGCCACATTCTCAGCCTTGGCCAACTGCTCCATGTGATAGGAATAGTCCATCGTGTGGTCGGTACTGGCCACCTTCTGGTTCTCCTTGATGCCTTCAGCCGAAAGCACAGAGAACTTGTCGCCCAGGTCGTGCCTACCGGCACGGGTAATTTTCTCGCCACTGAAGTAGCAGCGTGCCACTGCCGACACCAGCACGGGAGTAGCTCCCTTTGCCTTGACGGCATCGATAATCTGCTTCAGACATTCCTTGTAGGTGGTTGACGGAACCGTTCCGCGCCCGTCGCTCTTCACGGCAGCCGCATTGGTGGCATCACCAGCCTTTGTGTAGTAGTCCTGCAGTTCCAGATTATCCATACCGTTGTACTTCTCATCGTTATGGGCAAACTGAATGATGACATAGTCGCCAGCCTCTACGTTGTTCTTGGCATTCTGCCACAGCTCGTTGTAACCGCCGCGCGAGTCACGTCCGCCCTTGGCATAGTTGACAGAAGTCCAACCATCCGTGAGGAAGTTGCCGAAATACATGCCCCACCCTCTTTTGGTCTCAGTGCTCTCATCATAGGGAGCCATCGTCGAATCACCCAAAGTATGAACTTTTTTGGCTGCCTGCATGTTGCCAAGCGACAACAACGTTGCGGCCAAAAACAAAAAACTCATTAGTTTCTGTTTCATGTTAGTTAGTATAATTATTTGTTTTTAAAGCAATATAAATCAATCGGACATTATCGCAAGCCTGCAATTCCTTGCGCAGTAGGTGGAATGGGACGGATACTACCGTCAGCATTGTAGTACATCGGTTCTGCAATGATGGAGCGACTATAGCTCGTGCCGCTGGGCAGACCACCATTGTGAGAGAAGAAAATCCACTGCCCCTTGAACTCAACAATTGCAGGATGGGTGGTGTTTGAGTTGCCAGCAATCTCACTGATGATCCCCATCGGCTTGTAAGGTCCTCCTATGTGGTCGGCCACTGCATAAGCTATCTTCTCAGGCCACTCACTGGCATAGCTGAGATAGTATTTACCTTGATACTTATGCACCCAGGAAGCCTCTGTGAAGCGAGGTATATCAATCTGGTGTATATCGCCGTCAATCTCAATCATGTTGTCCTTCAACTTCGCATAATAACACTGTCCGTTGCCCCAAATAATATAAGGTGTACCGTCATCATCAATAAGAATAGCTGGATCGATGACGCACCAACTATGTTTGGATGCGAAACAGTCTTCCTTAGTAAGCAGCGGCTTTCCGAGCGCATCTTTATAAGGTCCGGTGATCTTATCGCTGACAGCTACTCCTATGCCACACCAGTTGGTCGATACATACCAGTAATAGCGCCCGTCCTTGCCCTTGACCACATGTCCAGCATAAGCCTGCTTACTACTGGCCCACTTGAATTCCTCAATACGCAAAGGTGATGGATACTCCGTCCAGTGCTTCATGTCGGTGGTAGAATAAAGCAGCCAGTCTTTCATCACATAACTGCTCTGTCCACCGTTGGCATCATGCCCCGCAAAGAGCCAAAGGGTATCGTTCTCCACCAGCACGGCAGGATCGGCTGTATGTTTATCGCGGATAATAGGATTCCCGTTACTCACAAATTCATGGGTCAAAACATAACCCCACTTCTGCTGTATGCGTTCCAGTTCCTCTTTCGTGAGAGAGATGACACTTCCATGACGAGGGAAGAAATCCTTACGGAACGATAGTGGTTTCTCACTGAAATGGATTAAGTCTTTCGACAATTGATACTCATAGCGGCCACTGCCATAAAGGTCGTACATCAGAATCCAGTCTCCCGAGCCGTCGTGCAAAGGAAACACGCTAGAACCTTCCACATGTGTCTTAGTGCCTGCATAGGCATCAAGGTATGTGAAGTTCTCCTTCCACGGACCCAGCAGCTTTTTCGAAGTAGCCTGCTCGATACCGTTTTTCACTTCCTTTCCATTCTCATCTTTTGTATTACCCTTATAGAAATTATGATACACGCCATCCTTATAGATGATGTCATTGTCAATAGAGCCGTACTTGGCAGCAAAGAGTTGTTTGGGTTCGCTTTCAAAGCCCGTAAAATCCTTATTCGCGTATGCATAGTAGGTAATCAAGCTCTGTCGGTTATCATTCGTGCGTTGAAGAGTGAAGTAGATCATGTACTTCTTCGCCTTTCGATCATAGAAGGTCTGCGGTGCCCACACCCAATAGGCGTCAGCGAAGGCAGGCCAATCTTTACTAAGGTTAATTTTGGCATGTGACCAATTGACCAAGTCTTTCGACTTCAACAACACGATGCCGGGATTCTCGTTCCAGCCAGTCTTAGCCGTACACATGTCGGTAGCTACGATGTAGTAGCCCCCATCCTCACCTCTCAGGATATGCGGGTCGCGTATGCCTCCACTCTCGCTGATGCTGTCACTGGCAACGATAGGACGGTTGCCGTTCAGTGCATACCAGTTTCTGGCATCCTCACTCACGGCGAAGCGGAGATGCTCCTGCAGGTTCTTGTCTCCACCGCCCTCAAAATAGGCGAAAAGATATCCAGCAAAAGCCTCTTGCTTTACGATACCGTTCTTCGCATGTATGCCAAGGATGGTGGCAAACAAAAATGTAAGGGTTAGAATCTTCTTCATAGTCTTCTTATTTTGCAATATAACTGTTAAACGAGTGTGGTTGAAGTGTCATCTTAAGAAACTTCTTGATCAGTCAAACAGTAGCCCTGAACTGAATGTCTGTATGACAAAGAATGTTTGCACAATAATGTGATCGGCTTGAGTTTAGTAGTTTTACTTGACAAAGATAAAATAAAAAATCCGAACCGCCAAACGATTCGGATTTTTTGAGTTATAAATCTAAGACTACACCTTGATTTCAACCTCGACACCGCTGGGGAGTTCGAGCTTCATCAGTGCGTCGATGGTCTTAGCAGTAGAGCTATAGATGTCAATCAAACGCTTGTAGTCGCTCAACTGGAACTGCTCACGGCTCTTCTTGTTGACGAAGGTAGAGCGGTTCACTGTGAAGATACGCTTGTGTGTAGGAAGGGGAATAGGACCGCTGATGATAGCACCTGTGGCCTTAACAGCCTTCACGATTTTCTCTGCTGACTTGTCCACGAGTTTGTGGTCGTAGCTCTTCAGCTTGATACGAATTTTCTGACTCATTGTCCTTGAAATTGTTGAAAATGTTATTATTAATACCTGCTAAAGAGTCATTTACTCAG
>JAEEPT010000079.1 GCA_016284895.1 Prevotella sp. | reverse complement strand
GGAGATCCTGAAGGATGTGATTTCGATGACATCTCAAATGGCGAACCAATGATGGCAAGTTTCGACGAAGGTCTGGCTGCATTCATGGATGCTTCCTCAGACAACTTGGCCACTGAGTCTTACTTCAAGTATGTCACCGATTTGACAACATTCCCAAAGAAAAACCGCAAAGACCTTAAGGGCAACAAGACTGAGGGCGGCTTCATGTTCCGTATGGACGGCGTAGCTGACGGTGGTGAGACCAACTGGCAGCACGGATCAGGTGCTGACTTCATCCAGCAGGCCATTCAGGGTAATTATAGCAACGGTGCCGGTTCTGTAGCACTCTACAACACCAACCTGCCTGCTGGTAAATACTACTTTGCCGTTGAGACCCGTGTGGCAAACATGGACAGTAAATATGTGAAGACATACAATCTGGAAAAGGGTGTCAAACTTTTCATCGGTTCAGACTCTACTGAAAGCGTTACTATCTTAGGCGACGGTTGGGAGAAGTTGTACACTGTTAAGGAACTGAAGGAAGGCGAGACCTTTGAAGCTGGAATCTGGTGGGAAGGTCACACAGCTGGTTCTGCTTTTGAGGTAAAGAACTTCGAGTGCCGCTCATTCGGTGATGTTGCCGCAGAGGCCGAGCGCAAAGCCGCTTGGACAACCTTCATTGCTCAGTACAATGCTGCAGTATCTGCACGCAAGACTCTCATTGAGCTGCAGAGCGATGCCAACTATCCTTGGGAGAAGGACTCGCTGGCTCGTGCACTGACACAGTGGGATCCCTACTACAACGACATCATGGCCAAGGGCTGGGTGGATCAAGACGGCAGCGACACACGCGTAGCCACCGTTGAACAGCTGACTGACTGGGCCGACTATCAGGGTGTGGAACTCTATGATGGAGAAGGCACTCTGCTGAAGTATCAGCTGGTGCGCGGCTATCAGAACGCCATCAACTACGTGAAAGCTCAGAACAAGGTGTTTGACGACCTGAAGGCTGAAATCACAAAGGCAGAGACCATCCGCGACGATGACATGAACCAACTGGGTGACAAGACCACGTTCCAGCTCGCTATCGATGCTGCCAAGAACACGCTGAACACCACACTGGCTACTACCACCGATGCTACTCGCGAGGCCGATGAGTTAACTTTGAACACCGCCATTTCAACCCTGCAAACTGCTGAGGAGACATTCAAGAACAGCGTTCCTGAGATGGCACCCATCATTGACATCGACTTCTCTAACAACTTCGAGCCTGTTTACACTATCACTCCTGGTGAAGGAGAAGAGCCAGGCGAAGCAGTGGTCTCTTCTTATGCCATCAAGGGCGCTAAGGGACAGATGGACTTCACCTTGGCCAGCGTGACCGATAATGGCGATGGCTCTTATGCAAACGACCAGACCACCTTCGCACTGGGTTGCGGTGGTGCAGAGGCCACCAACACCGACGTGCTCCGCGTGGGTAAGGGTACGGCTACTGTAGATCTGGCTGAGAGTGACATCCCCACTGACGCAGAAGTTCTCAGAGTCAATTTCGACGCATGGTTCGGTGGCTTGATTAACCGCAACGTAGAAATCCAGCTGCAGAATGCTGCCGGCGAACGTGTGGCTGGCTTCAGCTACAGCCTCTATAATGGTTCAGTTGCCTACAACGACTTCTACAACCAGAACAACGAAGGCCTGAACATTCCTTCATGGGGTCAATCTACAGGTAAGGATGCCAACGCAGCCCTTTTGGCTGACAAATACATGTGGCAGTTCGACATCATCATCGACTATAAAGCTAAGACCATGCAGGCTAACCTGATCACCAGCCCGAAGGGTGCTACTCAGGGTGGACTCGTAGCTCTGACCAAGGAGCTTGAGGACAACAAGATTGCCAAGTTCGTGCTCAGCTCTAACTACGACAACGTTGACCGTCGCAGCTGGTTCGACAACCTGAAGATCTTCAAGTATGCTTCTCAGGCTGAGGGCGAGAACGAGCAGGTGGGCATCACCTCAGTGAACGCCAACATGCAGGCTACCGGCGCTATCTACACACTCTCTGGCGTGCAGGTGAAGGGTGTTCCTGCCAAGGGCCTGTACATCAAGGACGGTAAGAAGTTCATGGTGAAGTAAGTGCCTGAGACAGAGTAACTGTTCTTTAAGACATAATAACATAAGAACATATATATTCTAAGGACGTTAAGAAGTGCCAACTGGATTTGTTCTCCAGTTGGCATTTTTTTTGTAATGATGTCTTAGAAAAATATATGTTATTATGTTATTATGTCTAAGAAAAAAATTTGTTCTTATGTCTTTACCCCCAGTTACTATGTCTTAGAAAGAAAAAACGAAGGCGTTTCTTTTGTATTTCCAATACTTTTTGTATATTTGCCACATGATTAACCGAGAACTACTACAACCTGAGAGCATTGTCGTCATTGGCGGCTCAAACAACGTGCACAAGCCTGGCGGAGCCATTGTGCGCAACATTATCAACGGCGGATTCGATGGCACCCTGCGCATCGTGAACCCGAAAGAAGACGAAGTGCAGGGCATCAAGGTGTTCCACGATGCAAAGGAACTGCCACCTACCGAACTGGCCATACTCGTGATACCAGCCAAGATGTGTCCCGACACGGTAGAACAGCTCGCAGCAGAGAAGGGCGTAAGAGCGTTCATCATCATCTCAGCAGGCTTCGGCGAGGAGACACACGAGGGAGCGCTGCTGGAACAACGCATCCTGGACACCTGTCAGCGCTACGGGGCAGCCCTCATAGGCCCCAACTGCATCGGGCTGCTCACCCGACATCACCACTCCGTGTTCACCAAGCCCATTCCGCAACTCAATGCCCAGGGGGTTGACTTCATCAGCGGCTCAGGAGCCACTGCCGTGTTCATCCTGGAGAGTGCCGTGATCAAGGGCTTGCAATTCAACAGCGTTTGGTCTATAGGCAACGGCAAGCAGATTGGCATCGAGGATGTGTTGCAATACATGGACGAACACTTCAACCCAGAGACCGACTCCCACGTAAAACTACTCTATATAGAAAACATTGCCAACCCCGACAAGCTGCTGTTCCATGCCAGCTCACTCATCCGCAAGGGTTGTCGCATTGCCGCTATCAAGGCAGGCAGCAGTGAGAGTGGCAGTAGGGCAGCCTCCAGCCACACAGGTGCCATCGCCAGCAGCGACTCAGCAGTAGAAGCGCTGTTCCGCAAGGCAGGCATCGTGCGCTGCTTCTCACGCGAGGAACTAACTACGGTGGGATGTATCTTTAACCTCACACCAAGAAGCCTCACCCCCAATAGCCTCACCCCCAACCCCTCTCCGATTGGAGAGGGGAGTGGTTACATCCCAAAGCAAAATCTATATACTCCCCTCTCCAATCGGAGAGGGGTTGGGGGTGAGGCTTTACGTATCGCCATCGTGACCCATGCCGGCGGCCCTGGTGTGATGCTCACCGATGCACTGTCGAAGGGTGGCATTCAGGTGCCGCGACTGGAGGGTGAAGCAGCTGACGAGCTGAAGTCGAAGCTGTTTCCTGGCTCGTCGGTAGCCAACCCCATCGACATTCTGGCTACCGGAACCCCCGAACTCCTGGGACTGGCCATAGACTACTGTGAGCATCGCTTCGACAATATCGATGCCATCATGGTCATCTTCGGCACGCCCGGACTGGTGACGCTCTACGAAGCCTACGACATGCTCCACAAGAAGATTCTGGAGTGCCACAAGCCCATCTTCCCCATCCTGCCCAGTCTGCACACCGCCGGACCAGAGGTAGAAGAGTTCCTGAAGAAGGGACACGTGAACTTCAGCGATGAGGTGACACTGGCCACGGCACTCACACAGATTATGCAGACACCACCCCCTGCCCCACCCGAGATAGAACTATTTGGTGTGGATGTGCCGAAGATCAGGGAGATTATCAGCCACACCCTCAGCCCCATCCCCGCTGACGCGCCTTCCGATAGCCATTCATCAAAGGGGAGTGGCTATGTGAATCCTGATACGGTGAGGAAGCTGTTAGAGTGTGCAGGCATTCCGATGGTGCCAGAACTGGTGAGCACAAAGAAGGAAGAACTCATCGAGTTTGCTCAGAAGGTGGGCTATCCCGTTGTGGCCAAGGTGGTGGGACCTGTGCATAAGAGCGACGTGGGCGGCGTGGCTCTCAACATCCGCACGGCTGAGCACTTGGCACTGGAGTACGACCGCATGATGAGCATCCCTGACGCCACTGCTGTCATGGTGCAGAAGATGATAGGAGGCACGGAGCTGTTTATCGGTGCAAAATATGAGGAGCGCTTCGGACATGTGGTGCTCTGCGGACTGGGTGGCATATTCGTCGAGGTGCTGAAAGACGTGAAGAGCGGTCTGGCTCCACTCAGCTACAACGAAGCCTACAGCATGATCCGCTCCTTGCGCGGATATAAAATCATAAAAGGTACACGAGGACAAAAAGGCATCAACGAACAGAAATATGCCGAGATCATCGTGCGACTGAGCACGCTTCTGCGCTTCGCCCGCGAGATCAAAGAGATAGACATCAACCCGCTGCTGGCCGACGAGCACCAAGTGATAGCCGTGGATGCCCGCATCCGCATTGAGAAGGACTAAAGCAAAGTGAATTAGGTTAAAGAAACATAACGCGCAGCGACTAAATACTAACTATTTCGTATATTTGCAGCGGGAAAAGAAGAAAATTGTAAGCGATATGAAGAAATTACGTAACATTTTGGCAGCTTGGCTGCTTATGGTTGGTGCCACTGCCTTTGCCGATGATTATGCTTATCTGTCAATCGTGGAGACTGGCGGACAGAGCGAAGTATCTATCAACAACATCAAGAATATCACGTTCGATGACACCAATATGCTCATCAATCTCACCGATGGCAACCAGCAGAAGCTGCCCCTCTCTGGCCTGACCAAGATGTTCTTCTCAGGCGAGAGCACCAGCATCCAGTCGGTAGCTGCCAACGGCAAGCAGACCAGCTTTGCCTTGAAGGATGGTGTGCTGCATGTAGCAGGTGCACAGGGAGCCAACATCACCGTGTTCGACGTGAACGGAAAGGCAGTGCGCAACGTGATTGCCACCAAGGCTGAGACCGAGATCAACCTCAGCGGACTCACAAAAGGTGTTTACATCGTACGCGTAGGCGACCAGACGAAGAAGATTCTGAATAAATAAAAAGCCTGTAATGTTGAGGGGGTGTCAAAATGTAAATACCCTCTTGAAAATCTTGCAGTTTGAAACTTAAGAACAAGAAAAGTTCATTTCAAAACCCCGTCTTTGGTTGAGAAATGGACTTTTCTTTGTTATATGTGGGTGGTAAACTTACAGATTGAAAGTTTCCATTTCAAAATTTTGCATTTTAACACACCCTCAGTTACTATATTTACAGGCAGATGAGTAACAAAAAAATGTTTTAAAAATGCCTACACTGCCTACATTCATACATAACCAATTAAGAATCAATGAATTATTCAGTGTAAGCAAATGTATTTAGTGTAGGCAACTATGCGAAACCCATTCAAATCAAACGGGAGTGACTGTTTTTTAAACGAAAAGGCCTCCTACACCGAAGAGCAGCCAACAACCGACGAAAACTGTCACCTTTCAGGCGTTCCAACGGCCTGGAACATTTGTTCCATGCACTGGAACATTAGTTCCACTCGGTGGGACATTTGTTCCAAGTGTAGGAACAACCAAAAGGCTACGTGAGGCCGAGCGGTGAAGTATGGAGATGTGGACGCCAATATCTTAGTAACCTAAGACATTGGCTGATGGAAAAAGAATCCTTTAATCCTTAAAATCCTTAGACAACAGCTCTGAAGCGATCGTACTTATTTCGGCTGTTCACCTTCCAACCGCTCTACCGCGCCCGAAACAGGATTCAACCATAGGTGAGTGGTATAACGCTTATTGAAAAGTTCACCGCTCAGCAGTTCCACGTGTCCGAACTGCGCTGCAGGCAACTCCTCCACATCCATTACGGTATCGTCGTGCTGTGTGATGGTGCTGCGCATACGCCCTGCTACGTTCACATAGATGCCAGCCTCAGGCTGCTTCTTCTTCGATTTACCCGAAGGATCCTCAGCCACTGGAGGCAGTACATCCATATCCTCCACATTAATATAATAGGGAACACCCGACAAGTCATCGGCATCAACCAATCCCAACTTCT
The DNA here is from genome assembly GCA_016284895.1 of Prevotella sp. GTDB lineage: Bacteria > Bacteroidota > Bacteroidia > Bacteroidales > Bacteroidaceae > Prevotella. The sequence continues at coordinate 7,526 of JAEEPT010000079.1, read as the reverse complement.
CCGAAAGGCGGAACAACACCTGACGCTGCGATCCGGCAGGAACAAAGGTAACAATCGTCTCAATCGTATCGGTCACCGTAGTTCCTGTAAAGAGTGTGCGCATAGCCAACTCCTGCTGCTCCAGACGGTCAAGCATCATCTTCATCTGCGCAGCATCGCTGGGCATGAAGTCAGCTTGCCCCTTGATGAGCAGGTTGCGATTCTCACGCAAATCGTAGATCTCATTGGCAGTGAGCTCTGCCATCTTAGCCGTGCTTCCGGCAGCGAGTATCTCCTCATTCATAAAGCTGCGCGGATTGAGTGTTTTCACTTTGGGAGCCGAACGGAAGGGAGCAGGCACCTGAGTCTTCGAAGCCTGGGCATTGATGGCCAACAGGCATCCGTCGTCAGAGAGTGCCAGATTGGCGGCTACGGTCTTGGCATTGAACTTCACGGCATAGGCCTTTGAAGTATCGGCTACACCCACTGCAGTCTGCTTGACACCCACCACCCTATAAGTGGTAGAAGGCTTCTGTGCCACGTCTCTCAAGCGCAGATATCTCATGGCAAAGTTCGAGAATTCGCCGGGGGTATAGACCTTTTTCTCCACCAGCACACTCACTCTGATAGCAGTCTTCGGTAGAAAGTAAACGGCTCCTTCAGCCGTCATGCCAGGACGATAGTCGGTCAGTTCGGTCTGGGCCTGAAGGCCAAACAATGTGCACTGTAAGAAAACAAGGATGGAAAATAAACGTTTCATATAGTCATTTTTATTTTTGGATTCTCAAAAAAGCTTTTGGCAGATAGTTGACGATGTCGCTGGCCATGAGGCTCTCCTCACCCAAGTCGCGTGCCGCCAAATCGCCTGCCAGTCCGTGCAGATAGACACCCAGCATACAGGCCACGGGGCGCTCATAGCCCCTTGCGAGTAGAGCAGTGATGATGCCTGTGAGCACATCGCCGCTTCCTGCGGTGGCCATACCCGCATTGCCAGTAGAATTGAACACCACATGACCATCGGGCATACAGATGGCGGTGTGATGGCCTTTCAGTATGACATAGCCCTGCAAGCGTTCAGCCAGTTCACGAGCCTTGGTCAGTCGTTCATACGAGTCGATGCACTTGCCCTCCATGCGGTCGAGTTCCTTAGGATGCGGTGTGAGGATGATGCCCTTCGGCAGTTGTTGCAGCCACGCTCTTCGGTTGGCCAGGATATTGAGTGCATCGGCATCGACCACCAATGGACATTGCGTGCGACGCAACTGTGCTATCAGCGTGATAGCCGTCTGCTCGCTCATGCCCAGTCCCGGTCCGATACCCACAGCATTAAAGTCTTCAGTAGGCACGCCCTCAGTGAATGTGGTCTCTTCTCGGTCTATGCTGAGCACAGCCTCAGGTACTGCCGCCTGCAGAACAGCCGCGTTACGCTTCGGTGAATGTACCGTAACCTTTCCCACACCGGCACGCAAGCAGGCCTTAGTCGTCAGGATGGCTGCACCTGCCATACCATAACATCCGGCAATGACGAGTGCATGCCCCATCTGTCCCTTGTGTGCAAACGCATTACGGGGGCGCAACATTGTTCTGACGCTTGCCTCCTCGAGCAGTGTGTAGTAAGCATCCATCTTTGCGATGCCCTCCTTACTGAGATTGATGTCCAGGATGCGCAACTCACCTACATACTGCTGATTCTCGCCAAACAGGAATGACAGCTTGAATTGTCCGAGCGTGAGTGTCTGATTGGCTCTTACTATGTTCGCACTCACGTTGTAGGTGTTGTCCTCCGTCATCAGTCCTGACGGCACATCGAGGCTGACCACCTCTGCATGTGCAGCATTGATATATTTGACGAGCGAAGCGAATCCACCAGCCAGCGGTTTGTTAAGCCCTGAGCCAAAGAGTCCGTCGACCACAAGCATACCTTTTTCCAGGCGTGGTGGATCAAACTCTTGTTTCACCTCAAAATAAAGTGGAAGTCCTTTTTTATCGCAAAGTCGTTTTTTATTCTCAGCACAGTCGGCAGACAAGTGCCCGGTGATATTGAACAAATAGGTCTGCACCTGATAATCCTGTTCCAACAGCATACGCGACACAGCCAGTGCATCTCCTCCATTATTGCCCGGACCGGCAAAGACCACTACAGGAACAGTTTTAGGCCATCGTTCAGTAATGGCCTTGGTAAGTACTCTTGCAGAACGCTCCATTAAGTCAATCGACTTAATCGGCTCATGTTCAATCGTATAGTTATCCAGCTCCTGAATCTGAGCTCTTGTAAAAATTTTCATAACGTTGGCAAAAATACTAACTTTTTTAGAACAGAAGAAATAAAAGAGGTATAATTTTCTATTTGTTTCGGATTTTTATGGTCCGAACAGAATACGGAGCTTAGAGTCAGTCAATCTTGATTACTCGGTCGCAATAGTCCACCACCGCCTGTCGATGGGTGACAAAGATGACGGTCTTCCGCTGGTCGCGCAGGATATTGTCGAGCAGTTGTCGCTCCGTTTCGGCATCGAGCGCACTGGTGGCCTCATCGAGCAGGATAATGCTGCCTGGCCTCAGCAGAGCACGGGCTATGGCAATGCGCTGTGCCTGTCCCTCAGACAGTCCCCCACCCTGTTCAGCAAACCGGGTATCGAGTCCGTCAGGCAATTCGCTGACGAAATCAGCACAAGCCCTACGCAGTGCTTCGTACATCTGCTCATCAGTCGCATCAGGGGCTCCTATCTTCAGGTTATCGCGCAACGTGCCACTCAGCAGCGTGTTTCCTTGAGGCACATAGACGAAGTTGCAGCGGTGAAGGGGATTCAGTTTTCCACTCTCCACTCTCAGTTTTCCACTATAGATAGTGATTTCTCCCTCCTGTGGACGGATGAGGGCCAGCAGCAGACGGATGAGCGTGGTCTTGCCGGCACCTGTCTCACCCAGGATGGCAGTGCAGGAGCCGGGAGTGAAGTCATAGTTGGCATGTACTACAGTAGGACGCTGTGTCGGGGTGTAACGATAGCTCACGTCTGTGAAGCGCACCCCACAGGGAGCTTCCATCAGCACATTCTCGCCCTGCTGTTCCTCAGGTATCTCCTCAAGTTCCATGAGTCGCTCGGCTGAAGTGAACACACTCACAAAGGCAGGAGCCAGTCGGGTGAGATCGCGGGCCGGTCCCTGAATGCGATAGACCAGCTGCAAGAAAGCTGTCATGGCACCAAACGTGATGGTACCGTCGTGCAGCCGAACCAGTCCCCAAAGGAAAGCCACGAAATAGCCCAGCGAGAAGCCAGTATTAAGGAAGAGGTGAGAAACGACGGAGAAGGCGGTGCGCTTCTTCACACGACTGCGCAACTCCGATTGCGAGTCTTCCAGCCGGTCGAGCATCTGTCCGTCGGCCTCCATCGTCTTGATGAGCATACGTTGATGCATGGTGTCGGTGAGCAGGCTCTGTATGAAACTGTCGCTCTCGCGCACCTTACGGCTCAGTTGACGCATCTTGGCCACATAGAATCGGCTGAGGATGATGAACACGGGGAGAATGGATACCGTGACAACAGCCAGCCACCCGTCCATCTGCGCCAGATAGACGAAGGCACCGACGAAAAGGGCTATTGTGGAGAGTGTAGAGGGTAAAGTCTCGGTAAGGAAATTGACCACTTTGTTGACATCGGTCTCCAATCGGTTGATTACATCGCCAGAGTGCATGGCTTCACGTCCGCGCCACTCCGATCGCAACAGACGGGCCAGGGTGAGCTGCTGCATTCGGTTGCGTGCCCTGACGCCCAGGATGTTCTTCACCCACACACGCGAAATGCCAACAGCAAACTCACAAAGCGTAATCACAGCCATGACTGCCACTGCCGAATAGATGGACCCCTCTCTGGCACCTGTAGCTGTGTCGATGGCTCGTTTCATGGCCCATACCATGGTGAGCGAGAACCCCACGCCCGTCAGTCCGATGCAGGCATTGAGTGTGGCCTGCAGGCGATTTCCCTTCCAAACCTTCCACAACCAACGGAAGATTTGCATGGCCGAATACTTAGTGTCGGGATTCAGCTGTTGCAGAAGAGACGGGCGTAGTAAAGTCATGACCAACTTAATGAATATACAATTTTTCGTTGCAAAATTACATAAAAATAACGATATACTGGATGATTCAGCTTTAATCTTTGATTTTTTTTGTATCTTTGCGACCGAATCGTCACCCAGCAGTGCGCGGTGTGACACAACCGAAATCACTAAATAGAGAACAACAATACGATTATGGCAAAAGTTTATGTTTTCCTGGCCAACGGCTTCGAGGATATCGAAGCACTGATTCCCGTCGACGTGCTGCGTCGCGGAGGTGTTGAAGTAGTTACCGTGAGTGTAGTCAAGGACTCTCAGGTTGTTGAAACAGCTCATCGTGTGCGCATTGAGGCCGACAAGCTATTTGCCGACTGCGACTTCAGCGATGCCGACCTGCTGATGTTGCCTGGCGGCATGCCTGGGGCTTCGAACCTGAACAATCATGAGGGTGTGCGCCAGGCCCTGCTCAAGCAGCACGCTGCCGGCAAACGCGTGGCTGCCATCTGTGCTGCCCCTTTGGTACTGGGCGGACTGGGCATCTTGCGCGGCAAGCGTGCCACCTGCTATCCCGGCTTTGAGCAGACACTCGAAGGTGCCACCTATACGGGTGAGCTCTGCACCGTCGATGGCAACGTGACCACCGGCGAGGGTCCTGCTGCTGCCTTCCCCTTCGCCTTCAGTCTGCTGGCTCAGCTGAAGGATGAGCCGACGGCTCAGCAGATTGCCGTAGGAATGAGATATGCACACTTGATGGAAAAATAATTTTTTGCAGCGGACTACAGGACTGAAGGACTTTTCATGCTGAACTATACTATCATTGTAGCAGGGGGCAAGGGCTTGCGAATGGGGGGCGACATTCCCAAGCAGTTCCTGCCCGTAGCAGGGATGCCCGTACTGATGCGCACCATTCTGCGCTTTCGCGAGGCACTGCCTGAAGTGAACATTATCCTGGTGCTCCCCAAGTCGCAGCAAGACTATTGGAAGAACCTTTGCCAGCAATACCAATTCAACGTCGGCTATCAGTTGGCCGATGGCGGTCAGACCCGTTTCCACTCAGTACAGAACGGACTGGCCCTCATCCCCGACAATGCCGACGGCGTGGTGGGCGTTCACGACGGTGTGCGCCCGTTTGTCTCTGTAGAAACCATCAGACGGTGCTATGAAGAGGCTCGGAACAGTAAAGCCGTCGTACCCGTAATACCCGTGGTTGAGACAATAAGGAAAATAAACACAGAAGACAGAGCGGTAGCAAACTCTCAACTCTCAACTCTCAACTCTCACCTCTCCCACACCGTTCCTCGCGACGAATACCGCTTGGTACAGACTCCCCAATGCTTCGACATACAGTTGCTCAAAGCTGCCAATCGCCAGCCCTACTGCGACAGCTTCACCGACGATGCCTCGGTGGTGGAGGCATACGGGCATCCCATCACGCTGATTGACGGCAACCGGGAAAACATTAAGATCACTACGCCATTTGACTTACGAATGGCTGAGGTGCTAATTTAACAGCAGGCAAAAGGACCTAAGGACAGCATAGCCAGAAGAATGACGATTCTCTCACAAGACATCATGTACCTTCCGGGCGTAGGCCCCAACCGCAAGAAGATGCTGAGCCAGGAGCTCGGCATCGAGACTTATGGTGACCTGCTGGAGTACTACCCCTATAAATATGTGGATCGCTCGAAGGTCTATACCGTGCGCGAGCTGACGGGCGACATGCCCTTCGTGCAGGTGATTGGGCAGATACTGAGCTTCGAGACCTTCGAGATGGGGCCACGCCGCGAACGAGTTGTGGCTCACTTCAGCGACGGAACGGGCATCATGGACCTTGTGTGGTTCAACGGTGGCAAGTATGCCAAGCAGAACTACAAGATAGGCAAGGACTATCTGGTGTTCGGTCGTCCGAGCGTGTTCAACAACCGCATACAGGTGCAGCACCCCGAGATAGAAACGCCTAACCCCACCCAAGAGGAGGTGAGTGTCGGCAATTCTCCTATTTCTTATTCTAATCAAGCCCCCCTCCCCTCGGGAGGGGTTGGGGGTGGGTTTGGCTTGCGCCCATACTACAACACCACGGAGAAGATGAAGAAGGCGGGACTCAACTCCCGTTCAGTAGAGCGTCTTGTCAAGACGCTCCTTGAAAAGCTCACCTCTCCCCTGCCCGAGACCCTCACGCCAGAGATACTGGCCAACCGACACCTGATGGGCCGAAACGAGGCTTTGCGCACGCTGCACTATCCGCAGGACGCACAATCACTGGAGCGGGCTCGAGTGCGCATGAAGTTCGAGGAGCTGTTCTTCGTGCAACTAAATATATTAAGGTACGCGAGCGATCAGCGCCGGAAATACAGCGGCTTCGTGTTCCCTCGCATCGGCGACATCTTCAACACTTTCTATCACCAGAACCTGCCATTCGAACTTACGGGTGCCCAGAAGCGCGTGATTCGAGAAATCAGACAAGACACCTGTTCGGGCCGACAGATGAACCGACTGCTGCAAGGCGACGTGGGCAGCGGCAAGACACTCGTGGCCCTCATGTCGATGCTGATAGCACTCGACAACGGCTTCCAGGCCTGCATCATGGCGCCCACCGAGATCCTGGCCGAACAACACCTGACCACCATCCGCAATTTTCTGAAAGACATGCCGGTGAGGGTAGAGCTGCTCACGGGCATTGTGAAAGGCAAGAAGCGACAGGAGGTGCTTAGCGGTCTGCTCTCAGGCGAGGTGCAGATACTGGTCGGCACACATGCCGTGATAGAAGACACGGTGCAGTTCCACCGTCTCGGAATGGTGGTCATCGACGAGCAGCACCGCTTCGGCGTAGCACAACGTGCCAAGCTGTGGGCCAAGGGCGACCAGGCCAACCGCAAGGTGCCCCACGTGCTGGTGATGACAGCCACCCCCATCCCACGCACACTCGCCATGACACTCTATGGCGACCTCGACGTGAGTGTCATCGACGAGCTGCCTCCCGGACGCAAGCCTATACAGACCACCCATGTGTTCGACACACGCATGACCTCACTCTACGACGGCATACGCCGACAGATTAACGAAGGGCGACAAGTCTATATCGTGTTCCCACTCATTGAAGAGAGCGAGAAGATAGACCTGAAGAACCTGGAACAGGGCTTCGAAGTGTTGCGACAGGCCTTCCCCGAATTCCGTCTGAGCAAGGTGCACGGCAAGATGAAGCCCAAGGACAAGGAAGAGGAGATGCAGAAGTTCGTGAGCGGCGACACACAGATATTAGTAGCCACAACCGTCATCGAGGTAGGCGTCAACGTGCCTAACGCATCGGTGATGGTGATTCTCGACGCACAGCGCTTCGGACTCTCACAGCTCCACCAGTTGCGCGGACGTGTGGGGCGTGGAGCCGACCAGTCGTTCTGCATTCTCGTCACCAGCTACAAGCTGAGCGAGGTCACCCGCAAGCGCATCGACATCATGTGTGAGACCAACGACGGCTTCCGCATAGCCGAAGC
>JAEEPT010000078.1 GCA_016284895.1 Prevotella sp. | reverse complement strand
CAGGTCTTCTGAACAAGACCAATGTGGACCTGCTACGTCAGGCTGGCTACAAGTATATCCTCGGAGCAAGGATCAAGAAAGAGTCTGCCGATGTCGTGGAGTGGATGCTCGCTCAGGAGAAAGTCTCTGGGGCATATCATGAATACACCCGAAAGAACGGTGAGAGACTGATAGTTGGCTATTCTGAGCAGCGAGCCAAGAAAGACGCACACAACCGAGAGAAAGGCATCGAGAGACTGCGTAAGGCATACAGCAGCGGTGTGCTTACCAAGGCCTCCATCAACAGGCGCGGCTATAACAAGTTCCTAACCATCAGTAAAGACGTGCAAGTGGTCATCAATGAGCAGGAAATCGAGAATGACAAGAAATGGGATGGTCTGAAAGGTTATGTCACCAACACGGATCTCGATGCCCAACAGGTAGTGGCCCAGTATCACAGCCTTTGGTACGTGGAACGGGCCTTTCGTATCACTAAAGGCAATCTGGAGGCAAGGCCGATATTCCACTTTACAGAGAAACGTATCGAGGCGCACATCTGCATCTGTTTCATCGCATACAAGGTCTACAAGGAACTACAGCGCATCATCGCACTACATGGCGGTATAGATCTGAGTGTGGACAAAGTAATAGACATTGCCAAGACCATTCCTACGATAAAACTAAGTCTTCCTTATGGTGACACCGAGAGGGTAAAGACCCTATTCCTCACAGAAAAGCACCAGCGGATTAAGCCTCTCTTCGACATCAGGGCCATCCTCAACAAGAAGCAAATTTAAATTAACAGGCGCACGCGCGAACAGGGTGACGCATCGCCGAAGTCAGGGGGTATAGGAAATCAATGGGCTATTTGATCGTTGTAAAGCAATAATCAGTGGTTGTTTTACGTTATTGAAGAAGTGTAGCGTGTTTTCACGCACACATTATCTATATATAGAAGAGAATTGAAGCGAATAGCCTATATACTGTGCGCCTTGCTGGCATTCACGGCACTTGCCATGCCACCGCAAGACGACAATACACGACCGAAAAGGCCTGCACCAAAAGCGCAGCCCAAGAACGTCACAGTCGAGGATGAGACCATCCCCGACTCGCTGGTGCATTCGCGTTGGCGCATTCAGCGCACGGCTCCCGTGCTGACCGAAGACATGGACTCGAGCGCGCTCGACCTGAAGATGCCGGAGAACGTGAAACTGGAACCCGTCTATAACGACTCACTCAACGTTTACTTCTTTGGCTCGAAACTGGGCGACTCGTATCTGAATGCCCCGTTCGTGATGTCGCCTGAAGAGTATCTGAAGTGGAGCGAGCAGCGTGCGCGTCAGCAGTTCTTCCGTAAGAAGGATGCCGAGAATGCGGCTGCCAAGGGCAAAAAGAAGTTCGACTTTACCGACATCCACTTCGACCTGGGACCTGCCGAGAAGATATTCGGCCCAGGTGGTGTGCGCGTGAAGACGCAGGGAACAGCCGAACTGAAAGTGGGCGCTACGCTCAAGAGTGTGGATAACCCCAGTCTGCCGGCCCGTAACCGCAAGACCACGGCTTTCGACTTCGACATGAAGATCAACCTGAGCGTGAATGGTAAGGTGGGCGACAAGATCAACATGAACCTGAACTACAACACCGATGCCACGTTCGACTTCGATACGAAGAACCTCAAACTGAAGTATGAGGGCAAGGAAGACGAAATCATCAAGTTGGTGGAAGCCGGCAATGTGACCTTCCCCTCCAACAACTCGCTGGTGACAGGTGCTTCGAGCCTGTTCGGCATACGTACCGACCTTCAGTTCGGTCGTTTGAAGCTACAGACGGTGGTCTCGCAGAAAAACTCTACCTCGAAGAGCGTGCAGAGCAAGGGCGGCACACAGACCACTCCCTTCGAACTGAATGTGGCCGACTATGAGGAGAACCGCCACTTCTTCCTTTCCCACTACTTCCGCCAGACTTACGACCGCGCCATGCAGACGCTGCCCAATGTCATGACGGGTATCAAGATTAACCGTGTAGAGGTGTGGGTGACCAACAAGACCGGCAAAACGACTAATTCACGCAATATCGTGGCTTTCACTGACTTAGGTGAAGGCACCTATATCAGCAACACGATGTGGGGCGGAATGGGACAAGCCATTCCCAGCAACCAGGCCAACAACGAATACCAGACCCTCATCAATGCCATCGACTCTGCATCGCGCAGCATCGACATCGTGACCACTACGCTCGAAGGCATGCCAGGACTCAACGGCGGCACCGACTATGAGAAACTGGCCTCGGCCCGCCTGCTCAACTCGAGCGAGTACACGGTCAATACATCGCTGGGCTACATCTCGCTGAAGACTGGCTTGCAGACCGATCAGGTGCTGGCTGTGGCTTTCGAGTACACCTACAACGGACAGACCTATCAGGTGGGTGAGTTTTCCAGTGACCAGACACAGACCAGTAAGGTGCTCTTCGTCAAGGCCCTGAAGAACACCCAGAGCAGTCCCACACAAGGCAACTGGCGACTGATGATGAAGAACGTGTACTACCTGGCCACGAATGTGGAGAAGGAGAAGTTCAAGCTCGACATCAAGTACCAGAGCGACACCACCGGCACCTACCTCACCTATCTGCCCGAGGAACAGCTGAAGAGCAGTCCCCTGCTGAGGGTGATGGGACTGGACCGCCTGGACCGTAACCTGAAGCCCCATGCCAACGGACAGTTCGACTTTGTGGAGGGCTTCACCGTGAGCAATGGCCGCGTGTTCCTGCCATCGGCAGAGCCCTTTGGCAACTATCTGCGCGACTACCTGAAGTCGAAAGGCATGGAGGCGCTGGCCGACAAGTATTGCTTCGATGCGCTCTATGACTCCACCAAGACCTTTGCCAAGCAGAATGCTGAGAAGAACAAGTTCATCATGACCGGACAGTTCAAGGGAACGTCGGCTAACGTCATATCGCTTGGTGCCTACAACGTGCCGCAGGGCTCGGTCATCGTCACCGCCGGAGGCGTGACCCTGCAGGAGGGCAGCGACTACTCGGTTGACTATGCAGCAGGTGAGGTGACCATCCTGAATCAGAGCATCATTGATGCCGGTACCAGCGTCAACGTGAGTCTGGAGGACAATACCAACTTCGGCATGCAGCGCAAGACCATGTTCGGTGTGAACTGGGAGTATGAGTTCAGTAAGAACTTCACCTTGGCCGGTACGGTCCAGCACTTGCAGGAACAGGCCCTCACCACAAAGGTGACCATGGGCGAGGAGCCGCTGAACAACACCATCTGGGGCCTCAGTGTGAACTGGAAACAAGAGTCGCAGTGGCTCACGAAGATGCTCAACTACATACCGTTGCTCAATGTCACCCAGCCCTCGCAAATCAACTTCAGCGGCGAGTTTGCTCATCTCATTGCCCACAAGTCGAAAGGCACGCAGGACAATGCTTCCTATATAGATGACTTTGAGAACACGAAGAACCTGCTTAGCGTGAGCGACCCTAAGGCCTGGGTGCTATCGAGCGTACCGTCGATGTTTGATAACTACAACGACAAGACTACGTTGAGCAGCGGCTACGGTCGCTCGCTACTCGCCTGGTACACCGTCGATCCCATCTTTACGCGCCACTCGTCGAGCCTCACCCCTGCCCACATCAAGAGCGACCTGAACCAGTTGTCGAACCACTATGTGCGCGAGGTCTATGTGCGCGAGCTCTACCCCAATCGCGACCAGTCGAGCTACAACGGTGCCACCTCAACGTTGCCTGTGCTCAACCTGGCTTACTATCCCAAGGAGCGTGGCCCTTATAACCTGACCACGAAGTTCAATGCCGACGGTACGCTGAAGAATCCTGCTCAGCAGTGGGGCGGCATGATGCGCCGATTGGAGACCACCGACTTTGAGCAGGCCAACATCGAGTATATAGAGTTCTGGCTGCTCGATCCTTATATCTATACACGCGCCAACGGAACAGCTGCAAAGCGCTCGGGCGACCTCTACATCAACCTGGGTGAGGTGTGCGAGGATGTGCTCCGCGACGGTAAGAAGTTCTACGAGAGCGGCATGCCCGTTGACGGTTCACAGTCGTTCACCACCACACAGTGGGGTAAGATTCCCACCCAAGCCACACAGACATACGCCTTCGCCACCACAAGCGGCTCGCGCCCTTTGCAGGACGTGGGACTCAACGGCCTGAACGACGAGGAGGAACGTAGTTATTACAAGGAGTGGCTCGACTCCATCAGTGGCATCGTGACCAATGACAGCGTGTTGCAGGCCTGGCGCAACGACCCTGCCGGCGACGACTATCACTATTTCCGTGGCAGCGACTTCGACAATGAGCGCCGCACCATCATGGAGCGCTACAAGCGCATCAACAACCCGCAGGGCAACTCGCCGGCATCCGACGACCAGACCGAGGGCTACGACACCAGCTACAAGACTGGACCCGACGTGGAGGACATCAATCAGGACTTCACACTCAACGAGTATGAGCGCTACTTCCAGTACCGTATTCCCATCAGCGACGACGACATACAGGCCTATAACAACGGCAATAAGCGCGACGGCTCGTTTATCGTGGACCACCGTGACTACAACGTGAAGTTGCGCAACGGTGAACAGCAGACTGTGCGATGGTATCAGTACCGCATACCGCTGTCAACACCTCAGGATAAGAAAGGCGGCATCAGCGACTTCACTAGCATCCGCTTCATGCGTATGTTCCTCACTGGCTTTGAAGAGGACATCGTCTTGCGTTTCGGTGCCCTCGACCTGGTGCGCGGTGAGTGGCGACAGTACAAGAAGAGCCTACAGACATCTGCCGGAACCGAGACTGGTCTGTTGGAGATGAGTGCCGTCAACGTGGAGGAGAACACCGAGCGCACCCCTGTGGCCTACGTATTGCCTCCTGGCATCAATCGTGCTACCGACCCCAGTCAGCCGCAGCTCACTGAGAACAACGAGCAGGCACTCTGTCTCACGGTGAAGAACCTGAGCCAGAACGAGTCGAAGGCTGTGTATAAGACCACCCATCTGGACTTGCGCCAGTACAAGCACATACAGATGTTTGTGCATGCCAATCACCTGGTGCCTAACAACACCAACTTGGAGGATAATCAGCTGGCTGTGTTCATTCGTCTGGGCAGCGACTACAAGAACAACTACTATGAGTATCTCATTCCCCTGAAGCTGACACCTGCCGGAACCTATCGTTGGAATGTGCCTTCCGACCGTCCACTGGTATGGCCGCAGGAGAACATGCTCGACATAGACCTCACCGTGTTCACCAATCTGAAACGGGCCCGCAACAAGGCTCGCGCTACCGCCGGTGCCACCTTCACCCAGCTGTTCTCCGACTACGACCCCGACAAGCCCAATAACCGTGTGAGCATCATGGGTAATCCTTCGCTGGGCGAGGTGAAGACCATGATTATCGGTGTGCGCAACCTGGCCAGCGGACTGAAGTCGGGCGAGGTGTGGGTGAACGAGCTGCGACTGAGCGACTCGAACAATCAGGGCGGCTGGGCTGCCTCAGGCACGCTGAACGTGCAGCTGTCAGACTTCGGTACGGTCAATCTCACCGGACGCTATGTCTCCGACGGATTCGGCGGGCTGGAGCAGGGCGTCATGCAGCGCAAGACCGATACGGAGAAGTCGTATTCCGTCACAGCCAACGTGGAACTGGGCAAGTTCTTCCCGGAGAAGGCCAAGGTCACGGTACCCATCTACTACTCTTATACGAAGGAAGTTGTCACTCCGCGATATAATCCGCTCGATACTGATATGCGCCTGAAGGAATCGCTCGATGCCGCAATCGACAAGCGCGAACGCGATTCGATAGAGAATATCGCCGTAACGAAAAACGTGTCGAGCAACTTCTCCATATCCAACGCCCGTGTGGGTATCAAGAGCAAGCGCTACCCGATGCCGTATGATCCCGCCAACTTCTCAGTGACCTACAGCCACTCGCACCGTAACAGCAGCGGTAATACCACAGCGTGGGACAAAGAAGACCAGTGGCGTGGTTCGCTGAACTATACCTATTCGCCCGTTTATAAGACCTGGGAACCGTTCAAGAACCTGAAGGGCAAGTCGAAGTGGGCCAACTTCCCCAAGGCACTCGGACTGAACTATCTGCCGCAGAGCATTGCCTTCGGTGGTGAGCTGAGCCGTAACTACTCGGAACGCCAGGAGCGCGACTTGGAGAACACCGTCAACCCCAACCTGCCATTGGAGTTCAATGAGCAGTTCCTCTTCAACCGCGACTTCCAGATACGCTGGGACCTCACGAAGAACCTGCACATGAACTTCCAGTCGGCCACGCATGCAGAGATTGAGGAACCCTATACCCCCATCAACAAAGACCTCTATCCTGATCGCTATTCGGCATGGAAAGACTCGGTGTGGACCAGTCTTAAGAATCTGGGACGTCCGCTCGACTTCCATCAGACGTTTACGGCCAGCTATCAGTTGCCTATCGACAAACTGCCCATCTTCGACTGGGTGAAAGCCGATGCTTCCTATAACTCATCATATTCATGGCTGCGCGGTGCACAGCTGGAGAATGGAGGCTCGCTGGGCAATACGATCTCGAACAACAGCAATCTGAACATCAACGGATCGATTAACCTCGAAACGCTCTACAACCATGTGCCTTTCCTGAAGAAGACCAACGAACGATTCAAGAAACAGCCTGTGCAGAAGAAGAAAACACCGCAGAAGAGTGTGAAACCGGATAAAGACAAGAAAGACCCGAAACAGAAGATTGAGGAGAAGGACGACTTGAAGGAGCAGAAGGCGCTCCCGAAAAACAAGAACACATATCAGCGCGAAGTGGTGCTCTTGCCCGATACGACTATCAAGGTGACGCACGGAAAGAAATCGAAGCGACTCATCGTTACGGCTAAGACCAAGGAAGGCAAGCCGTATAACGTGAAGTTCAAGGTGGTCGATGACAATACCATCCTGCTCAAGCCTACGGGCGACAGTGTGGCACTGAAGCTGAGTGTCATGCCAAAGAAGCCGCTGGAGGAACAGTGGTGGTACGATCCGGCACAATATACCGCCCGTCTGCTCATGATGGTGCGCAACGTCAGCCTCTCTTATCGCAAGCAACGCTCGATGACGTTGCCAGGCTTCGTACCCGACGTGGGCGATGTGTTTGGTCAGCGTACTGGTGGCGGACCGATGGCTCCTGGTCTGGGATTCGCCTTCGGATTTGTAGGCGACAGCTATATAGATAAGGCAAAGGAGAACGGTTGGCTGCTCTGCAACGATAGTGTGGCTACGCCATCAACCAGTTCGCAGACTGAGGATTTGCAACTGAAGGCTACCGTCGAGCCGATACGTGACTTGAAGATTGACCTCACGGCATCGCGCACTATGTCGCAGTCGAAGAGCGTGCAGTTCATGTATGCCGGTTCGCCTACTACGCTGAGTGGCTCGTTCAATATGACCACCATCTCTATTCGTAGCGCCTTCGAGGGCATGGGCAATGCTTCTAACGGCTATCACTCGGCTTCGTTCGATCGGTTCCGTGCTGCTGCTGCTGAGTTCTACGGAAAGGTGCAGGCACAGTATAATGGTGCAAGGCCCAATGCTGTCAATACCGATGGCACCCCAGTGACGGTGGGAACGGTCAATCCCTATTCGGGCGACGTGCTCATACCGGCCTTCCTCAGTACCTATACGGCAGGCAACAGTTCGGCACTCAGCATCTTCCCGGCTCTCACTCGTCTGTTGCCCAACTGGACTATTCGCTACAGCGGACTCTCCAAGCTGTCATTGCTGAGCGGTATCTTCAAGAGCGTGAACATCAACCACGCCTATAAGTCGATGTTCAGCATCGGTTCGTACAACTCATACAGTTCTTGGCTTGAGTATATGGGCGATCTGGGATTCGTGAAGGCCAGTGACGGCAGCTATACACCCAGCTCCATCTACAACGTACCAACGGTCAGCATCAATGAGGCATTCTCGCCCTTGCTCGGCTTAGACGTGACGTTGCACAACAACATGACGTTCAAGGTGGAGTATAAGACTACGCGAGTGTTGAATCTCTCCATGACCAGCGTACAGATTAACGAGGCGCTGTCGAAGGACTGGGTCGTGGGCATGGCCTATAAGATTACGAATCTGAACATTTTCGGTTCAGGCGTGAAGAGTCGTAAGGTGAAGGGTAGTAAGAACAAGGGTAAGAATGCCAACGACAGTAAGAACGACTCGAGTTCGCAAAGCAACTCTACGAAGAAGGGTGGGGTGAACCACGACTTGAACACGCGTGTTGACATTTCCTTCCGCAACCAGGCTGCCATCACGCGCGACATCGCCACTGGTGTCAGCTCGGCCAGCAGTGGTAACTCGGCTCTCAAGATATCAATCTCGGCTGAATACACCCTCTCGCGCTACCTCAGCATGAGTGCCTACTATGAGCGTCAGACCAATACCCCGCTGCTCTCAGCCAGCAGCTATCCCACCACCACGCAGGACTTCGGCATCTCCCTGAAGTTCTCGCTCACGAGATAGCATCACTTATCCTGTAACGGTCAACACACGAAAACGTCCGATGCATTTAACGGCTTGTTAAACGCATCGGACGGCTTGTTAAATGCATCGGACTAAAGTTCCATTGTATTTATATTTATCAAGAATTAGTGAATTAGAGAATTATCCTTTAGTAGTTTATTTGAATTATTGGGAATTTGAGAAGAAATGGCAAGCCATTTCCGTTTCAGTCTGCATAGTTCGAGTCGCTTGCGACGGGTAATTCCCAATAATTCTAAATACAGTTTTTTTAAAAAATCTCTAATTCTCTAATTCTTGACAAAAATAAATTAACGTTCATTGTTGGGATGGGAAACTTCAGTATTTAACTTATGCTTTGATTCGTTTATTACTTGTCGTAAGCGTGTACGGGATAGTCGGTGGTGAAGTGGAGGCCTCGGCTCTCCTTGCGCTCTATGGCGAAGCGTGTGATGAGATAACCCACATTAATCATATTGCGGAGCTCGCAAATGTCTTTCGAGGCTTTCACGCGCTTGAAGAGATTCTCGGTCTCCTCATAGAGCATGTCGAGACGATCCCAGGCGCGGTGCAGTCGAAGGTCGCTTCTCACGATGCCTACGTAGTTCGACATAATCTGGTTCACTTCCTTCACGCTCTGCGTAATCAAAATCTTCTCCTCATTGGTCATGGTTCCCTCATCGTTCCATTCAGGCACTTTGTCGTTGAAGTCATAGAGGTCAACATGTTCCAGGGAGTGTTTGGCTGCTGCATCGGCATAGACCACGGCTTCGATGAGTGAATTTGAGGCCAGGCGGTTGCCGCCATGCAGACCGGTGCATGAACATTCACCGATGGCATAGAGCCGTTCGATGGACGACTGCCCGTTCAAATCAACCTTGATGCCGCCGCACATGTAGTGGGCTGCAGGACGAACGGGTATGTAATCGGTGGTAATATCGATGCCCATCGACAGGCACTTGTGGTAGATGTTGGGGAAGTGGTGGCGCGTCTCTTCAGCATCCTTGTGTGTCACGTCCAAGCAGACGTGGTCCAGTCCGTGAATCTTCATTTCCTTATCAATGGCACGGGCCACGATGTCGCGTGGAGCCAGTGAGAGGCGCTCGTCGTATTTCTCCATGAACGATTCTCCATTGGGCAGACGCAGGATGCCTCCGTAGCCGCGCATCGCCTCGGTGATGAGGAAGGCAGGGTGCGTTTCCCCTGGCGAATAGAGCGCTGTGGGGTGGAACTGTACGAACTCCATGTCCTGCACCGTTCCCTTAGCGCGATAGACCATCGCTTCACCGTCGCCAGTGGCAATCACGGGATTGGTCGTTGCCTGATACACGGCTCCGCAACCGCCCGTACACATGAGTGTGACCTTGGCCAGATAGGTGTCAACCGTTTCTTGGGGATTCAGCACGTATGCACCATAACACTTGATGTGGGGAGAGCGGCGGGTGACGCGCACCCCCATGTGGTGCTGAGTGATGATTTCCATGGCGAAGTGATTCTCCTTCACCGTAATATCAGGGCAGGCGCGCACAGCTGCCATCAGTCCGCGCTGAATCTCGGCACCTGTGTCGTCAGCATGGTGCAGGATGCGGAACTCGGAGTGTCCGCCTTCGCGATGCAGGTCGAACGTGCCGTCTTCCTTGCGGTCGAAGTTCACGCCCCATTGCACCAGTTCCTTGATTTGCTCGGGAGCCTTGCGCACCACCTGTTCCACGGCAGCGCGATCGGAGATAAAGTCGCCTGCTATCATGGTGTCCTCAATATGTTTCTCGAAATTATCGACGGCCAGATTAGTTACCGAGGCTACGCCGCCTTGTGCAAATGAAGTATTCGCCTCGTCAAGATTTGTCTTGCAGATGATGCAGACCGAGCCTTTTTTTGCACGTGCCACTTTCAGGGCATAACTCATGCCTGCCACACCAGCTCCAATAATCAGAAAGTCGTATTTATAGACCATTGTTTTAGTGTTTTAATGCTGCAAAGGTACTAAAGAGTTAGGAGTTAGAAGTGTGGTGTTAGGAGATAATTTGTGTTGTTTAACTTTTTTTGTACGAGACTTGGTGCAAAAAACTCCTAACTCTTTACTATCTTTGCAAAAGAATGACGAAGTTTATCACTATTTTATTTTTCTTTTGTTTGACTGCGACTCTTGAGGCGCAGGAGATTGGTGTTACTGTCGATGAGCAGCCGTGGCCGCAATCCATGCAGTCGAAACTTGATTCGCTCATTGCCAATGACCCTTTGTTGGAAACCTCGCAACTGGGCTTGATGGTCTATGACCTCACTGCTGACTCGGCCCTCTATCAGTATCAGCACAGGCAGACCATGCGCCCTGCTTCTACGATGAAATTGGTGACGGCCATTGCCTCACTCGATCGTCTTGGCGGCGACTATCAGCTGAAGACCCGGCTCTACTACACGGGCGAGGTGATTGACAGCACGCTCTGGGGCAGCCTCTACCTCGTGGGCGGCATGGATCCTATGTTCGACGTCAATGACCTGCGCAACTTTGCCGAGCGCGTCAGACAGTTGGGCATCCGCTCACTTCGGGGCTCCATTGTGACCGACCGTTCCATGAAAGACGAGTTGGAACTGGGCGAGGGCTGGTGCTGGGACGATGACAATCCCAAGCTGACCCCGCTGTTGGTGGAGCGCCGGGCTGACTTTCTGGATCGCATGGTGACTGAGCTCTCAGCAGTGGGCATCAGGCTTGACAGTGTGACCACGTTTGAGGAACGTCCACCGCTCGATGCCATCCAGTTGGCTGAGTGTCGTCACAGCATCGACGAGCTGTTGCTGCGCATGATGAAGGACAGCGACAACCTCTATGCCGAGTGTCTGTACTATCAGCTGGCTGCCAGTTTTGGTCATCAGCCGGCAAGGGCTGCTCATGCCCGTGCGTTGGAGAAACAGTTGGTGAAACAAATAGGGCTGGACAGCGGTCGCTATCGTTTTGCCGACGGCAGCGGGCTTTCGCTCTACAACTATGTGTCGCCCGAACTGCTCACCATGCTGCTGCGCTATGCCTGGCAGGAGATTCGTATCTACAATCATCTTGCGCCATCGCTGCCCGTGGCAGGTATGGACGGCACGCTGAAGAAGCGCATGCGGAAGACCGCAGCCGAAGGCAACGTGAGGGCGAAGACCGGCACGCTGACAGGCATCATCTCGCTGGCAGGCTATCTGACTGCAGCCAACGGTCACGAACTCTGTTTTGCCATTATCAATCAGGGAGTGCTGAGCGCAAGGGAGGCTCGCAGTTTCCAAGACCGGCTGTGTGTGCTGATGTGTGAATAACGTATAGGGAAAAAGCGTTTATCTGAAATATGGAAAAAATCAAAATCTTTGTCGAAGAACTCATCAACTGGTGCGGACTGACGGGAGCTTGGGTGCCCTATGTGCGCTACCTGATTCTGATCATTATCGCTGTGGTGCTGGCTGCACTGGCCGGCTACATCTGCAGGAAGTTCATTCCGCTCATCACGCGGCTCACGAAGAAGACACCATCGCGGTGGGACGAGGTGCTGTTCAACCAGCGCGTACTGCGCTCCGCATCGAATGTGGTGCCCGCAATTGTCATCTGGCAACTGCTGCCCCTGGTGTTTTTCGAGTTTCCATTGCTGCGCGAGGTGCTCACTCGTCTCACCGCCATCTACATCACGGTGATGGCTGTGAGGACGGTCATCGTGTTCATTGATTCCTTCAAACTGCTGGAGGGCGAGAAGCGCACGGCTACGCAGCAATACCTCTATTCGTTCTGTGGGGTGCTGAAGATCGTCATGATTTTCATAGCAGTCATCATCGTTATCAGCATCCTCATCAACCAGAGTCCTGCCACGTTGCTCGCAGGCTTGGGTGCTGCTTCGGCTGTGATGATGCTCGTGTTCCAGGACACCATCAAGGGACTGGTGGCAGGCATTCGTCTCACCTCTAATGACATGCTGCACAAGGGTGACTGGATCACGGTTCCTTCGGCAGGTGCCAACGGCACGGTGGAAGAGATTTCACTCACCGTGGTGAAAGTGCGCAACTTCGACAATACCATCGTCACCGTGCCGCCCACGATGCTGGCCGACGGAGCTTTCCAGAACTGGATTGGCATGAGTGAGGGACCAGGTCGCAAGCAGACGCGCAAGGTCTATTTCGACTTCGGATCGGTGCAGTTGCTCGATGAGGCTACGAAGCAGCAGCTTGTGGCCAATGGCTTCGTCAAGGCTGAGGAAGTGGAAGGAAAAGTATCGAACGTCACGCTGTTCAGAACCTATATAGAGCAATGGTTGGCCACGCAGCCCAGCGTGCTGAGCGACATGACCATCCTTGTGCGACAAGCTGAGGCCACCCAGGCAGGCATGGCCATCGAGTTTGTCTTTTGGCTCAAAGAAAAAGGTGGCCCTGCCTATGAGCGTGCCACCTCTCTCATTATGGAATATATTTATGCTGCTGCTCGCGAGTTCGGGCTTGTCATTTATCAGCAGTTCCCGAAACAGGCATAAGTCTTTTCTTTACAGCAACACGATTTATTTATAGCTTAGCCAGTTCCACTACCTTGTCAACTGCTGCGCTCAGCCCGTCGGCATTCTTGCCGCCGGCCTGTGCGAAGTGGGGCTGTCCACCGCCACCGCCTTGTATGAGCTTGGCAGCCTCGCGCACCATCTGCCCTGCATTCAGACTATGTTCGGCTACGAGGTCATCGCTCAGCATGATGGTGAGCTGTGGCTTGTCCTGATGTTTGGTGCCCAGCACGCAAAGCAGCGAACCGCTGACGGCTGCCCTCACCTTGAAGGCCAGGTCCTTGGCTGCGGCAGGCTCCATGGGGAGTACAGCCGTGACGACCTTCACCCCGTTCACTTCGCGTGCCTTCTCCACCAGTTGCTTGGCAGCACGCTCCACTGCCTGCGCCTGGAACGACTCTATCTCCTTCTTCATCGTGTCGTGTTCCTCAATATATTTGCGGATCACACCCTGCAAGTCCTTTGCATTGTTGAAGAACGACTTCACGGCCTTCAGCGTGTCTTCAAGGTTGTAGAGCAGTTCTTCGCACTCCTTGCCCGTCTTGGCCTCAATACGGCGAATGCCAGCGGCTACACTGCTCTCAGATATAATCTTGAACATGCCGATGCGGCCCGTGCTCTTGGCATGGATACCGCCGCAGAACTCGCACGAAGGGCCGAAGCGTACCACGCGCACCTTGTCGCCATACTTCTCGCCGAACAGGG
>JAEEPT010000077.1 GCA_016284895.1 Prevotella sp. | reverse complement strand
GGAAGAGGGTCTGCTTATCAGCAAATCCTTCTGGACGCACCGACCACATCACCGTCTGTGCAGTTGCATCCAAGCATAGTACAAAGACTGCAAATAGTAGTAGGAATTGGTTCTTTTTCATATTCTATCTAAATTTATTCAGTCGTATTATCATCGGCATATCGGGAGATTTGCTCCTGGATGAGGTCCACATAGCGTGTGTCATTCTTTTCCTGTGCCTGCCTTAGTGCCTTCTTCAAGTATTTGTCGGCTTCAGGAATGTTTCTTTCTACTGCCTCAGTGCGTGCATCGCCACCAAGATAGTCGCACCCCAACTCGTAGAGGGCATGATAGTCAGTTGAATCGGCCTGCAAAGTGGCGAACAGTAACTGGTGAGCTCGGTTATAATCCACGGCAATGGAGAGGTTCTGCTGCATCAAAAGAATAGAGTCGGGAATATAATCGTGGGAGGCCTTGCTCTTGAAGCAGAGACGACTCATCAGATAGGCAGCCGAAGCATATCGGGCTCGCTCTTCACCCGATAGGGCGGAAGGGTCTTGCTTCAGAATTTCTTCAAGCTTCGACAATCCTTCCTGAGCTCCCTCAGATGTCTGCAACAGGTCAGTGATTTGCTGGTATTCGTCTTTTGGCTTTTCCTGGGCCAAGACCGTAACCGGTGCGAGGGTGGTGTCGTCTGCCGGAGACTTTGGCCACTGCATGATGGCTATGACCACGCCAATCACGGCTACAGCTGCCAAGCCTCCCATCATGATTTTTTTCACGACATCTGCCGACAATGACATAGCCGATGCCCCGTCGTCCTTCATCGTCTCAAGAGCCACTCGCATCTGGGCCGAAGTCTGATAACGCAATTCCTGCTTCTTCTCACAAGCTTTCTGCACAATCTTACGCAAAGCCTTGTTTTTAATGACATTCAGCGGCAAACGTGACTTCAACTGCTTCTCCAAAATCTCATGCCTCGGTCCCTCAAATGGAGTATGCCCCACAATGAGTTGGTAGAGCAGTATACCTACAGCATAGATATCGGTGGTCTGGTTCTGGTGCTGAACATCACCAAGAGCCAACTCTGGTGCGGCATATTCTGGTTTGCCCA
This sequence comes from Prevotella sp., assembly GCA_016284895.1. Taxonomy (GTDB): domain Bacteria; phylum Bacteroidota; class Bacteroidia; order Bacteroidales; family Bacteroidaceae; genus Prevotella. Next base: position 12,690 of record JAEEPT010000077.1, on the reverse strand, counting down.
TGAACTTTCCGGCAACAGTCAATTGCTTATCACTCGTAGTCAGTGTATTCATCTGTTTGGCAATGCCGAAGTCTATAAGCTTAATATGGCCGTCAGTTGTAACCATAATGTTTGAAGGATCAATGTCGCGGTGGATATAACCTGCGTCATGAAGAGCCATCAGGCCTGAGAGAATATTTATGACCACATAGCGGGCAAAATGCTCAGGATCGTTACGATAGTCTTGCAATAATTTTACCGCATACGGTACCTCATTTCCATTACCATCTTTGACATTACCTTCAAGCAAACTGTCAAGAGAGACCCCACATAGCAATTCACTTACTACATGGTAGTGCTTGATGGTATCACCGATAGCATTGCGTTCATCGATTTCAAGGAATCCCAGCATTTCTATCAAATTGTCATTCCTCAACTGGATGGAAGCTTCTCGCCGAGCACGCTCAATAGCCTGCGGAGGAAGGTCATTGAACATGAATTTAATTGCCACCGGACGCATGTTTCCGTTGCGTTCATCGACACGCATTCCTTTAAAAACCTGTCCCATGCCACCCACTCCAATGGGCTGCTCTGACGAATCAACTTGATAATATATATGATTGCGACGCTCTTGTTCGCCTTGAAGTCTTATGAATGCCATGAAATCTTTTACTGAAAATTACGTTCCTATTTACTTTTAACTCTTTAAAGTCCCAGAATAGCTCCAAGACCTTTCTTCTTTAACTGTGTGACCGTGAGTGTAGCCGACTTCGCCTCAGCCTTCACTATCACAGTTCCAGTACGATTATCGCCAGTATCATTTCTGTCAACGGCTACAAATACCTGATTACCCATCTTGCTGACATGTATCCACGACGAACTCGTAGAAATCGACCAATTATCCAGATTGGACGTTACCGTAATGTTCTGTGCTTCCTTTGGCTTTGCCTTGAACGTCATATTACTGGCTGAGAGAGACAGTACGGCTTCTTCTACTGGAGTGACAGGCTGTTCGGATGTCTTTGTATCAGGTTCTTCAGCTTGACTTCCCGCTGGCTGACGGGCTTCGCTCTGTGTTTTGCGAAGCTCGGCTATCAACTCGTTGCAGGCAGCTATCTCTTTATCACATTGCGCCTTTTCTTGGTCAGTAGCATACATGAGCTTTGCGGCTTGGAATTTTTTGATGGCAGCCTGCTGTTTGGCTATAGTACGTTTCTGCTGCAACATCTTTCCTTCCTGGAAAAGACTGCTACTGTCCGACATGCTACTAATGCTGTCTGCCACCTCGCTATTTTCTTCATCCTCCTCAGAAGCCTTTGGTGCATACTGAGCTAGGAACTGTTCTATAGCAGCGATGCGTTCCTCACAAACAGCCGCAAGCTCTTGCTCACCCAAGTCTTGCAACCCTGAAGCTTGTTCTTGTAGTGCCTCAATCGTCTTACTGAGGCTGGTTAAAATATTCTGCTTGTCCAAAGCTACATCGGGCATTGCTACCTGATGAATGCTATCGGTCGACGAGGCAATCTGTTCTGCCTGCAGATAGGCAAGAAAAGCTTTCATCAGCCGTTGTTCGCTCTCAGCACTACCTCCTACTGACTTAGCCGATTCAACCAACTGCTTGGCCTGAGCCAACTGGTCGTTAATAAGACTATTCAGAGAATCATTTTCATGGGCTAACCGTTCAGCCTGTGCCTGTAGTTCAGCATTATTGCCACTGACGTGGAATGCAATGGCTCCACATACTACAAGCAATACTACTGCTATAGCAATGCCAAACATGGTTTTCCGGCCTGGCAACGACAAATTTGACGTACCGCCACCAGATTGCATCGTCTCCAATGCCACACGCATCTGTGCCGATGACTGGTAACGCAATTCCTGTTTCTTCTCACAAGCCTTTTGCACAATCTTCCGCAGAGCCTTATTCTTGATGACATTCACCGGCAGACTCGATTTTAGCTGCTTCTCCAATATCTCATGACGAGCACCTTCAAAGGGGGTATGTCCTACAATAAGTTGATATAATAGAATACCCACTGCATAAATGTCGGTTGTCTGGTTCTGATGCTGCACATCACCCAAAGCCAGTTCTGGCGCAGCATATTCGGGCTTGCCCATGAACTTTCCTGCCACTGTCAGTTGCTTGTCACTCGTGGTCAGCGTGTTCATCTGTTTTGCTATGCCGAAGTCAATGAGCTTAATATGACCGTCGGCCGTAACCATAATGTTCGAAGGGTCTATATCGCGATGAATATAACCTGCGTCATGTAGCGCCATCAGTCCAGAAAGAATGTTCATCACAATGAAACGAGCAAAATGTTCGGAATCACTGCGATAGTCCTGCAACATCTTAACCGCAAACGGGACATCTTTTCCATCGCGTCCAGTTGTCTTCCCTTCAAGAATATCAGAAAGCGACACACCATCAAGCAGTTCGCTCACTACATGAAAATGGCTGATTACGTCACCTGACGATTGCTGCTCCTGCGTCTCAATGAAACCAAGCATTTCAATAAGATTGTCGTTGCGCAACCGAATGGAAGATTCGCGACGGGCACGCTCAATGGCCTGAGGGGGCAGGTCGCTGAACATGAACTTTATGGCCACAGGGCGTGTAGTGCCTGTGCGTTCGTCTACACGCATACCTTTGTACACTTGTCCCATGCCACCCACTCCAATGGGCTGCTCTGACGAATCAACTTGATAGAATATATGATTTTGGCGTTCTTGTTCGCCTTGCAGTTTAATAATCGCCATTATAATATAAATTATGTTTTACCTTTTATCTCCCTTTATAAGCACATTATTCTTATTTCAAGTCTTTCTGAATCTCCTGCGTTTTACCAATGAGCACCTGAATATCCCTAATGCCGGCTCTTGTACTGCGATAATATCCTTGTTTGTCGGGTAGATCGGCATTGAGACAAGCTCCATCAGGTGCATTAAGGATACGTCTCATGCCAGCAATCTTCTCTTCATATTTACGAGATGTTTTCTGGTCAAGCTGTATCATGAGATTCTCTATAATGTCTTTGCTACGAGTTTTTGTCGAAGTGACCTCTGCCATCTTCTTACTCTTCGCATCCCGCATGGTTTCTAGTTCCACGAGCATGGCTTTAACACATTCTTTAGCCGTCATCCGGGCATAAGCGAATGATTTGCCTTTTACTTGTGTGACAGGTTTTTCTTCTTTATCTTTTGTTACCTTACTATCATGGTTAGTAGTGCCATTTTCTTGCTGATTAACAATCTGGTCTTGCAAAGCCGAAATACGTTGCTCAAGCTCAATAATAACATTGTTTAGCGAATCGTTCTTACGCATAAGCCAGTCCAGTTCTAAGGAATAGCTGCCAGACCGTTCACGGGTGAGTTGTTCATAACGCAGTTTATAACCCTCAAGATCGCTGTTACGACTGTTCTGCTTATCAAGCTCTGCTTGTAGCCCGCTAATTTGTGATTGCAGAACTGTTATCTGGCTATTGTCACCCTTATTGCCTGCGAGATTGAAGAGCACACTGATTAGTAACATTAGTGCTAGCACGCCGATAATAATCTTTATTGTCCTATTCATCTTTTCTTGGAGTTTTGAATTCATATTGGTTTCAAGCACAGCAATTGTGTGATTGTCGAAATGGCCACCCTCACTATGCCCAATGCGGTCAACTTCTTCAGACAACCTCACCACCAGATCAGCAATACTTACTGGAGCCGTGAACCGTTGCACAAGCTGCTCATGTGGCATGACACCCCATACGCCATCAGTACAAAGCACGAAGCGGTCGCCTTGCATAAAACTCACTTCGCTGATCTGAGCCACATGATTGTTGGTGTTACCCAAAGCACGAGTGATAACATTAGACTGGGGCGACAAACGTGCCTGCTCTTCGGTCATGGCCTTGTTGCGTACTAGTTCACCAACAAGCGAATGATCATCTGTGCGGAAAGCAACTTTATTCTGACTGATACGATAGCAACGGCTGTCACCCAAATGTGCTACATGTGCTGACTGTTCGCTCACAAGCACTGCCACCAGCGTAGATCCCATACCCCTCAGTGCTGCATTAGCCTGCATGATGTTGTCGAGGGCTTGTTCGGCCTGTGCCACGGCTCGTTTCAAAGCATCTACAGGTGACATCTGCGAACTGCTGCCGATCATGCTCCTCAGTATCTCATTCACAACTGTCTGTGAAGCCAGCTTGCCGCCTGGGCCACCGCCCATACCATCGCACACCACTAAAAGAAATCCCAAAGGAGTGTCGCCATAGCCCCATGAGTCCTGATTGTCGGGTCGTCCGCCAATCATACTACTTGCCATGCCCGCCACCTTCAGGCGTTGTGATGAGAATTGCATTGCCATAGGCCAACCTGTAATCTTATTACTTCACACCGAACGGAATGCCTTTTTTCTTCTCGGCATCATAGAGCACGAACAGACCCTTACCGCCCACAACAAACTCCATCTTCGTAGTATGGTTCACACTGGTTTCCATTCGTAACGGCCTGTAGACGGCATTAACAAGATCCTTATAAGTAAAGAAATGCTGCTTTGAGTCTTTCTTGCCCTTACGGGTCTGAAGCTTTACTAACTGGTAGGGAGAGGTGCCGGAAGCCAGCCGGTCGTTGCGAAACTCTACGGTGAGGTGGGTGGCATTGTCGGTACTTCTCTTAAGCTCAATAATTTTCGAGGGTAGCGAATCGAGCATTAATTCATCGTTTTGTTCTTTGATTGTTACCTTTAAAGTTTCTTGACGGTCAATGACCAAATCGCCATCCTTCAAGAGAATATCGAACTTGGGGTCATAAGCTGGATTAAGTTGCTTGCGCGTCTCAACGAGTTCTGACATCTTAATGCTCTCAATGGCTCCCGTCTGTTGTTGCAGCAGCAAATAGTTTTCCTCATCCTTGTTCGAAGCATAGTTCTCTTCAATAATGACACCCACGTTCTCACCATGCTTGGTGCGCACCACGTCGAGCAGCGGACTCTGCTCGAAGATGGTCTGGTTGGGATTAATAGGATAATAACTGTACTTCACCACATCGGCAGTTTTAAAAGTCTGCATCACACCATTATCCAAATAAACACTCAGTGTGGAATCGGCATCTTCGGCAAACTGACCCTGATACTCCATACCCGACTTGAGCTGATATTTCACGTTGATGCCCGATAACGCAGTCTTCTTGCGGCGTTCACCACGCTTCATCCTCACTTCCTTCTCCCACGAAACAATATAGGTAGTAGGTGTCATCTCCAGATACTTAATGGTGGCACCACGCTCCAGCACTTTCACCATGCCAGCCGTACGGTCTTTGGTGGTTACGTCACAGAGAGTGAGCGTGCGATTGTCGCCCAGTCCTTCAAAGGCATCATTTTTTTCAGCCCATTGTTTCCAGGCGTCGTTCAGCTCCGACAACCTGTAAGCTCGCTCATTGCTAATACCTACCACATCTTTATTATTGAGAATGACCATGGCATTATCTGAAAGAAATGTACACAGGTCACCATTCTGTTTCTGGATATATCCGTGGAGCACCGTGCCATTCTTCAGCACTAAACTCTCAACTACTACGGCTTGAGCCGCCACCGCCATGGTCAGTGCCATGAACGCAAGGAATATTTTTTTCATAACTTGATTATTCAATTACTTCTTATATGGACTTTCTAACAAATTCTTTACATATTTTGCCTTGATGCCGTAATTGAAGCCCTGAGACCTTGTAGCTCCGGCATTCAAAATACCGATGAGCATTCCTTTGTCGTTAAAGACAGGCGATCCACTTGCACCGCCAAATGCTGCTGCATCAAATCCAAATGAATATTCATTAAGAATTTGAGTTATACTACCTCCTCGAGCCAAAAGATGAATGCCGTCTGAACGAGAATCTTGCAGACCCGTAAGCATGGGGAATCCCAATGTGTACATGTGACGTCCTATGGTCAGCGCCTCATCAGAAACATCCATACTGTCTTTTACATTCACATAGGTTGATTTAGGTGTTGGCAGCCGTTTGCTAATGGTCTGAATTAACGCTATATCAATATCTGTATCTTCTCCAGCAGAAAGGACTCTACATTTTGTAATGTTATCTGCATCGAATACTTCGCCTTCCGGAACAAGAGCAATATAGTCCAGTACTCCATCAACCTTCACCTTAGAAACGTATGCAGAAAGAGAAGATATTCCTTCCTTTGCATTGATTAACTCTACAGCCTGAGCAACCTTTTCAGCATAATAGTTTTGCATTGACTTAACGATCTCTACATTTTCATCAAACATCCATGGCTTCACTACATGCAGATTCGTAAGGAGCTTACCATCTTCCGATATAAAGAATCCAGTTCCTCCGTAAGTACCTTTTTTATCAAAAGCATCTATTAATTGTCTAGTTGAATATGTAGAGACGTCTAACGGACCATTAGCCCACAATAACTTTTTAGGAATAAACAAACTTGAAAGGTTAAGTCTATATTGTCTTCCTTTCGCAAAAAGCATTTTATTCCACTTGTCAACGTCAACGTCTCCTATACTTACTTCATAATGAAAAATACCAGTCAACATAACCACCGAATTATTAAAACGGTTGTATAGTTGCTCGTCACTGAATATATACGTCTTATTCCCCCTTCCATCTATCAGTTTCCACACTCCCAGTCCTATTCCTACGAGCAAAAGCACGCTCGCGGCAACCGCCAATATAGGCTTAATAGGACTAGTCTTGAAGTAGCGGCTGAGGTCTACTGGTACACCACCACAGACAATAACACTCTTCCGCTTGATGCGAATAGGTGTGTTCGAAGGTATTTTCATGCCATCGACGGTGGTACCGTTCTTACTGTGGTCAATAATATACATCTTGCCGTCCTTGCCTTCCTTGAGTGTGGCATGATAGCGACTGACGGTATTGCCTGAGATTTGTATGTCGTTATTGAAATTCGAACCGATGCCATAAATGGCCCTATAAGCCGAATTGTCCTCTGGCATAGGCACCTGACTCCACTGCAGCTCAACGTCGGCAAACTTCACCATGTCGCCTCGCCTGATGTTGACAGGCTTTCCACTAGCTATTCGCTGGTTCATTACATACGTTCCATTGCGGCTATTCTTGTCCTCAATAGTAATATCGCCACTGTTCATGAGTGTAATCTCGGCATGTAGCGAACTCACGTTAGGGCTGTTGATGACGATATCGCACTGTGCGTCACGTCCTATTTTCAGTAATCTCATAGTCGTATCGTTGTTTTTAGGTTATACGTTGTTATGAAAAACGGGGGGTAGCTATTATTAGTGGCGGCGAGTCACTTTTTTGTCGTCTTTCTTTTTGTCTTTGTCATCAGCTGTCTTTTTGTCTACTTTCTTATCTCCTCCGCTTTTTTTCTTCTCTGCATTGCGACGTGCATTATTGACCTTCTTGATAGAGTCTTCAACATGTTTCTTGATAGAGTCCTGCTTTTGCTTCTCCTCCTTGGCCAACTCTTCGGCCTTTTTCTTGGCATCTTCATTGTTGGCAGAGTCTGCCTTGACCACGGTCATGGGTGTCTGCTGATTATTATTACTGCCGCTATTCAGTGCATTGAAGCCCAGCACACCTCCCACTACCAGCACAATGGCCAAAAGCCCCATTAATGCATACCGCAGATAGGTGGCACGTGTGTCGGGTATAAGGTTCCAATCGAGCTGTGCAATATGTGCAAACGATACATTGTCATTGCGTGTAACGGGCACTGGTACATTCTGCGAAATACGAATACCGTTGACGTAGGTGCCGTTATAGCTCAGGTCAGTAATTGTCATCTTTCCTGATGGGGCAACTGTGAGCGTGGCATGTCGGCGACTAATAACATCGGTACGGTCGTCAATGACAATATTGCAGCTAACATCTCTTCCAATGGTATAAACTTTCATAGCCATAATATAATTCCTTCAGTTATTGTTTGTTTTCTTTTAATTTTTTAAGTTCCTTATCCACTGTCTCCTGCACGCTCTTGTTGTCGCTAACTACTTTCTTGTATATGATGAGCGTGTCGCGACTTTTGCCTGCCATTTGTTCAATCGAATCGTTTGCAGTCTTCAATTGTTTTATTTCCTCTTTAAGTTTAAGTGGTTCGTCATCGTTTTTCGATGAGAGCTGTAGCACGTTCAGTACAAGGCTACACAGGGCAATGCCGGTAAGTACTGACAGCATGAGTTTTGTTTTGATTGACATAGGTTGTTTCAGTATTGAGTTTTTCTTTGTTTCTATTACAGCAATAGTCAGATTATCGTGGCCACCACCCTGATTACATCCCATGTTGTCTACTGTAGTAGCCAGGTTGTCAACCAGTGCACCAAGTGCTTGTTTGCGGTGGGCAATCATTTTAATGAGTTCAGCCTCCGGCATGCTGCCGTGAATGCCATCGCTACAGAGCATGAAGCGGTCGCCGCGCTCGTATGGCAGTTCAGCAACGTCCACCTCAACATCAGGCTGTATTCCAAGTGCCCGCGTGATGACGTTCGACTGTGCCGACAGTCTTGCCTGCTCCTCTGTGATTACTTTCTGCTTTACTAAGTCGAACACCATGGAATGGTCGAAAGTACGGAACACCTTGCGACCTCCACGGAACTGATAGATGCGGCTGTCACCTACATGTGCCACATAGGCTGCGCGCTCATTAAGCAACAGTACGGTGGCCGTTGAACCCATTCCTCTGAGAGCAGGCATCTCGTTGCCACGATCGATGATAGCCATATTGGCCCGTCTTACGGCCTTTATCAAGATGTTGGGTATCTCTTCATCCTCTGCAGCCTCACTCACGCCAGCCAGTATCTCCTGCACAGCAATGCTCGAGGCCGTCTTTCCGCCAGGTCCTCCACCCATTCCGTCGCACACGGTCAGCAGAAATCCGCGTCTGGTCTGGGCAAATCCGTAAGAGTCTTGATTCTCAGCGCGTCCGCCTTGTCTCGATTCAGCAAACCCCACAAAAGAGTCACTGTCGCTGGCATGTAGTTTCTGTAGGTCCATATCTCAAGGTTTTTTTGCTTTATGTTATAATAATTAAGGTAGTTTATATCATCATCAGAATGATGAACAATAGTGCAGCCATACCCAAAGTAATAGCAACGAGTGTAATCACGTTTTCCTGCATCCATACGGAACAGCGTTCCTGCCAAGACGGGTCTGGCAAAAGTGCCTCCTGTATAGCATTCTTGAACTCAAGTGCCGTCTGATAGCGCGCCGACTGTTCTTTCTCGGTGGCTTTCCAGATGACTTGCATAAGCTTGCGGGGTATCTTGTCGCTGGCGGGTAGCGGCTCTTTCATCTGCTTGGTGAGAGTCATTGCCTCCTCAGCACACGCCATGGGATTCTCGCCTGTCAGCAGTTCGTAGAAAGTGATGCCCAGTTCATAGATATCAGTCGTAGCATTGATCTGCACTGCCATTCCGTTTTGCTCTCTCAGAAGCTGTTCTGGAGCAGAATATTCAGGTGTTCCGATAAATCCGAACGACGAGAACTTATTTCCTCCGTTCATACGGGCTATGCCCAAATCCATCAGTCGCACATTTGAACCATTCTCAACCATGATGTTCGATGGTTTTATATCACGATGAATCACACCTCTTGAATGCACATAGTCAAGTGCACTTAACACAGAACAGATGGCATTGCAAATCTTCTCTACCCTATTGGTTACATCGCCAAGATTTTTTACATACTCATCAATGTTTTCACCTTGAACAAAGTTGCTTAAAATAAATATGGGGCCATAGTCTGGTGCATATTCACAGTAACCAATCATCTCGACCAGATTAGGATGCCTGAAAGCTAAGGATGCCTCCTGTTTAGCACGTTGACGAATCTGAATATTGTTGGCATAGGCATCTTTTACTTTTTTAATAGCAATAAGCGCACCATTCTTACAGCGGTAGCCTTTGTACACATCGCCCATGGCACCGCTGCCTAATGGCGGCTCGTAAGGATTATAGCAGTACCACTCGCCCATTACATATAAATAAATGTAAGGGTCATTAGGTCGCTGCATTACACTCTTAAAAGTTGCCATCCCCGTTGCCTTCTGCTATTAGTAAATTACTAAAAAAGTAATCACCTCAAATACCTACTGTTCCTCCTTTTGCTCCATAGGCTGATGAACCGTCCAAACCCACTGTTCCGCCTTGAGCAGGACCACCATAGAAAGGTGAATCTGGGCCAAACTGCTGCATCTGAGTAGCGTGAGGATCAAAATCATAAGGCATATCACTGCCATTCTCCTCAGTATCAGTGGCTATGAAATTCTCCGAAACTTTCAGTCCTAATGAGGCAGCATCAAGCAATACTAAATAGAGTTCATAATTGTCGCCTATAGTAATGATGTCACCATTCTTACATTCTTCGGCAGAGAATCCCAAACTGATGCCGTTCAGCATAGTACCATTGGTAGAACGTGCATCACTGATAGAGGCAATCACCTTCTCTGGATTCTTCATTTTACGCACAACAAGCACGGCATGCTCTGACGACACCGTTCCCTCGGCCAGTTGAATATCACAATTTGGATTACTGCCAATAGTATTCTGACCAATCTGCAATGGCCAATACTCACCTGCTGCTGTACGCGACACTGAATAAAGTAATCCTACCATAGGCTTACCCAAATTGCGGGGCTTTGATTGCTGCACACCCTGAACAGGCTGTCCGCCCTGCACTGGCTGCTCATATCCGCCCATACCAGGAACCACAGTACCTCGCGACGAGCCACCACCAGTTGATTGACGATTGTAAAACTGCGGATTACCACCGCCCATGCCATAAGGCCGAGACGTATTGTCAGGCTCAAGCCCTTGAATAACTGTTTTGTTTTGTGACATATTTCCCTCGTTTTAAATTGTAATAATCATTCATTTTCTAGTTATTTAGTAACGTTTTACGCAAAGAAGATAATGGTAGCTTTAAATCAAAAACTTCAGCGTAGGATAGTGCAAAGATATGGTATTTTTTAATTCTAACAAAAAAAATCCTTGTTTTTTCTCTTTTTCGAGATAAAAACAAGGAAAAAGAAAGTGATTATACCTACTTTAAAAGTAGGTACGACAGTCAAATTTAGCCACACCTTCACTGCTCTGCGAAGGCGGCGGCCTCGGCAGCGGCAATGATGTCCTCGCGGTCTTGCTCTACATGCTGATGAGTGATGTCTGAGAGATCGAAGTCGTCGCTGGAGCTTTTTGAGATCTCCGGGTTCTCGGAGGGTTCAGAATTCTTGGCGCTCTTCGATCGCTGCTTTCTCTGCTTTCCGGCCTTCTTTTCCGGCTCCTCTGTCACTTCGCTATCGGTAAACTCCGAATACCACTCGTCAGTTCTGTTCTGCTTGATGATAAAGTCGGTCTTCTCCGCCTCCAGATTGGGTGCAGCCATGGTGGGTTCCTCTTCCATCTTTGTGCGGTTCGACTTGGCAGTGAAGATGGCATCGATGAACTGAGGCTCTCGACGCAGTCGTTCCAGTGTCACTTTCGAAGCCAGCTGCTGAGCCTCCTTCTTCGAGAAGCCCTGACCCTTGCCGCCCTCCACGCCTTCTATCATCACCTGGAATCCGAAGACGGGCGATCCTTGCTGGTCTTTGCTCTGTTTGAGCATGCAGAACTCCATGCGTACACGGTTCTTCTGTGTCCACTCCAACAGTTTCGATTTGAAGTTCACCTCTTTATACGCCACTTTGTCGATGTTGACCATCTGAGTCAGTATGCGCTTTTTCATGAATCGCATCACAGCTGCATAGCCCAGGTCCAGATAGATGGCGCCTACGAGTGCTTCGAAGGCATTGCCAGCCATGTAGCTGTTGTGCGAACGCGACTGTCCGCGCGACTGTATCAGTTCTGTCAGCCCCATCTCCTCGGCCAGTTTGCCAAGCGACTCACGGCTTACGAGTTTCGAGCGTGTGTTGGTAAGAAATCCTTCGCGTTTGCCTTTGAAGTGTTCGAACACGATATGTCCCACAACAGCGTCCAGAAGGGCATCGCCCAGAAACTCCAGTCGCTCGTTGTTGAGTGGTTTTCCTTTGTCGTTGCGCTGTCCCGAGCTCTTGTGGGTCAGAGCTATCTTATAGTAGCTGATATCGTCAGGGTAGAATCCCATGATTTTAAAGAGTGACTGTCGCAGCTCTTTTTCGTCACGGAACTGAAGACGAATGATTTCAATAAAATCTCTGAAAGTCATATTTGTGGTTTTAGTTTAGAGTAAAGAGTGTAAAGTGTAGAGTTTGCTACCGCAATCCGCCATAACACTTAGATGTTGGAGCGGTAGCAAACTCTACACTCTACACTCTAAAACTATCCACTATCCAAGGTATTTCTTGAACACCACGCAGGCATTGTGGCCACCGAATCCGAACGTGTTGGAGAGTCCGGCACGTACGGTGCGCTGCTGAGCCTTGTTGAAGGTGAAGTTCAAGCGATAGTCAATCTCTGGATCTTCGTCGCCCTCCTCATGATTGATAGTGGGAGGCACCACGTCGTTCTGTACAGCCAGCAAGGTGACCATAGCCTCTACGGCTCCGGCAGCACCGAGCAGATGTCCTGTCATCGACTTCGACGACGAGATGTTGAGCTTATAGGCGGCATCGCCAAACACTTCCTTGATAGCCTTAGCCTCTGAGATATCGCCCACATGGGTCGATGTGCCGTGCACATTGATATAGTCTATATCCTCGGGCTGCATTCCGGCATCCTCCAGCGCATTCTTCAT